>JAOAEA010000025.1 GCA_026417035.1 Burkholderiales bacterium
GCCTCGGGCGCTCGCCCCTCGAGGCCTTCTTCCGCGTGCACCTGCCGATGCTCGCGCCGAGCCTCCTCCCCGCCGCGCTGCTCGTGTTCGTGGACGTGATGAAGGAGCTGCCCGCGACGTTCGCGATGCGGCCGTTCAACTTCGACACCCTCGCGGTCGAGGCCTACAACCTCGCCAAGGACGAGCGGCTCGCGGAAGCGGCGCTCCCCTCGCTCGTGATCGTCGCGGTCGGGCTGGTGCCGCTGGTGGCGCTGTCGCGCCAGATCGCGAGGTCACGGTCGTCCGGGCAGGGCGCAGAGGCCTCAATGCACCGGCCGCTGAGGACGCAGAGGGCCGCAGAGGAACCGTTGTCGCGTTAGGAGGCTGTTGAAAGGCGCTTCCCGGCACTCTCCGACGGCGAAGACGACCGGCGCGATCGAGAGGGAAGCGTTTTTCGGCAGCCCCTGGATGAAGGGGCGAGGGGGATGTGTCCCCCTCGTTCGAAACCCCGTTGGCGGCGCGCACGCCCGCGAGGGCGAGACGGGTCGCGGGCGAGGTCGCTCACGGCTGGCAGACTTCCGCCGCCGAGCGGCGACTCCGCCACTCGGCGGCCTCTGCGTCCCCCGCGTCCGCGGCGCCGACGGTTCCTTACTTGTAGCCCACCCGGTCGGAGAGCCTCTGCGCGGCCGCCTGGTTCTTGGCGATGGTCGAGACGTTGATCGGGTCGGCCTTGAACTTGCCGAGCGCCTCGAGCGCGGGGTTCGAGATCTTGACCGTCGGCACGGTCGGCCACTCGTTGTTGCCGTCGGCGAAGTAGCGCTGAGCCTCGTCGCTCGCGAGGTACTCCAGGAACTTGACTGCCGCCTCCTTGTGCGGCGCGTTCTTGAGCATGCCGCCACCCGAGATATTCATGTGCGTGCCGCGGTTCGCCTGGTTCGGGAAGACCCAGCCGATCGCCTCCACAACGGCCTTGTCCTCGGGCTTCGCCGAGCGCATCAGCCGGACGAGGTAGTACTGGTTCGTGAGCGCGAGCGCGCATTCGCCCGACGCGACCGCGCGGATCTGGTCGGTGTCGCCGCCCTTCGGGTCCCGCGCGAGGTTCGCGACGAGGCCCCTGAGCCACTCTTCGGCCTTCGCCTCGCCGAGGTTCGCGATCATGCTCGCGGTGAGCGAGAGCTGGTAGGGGTGCATCGACGAGCGCACGCAGATCTTCCCCTTCCAGCGCGGGTCGGCGAGGTCCTCGTAGTCCTTCACCTCGCCCGGCTTCACCAGGAGCTTGTTGTAGACGATGATCCGCGCCCGCGCCGAGAAACCGAACCAGTCGCCCTGCGGGTCGCGGTACTGCGGCGGGATGCGCTCCTCGAGCGTCTTCGACTTCACCGGCGCGAAGATGCCGGCGTCGGCGGCGCGCTGCAGCCGGCCGATGTCCACGGTGAGGAACACGTCGGCCGGGCTGTTGGCCCCTTCGGCCTTGATCCGCTCGAAGAGGGCGTCCTCGCCACCTTCGATCCGGTTCACCTTGATGCCCGTGAGCTTGGTGAAGTTCGTGTAGAGCGCCTCGTCGGTCGAGTAGTGGCGCGCCGTGTAGAGGTTGAGCACGTTTTCCTGCGCGAGCGCGGGAGCGCTCAGCGCGATGGCGGCGGCGAGGGCCGCGGCGAGGCTGCGGGGTCTCATGCGGGGTTCACTCATGTGTAGGGGGTGGAAACGGCGTGATGGAACGGATCTAACAGAGATGCTATCAAGAACCATTCTCACTCGCAAGACTTTGGCGACGCGGCTCTAGTCGCGCCGGTCTAGCGTGCTGAATCTACGCAGTTTTTCCGGGCGTTTGTTGACCCGGCGCAAAGACGAGCGCGCGGGCAGACGCCGTTTTGCAAGCGCGAGTCAGTACGCGGCGGCCGCAATACGCCGCGCGCCGTTGAAGCGCGAGCTCCAGTAAAGCGTGCGCATGTTCTCGATGCGGACGACGCCGCCCGAGCTCGGCGCGTGGATGAAGCGCGATTCGCCGAGGTAGATGCCGACGTGCGAGAAGTCACGCGCCTGCGTGTTGTAGAAGACGAGGTCGCCCGGCTCGAGGGCCGCCACCGGCACGGCGGCGCCCGCACGCGCCTGGTCGAACGTGTTGCGCGGCAGGCTCACGCGGGAGGCCTGCCGGAAGACGTAGGCGACGAGGCCGCTGCAATCGAAGCCCGTCTCCGGGGACATGCCGGCTGGGGCGTAGGGCTTTCCGAGCAGGCTCAGTGCGACGAACGCGATCTCCTCGCGCAGGCCCGGCGGCAGGCTCGCGGGCGGCAGCGCGGCCGCCGGCTCACCCCCTCGCGGCTCCGAGTCCGGCACGAGCGGCGGCACCGTCGCACAGCCGGCGACGGCGGCGACAAACGCGAGCAAAAACATTGCCTTGATGGGCATGATTCAAGTAATTTAGGAGACGCGGCGCGCGAATGCAAGCACGCCGGTTTCCGCGCCGGGGCGTTATCCTCGTCGCGGCATCTCGCGAAGGGTCGTCATGAGACTGGCAGCGCTCCTGTTCCTCGTCCTCGCCGTGGCGGCGCCCGCACGCGCCGAGCTCGAGGTCATCCCGCTCCGGCACCGCACCGTCGAGCAGGTGCTCCCGGCCGTGCAGCCCTTCGTCGAGCGCGGCGGGGCGATCCAGGGCATGAATGGCCAGATCATCGTGCGCGCGAGCCCGGCGAACATCGCCGAGATCAAGCGGCTCGTCGCCACCCTCGACACGCCCATCCGCCGGCTGCTCATCTCGGTGCGGCAGGATGCCGCCGGCACCGAGCGCTCGGCGGGCGTCGGCGTGTCGGGCAACGTGAGCGGCAGCTCGGGCAGCGCCACCGTCGGGAGCCCGAGCGGCCCGAACCGCGTCGAGGTCGGCGTGGGCGCCCTCGAGCGTAGCGCCGACGAGCGCATCACCCAGCAGGTGCAGGCGGTCGAGGGCAGCCCGGCGTTCATCTCGGCCGGAAGCTCGGTCCCGGTGACGACCACCACCCGTGGCCCTGGCGGAACGGTCACGACCACGACGACGTTCCAGAACATCGACACCGGCTTCCAGGTGGTGCCCCGGCTCGCGGGCGATCGCGTGTTCCTGGACATCCTGCCGCAGCGCGCGACGCCCGGACGCTTCGGCCCGGGCAGCGCGGAGGTGCAGCGCATCGCCACGACGGTGAGCGGCCGGCTGGGCGAGTGGATCCCGCTCGGCGGCGTGGGCACCGAGTCGAGCGCGCAGGCCTCGGGGATCGGTACGCGGGCTGCGGCCGGCGCGGCGACCGCCTCGGGCGTGTGGGTCCGGGTCGAAGAGATCCGGTGACCGAGGCGCACCCGGCGCCCGACGCGCGGCTCGCGGCGATCTTCGCGGCGGACGGCCCGCTCGCGCGGGCGGTGGCGGGGTTCAAGGTGCGGCCGCAGCAGGTGGAGATGGCGTCGGCCGTGGCGGCCGCGATCCGCGACCGCGCGGTGCTGGTCGCCGAAGCCGGCACCGGCACGGGCAAGACGTTCGCCTATCTCGTGCCGGCGCTGCTCTCGGGCGGCAAGGTGATCGTCTCGACCGGCACGAAGACCCTCCAGGACCAGCTCTTCCGGCGCGACCTGCCGCTCGTGCGCGACGCGCTCCGCGTGCCCGCGACCGTCGCGCTGCTCAAGGGCCGCGCGAACTACGTCTGCCCCTATCACCTCGAGCGCAACGCCGCCGAAGCGCGCTTCGCCTCGCGCGAGGAGGCGCGGCGCCTCGCGCGCATCGCCGCGTTCGCGCGCGCGAGCGCGACGGGCGACAGGAGCGAGCTCGCCGACGTGCCCGAGGACGCCGCCGCCTGGGGCGCCGCGACGTCCACGCGCGAGAACTGCCTCGGTCAGCAGTGCCCGCGGCTGCGCGAGTGCTTCGTGATGAAGGCGCGCCGCGATGCGCTCGCCGCCGACGTCGTGGTCGTCAACCACCACCTCTTCTTCGCCGACGCGGTGCTGCGCGACGAAGGCATGGCCGAGCTCCTGCCGGCCTGCAACACGGTGATCCTGGACGAGGCGCACCAGCTTCCGGAGACCGCGTCGCTCTTCTTCGGCGAGACGGTCTCGAGCGGCCAGGTGCTCGACCTCTGCCGTGACACGGCTGCGGAGCTGCACGTCGCCGCGCGCGACGTGCGCGAGGCCGACGCGCTGGTGCGCGGCGCGGAGATCGCCGCGCGCGACCTGCGCCTCGCGGTGCCGGGCCGCGACGCGCGCCTCGCGGCGACCGCGCTCGAGCGCGAGCCGCGGTTCGGGGCGGCGGTCGCGGCCCTCGACGGGTCGGTCGCGAGCCTCGCGCGGGCGCTCGCCGCGCTCGCCGAGCGCTCCGAGGGGCTCGCGAACTGCGCGCGGCGCGCCGCGGACCTCGGCGCACGGCTCACGCGCTGGCGCGCCGGCGAAGAGGCCGGGCTCGTGCGCTGGGTGGAGACCTACACCCAGGCGGTGGCGCTGCACGCGACGCCGCTCTCGATCGCGGAGATCTTCCGGCGCGAGCTCGCGGCGGGCCCGCGGGCGTGGATCTTCACCTCTGCGACGCTCGCCGTCGCGGGCGATTTCGGGCTCTACGCCGGCGAGATGGGGCTCGAGGACGCGCGCACCGCCTGCTGGGAGAGCCCGTTCGACTACGCCGCGAACGCGCTCCTGTGCGTCCCGCGCGGCCTGCCCGAGCCCAACTCGGCCGAGCACACCGACGCCGTCGTCGACGCCGCGCTCACCGCGATCCGCGCGAGCGGCGGCCGGGCTTTCCTGCTGTTCACCACGCTGCGGGCGATGCGGCGGGCGCACGAGCGGCTGGCGGCGCGGCTCGCCGGAGACGGGCTCGGCTATCCGCTCCTCGTGCAGGGCGAGGGCTCGCGCAGTGCCTTGCTGGAGCGCTTCCGCGCGCTCGGCAACGCGGTGCTCGTCGCCTCCGCGAGCTTCTGGGAGGGCGTGGACGTCCGCGGCGAAGCGCTGTCGCTGGTGGTGATCGACAAGCTGCCCTTCGCGCCGCCTGACGATCCGGTGCTCGCCGCGCGCCTCGAGGCGATGGCGAAGCGCGGCGCGAACCCGTTCCTCGCCTACCAGCTGCCGCAGGCCGCGATCGCCCTCAAGCAGGGCGCCGGGCGTCTGATCCGCGACGAGTGCGACCGCGGGGTGCTCCTGATCTGCGACCCGCGGCTCGTCTCGCGTCCCTATGGGCGGCGCATCCTCGCGAGCCTGCCGCCGATGCGCCGCACCCGCGAGCTCGCCGACGTGGTCGCTTTCTTCGGGCACGCCGCTGCCGCCGGTAGAATGCCCCGCACGGCAACGACGGAGGAAGGACGATGAAGGTGCTCATCACCGGCGGCGGCGGTTTTCTCGGGCATCGGCTCGCGCAGGCGATCGCCGCGCGCGGCGCGCTCGCGGGGCCGGACGGCCGCGAGCACGCCGTCACCGCGATCCGCCTCCTCGACACCGCCTTCCCACCGGGCGCCGAGTCGCGCTTCGACTGCGTCGCCGGGGATCTCTCGGCGCCGGGCGTGATCGAGCGCGTGCTCGAGCGCGACACCGGGGCGGTCTTCCATCTCGCTGCGGTGGTGAGCGGGGGCGCGGAGGCCGACTTCGATCTCGGCATGCGCGTGAACCTCGACGGCACGCGCGCGCTGCTCGAGGCTTGCCGCCGGCTCGCGGGGCCGCCGCGCTTCGTGTTCGCGAGCTCGGTGGCGGCCTTCGGCGGCGACCTGCCGCCGGTGCTCGACGACACGACCACGCCGAACCCGCAGACCTCCTACGGCATGCAGAAGGTGGTGGGCGAATACCTCGTCACCGAGTTCTCGCGCCGCGGCTTCATCGACGGGCGCAGCCTCCGCCTGCCCACCATCGTCGTGCGCCCGGGCAAACCCAACCTCGCGGCCTCCTCGTTCGCGAGCGGCATCATCCGCGAGCCGCTGAACGGCGAGCCCTCCGCCCTGCCGGTGCCGGACACGACGGGCATCTGGCTCCTCTCGCCGGGCCGGGTGATCGAGGCGTTCATCCACGCACACGAGCTCGCCTCGGCCGCCTGGGGCGTCAACCGCGTCGTGAACCTGCCTGGCATCTCGGTCACCGTGCGCGAGATGCTCGCGGCGCTCGCGCGCATCGCCGGCCCGGCGGTCGCGGCGCGGGTGACCTACCAACCCGACGAGCGCATCCAGCGGATCGTGAAGACCTGGCCGGCCGCGTTCCGTACCGACCGCGCGCTCGCGCTCGGCTTCAGGGCCGATGCGGGCATCGAGGACGTGATCCGCGAGTACATCCGGGATCAGGGGCTGGCGGTCCAGGGGTGAGGATTCGGGATTCGGCTTTCGGGATCCGGGATGGAGGATTGAGGAACGACGACATCGCGTTCCGAGCCCGAGCCGGGCCTCGGGTTACGAAAAAGGGCCGCATTCGCGGCCCTTGTCGTTTGCGGCGCGCGCCGTGCGGCTAGGCCGCGCTGCGGCGCTCCCGTATCCCAGTCCCCAATCCTCGATCCTGGATCCTCCGTCCTGCTTTCCGCCCCCTCAGTCCCCCGCCCAGATCTTCCACCACGGCGCCCGGCGTCCGGTGTATTCCGTCTTGAGATAGGGGCTCTGCGGGAAGTTCTTGGCGAGCACGCGTACCGCGTCGTCGCGCAGGTCCGTGAGCCCGAGCCGGTCGTAGGCCGCGGCGAGGATCGCCAGCGCCTCCTCGTTCGCGGGCGCTTCCGGGTAGGTCTTGACCACGAACTGGACGCGGTTGGCCGCCGCGACATACGCGCCGCGCTTCATGTAGTAACGCGCGACGGCGAGCTCGTGCGAGGCGAGCGCGTTCACGAGCCAGCGCATGCGTGCCAGCGCGTCGGGCGTGTACTTGCTGTCCGGGAACTTGACTGCGAGCTCCTTGAAGGCGTCGAACGCCTCGCGCATCGCCTTCGCGTCGCGCTCCGTCGGGTCCTGCTCGAAGTAGTCCGCGAGGAACCCCATGTCCTCGTTGAAGTTGACGATGCCCTTGAGGTAGTAGGCGTAGTCGACGTTCGGGTGGTTGGGGTGGAGCTTGATGAACCGGTCGCAGGCGGCGATCGCCGAGGCAGGCTCGTTGTCGCGGTAGTAGGCGTAGGCGATCTCGAGCTGCGCCTGCTGCGCGTAGCGGCCGAACGGATAGCGCGCCTCCAGCTTCTCGAAGAGCTTGACGGCCTTGCTCCAGTTGCCGCCCGCCATCTCTTCCTTCGCCTCGGTGTAGAGGCGCTGGGCCGACCAGTCCGCAGTCTCGTCGATCTCGCCCTTCTTGAACCAGCCGCACCCCGCGAGGGCGAGAGCGAGGACGAGGGCTGCTAAACTGCGAAGCTTCATGAGCCGTTCCTCAGAGCATCTGCGACCGCGCGATTATAGCGTCGCTCCCGGGGCCGGCCGGGGCGCGCGTGCCGCGCCGCCGGCGCCGCAATCCCGGTGCGACGAGCGGACGATCCCGGCGGCGCTCGCCGGGCTGCGCATCGACCAGGCGCTCGCGCGGATGTTCCCCGAGCACTCGCGCAGCCGTCTCGCCGCATGGCTGAAAGCGGGGCGCGCGACCGTCGATGGCTCCCGGGTGGATCCGAAACGCCGTGTCTGGGGCGGGGAGCGCGTCGCGCTCGCCGCGGAGCCCGAGCCGGCGCGAGGCGCAGCGGCGGCGCAGCCGATCCCGCTCGCCATCGTGTACGAGGACGAGGACCTCCTCGTCATCGACAAGCCTGCGGGCCTCGTCGTGCACCCCGGCAGCGGCAACCGGGACGGCACGCTCCTCAACGCCGTGCTGCACCACGCGCCCGGGCTCGCGGCGCTGCCGCGCGCGGGCATCGTCCACCGCCTCGACAAGGACACGAGCGGGCTCCTAGTGGTCGCCAAGACGCCCGAGGCGCAGACGGCGCTCGTGCGCCAGCTGGCGGCGCGCACCGTCACGCGCCAGTACCTCGCGCTCGTGCACGGGGCGGTCGCACGCGACGGCCGCGTCGAGGCGCCGATCGGGCGTCATCCGACGGCGCGCACCCGCATGGCGGTCACCGCGCGCGGCAAGCCGGCCGCGACGCGCTATCGCGTCCTCGCCCGCTACCGCGACGCGACGCTCCTCGAGTGCACGCTGGAAACGGGCCGCACCCACCAGATCCGCGTGCACCTCGCGTCGATCGGGCACCCGCTCGTCGGCGATCCCGTCTACGGCGGGAGGCGCGCCGCCGCGGCCGGCGCGCTCGGCGCGTTCCGCCGGCAGGCGTTGCACGCGACGCGGCTCGCGCTCGTGCATCCGCGCACTGGCGCGCGGCTCGAGTGGGAGAGCCCGATGCCCGCGGACTTCGCGGCCCTGTGCGCGGCGCTCGCCTGAATGCACCTCGTCGCGCCGCGCACGATCGTTCCCGAGTGGCCAGCCCCGCCGCGCGTTCGCGCGCTCGCGACGACGCGCCAAGGCGGCGTGAGCCGCGGCCCGTATGCGTCCCTCAACCTCGGCGATCACGTCGGCGACGACCCGGCGCACGTCGCCAGGAACCGCGCGCTGCTCGGGCGCGAGTTGCCGCGGGCGCCGCTGTGGCTCGCGCAGGAGCACGGCGTCGCGGTGGTCGAGGCGGAAACCGCGCGGGGCGTTCCGGTCGCCGACGCGGCTGTCGCGCACGCGCCGGGCTTCGTGCTCGCCGCGCTCACCGCCGATTGCCTCCCGGTGCTCCTCGCCTCGCGCGACGGCGACGCCGTCGGGATCGCGCACGCCGGGTGGCGCGGGCTCGCGGCCGGCGTCGTCGAAGCGACCGTCGCGAAGATGCGTTGCGAGCCCGGGGCGCTCGTGGCGTGGCTCGGCCCGGCGATCGGCCCGGCGTGGTTCGAGGTCGGCGACGAAGTGCGCGACGCCTTCACGGCGGACGATCGCAGCGCCGCAGCCGCGTTCGCGCCCGGGCGTCCGGGCAAGTGGCACGCCGACCTCTACGCGCTCGCGCGGCGGCGGCTCGCGCGTGCCGGGGTGAGCGAGGTCCACGGTGGCCGATGGTGCACGTTCACCGACCACGAGCGCTTCTTCTCGTACAGGCGAGACGGCCGCACCGGGCGCATGGCGACCCTCGTCTGGCTCGAGGGCTGATCCGCGATGGGCACGCTCGGGTGGATTCTCGCGGCGACGGTGGCCGGCGGCGTCGCGTCGATCTGCGTCGCCGCGCTCTTCGCGCTCGCCACCCCGGCGCGCCACGTCGGCTCGCTCATCAGCTTCGCGATCGGCGCGCTGCTGGGCGCCGTCTTCCTCGAGATCCTCCCGCACGGGCTCGCCGAAGCGCAGGACGTGCGGGCGTTCACCGCGACGGTGCTCGCCGGCATGCTCGCCTTCTTCGTCCTGGAGAAGCTCGTCCTCTGGCGGCACTGCCACACCGAGGACTGCGAGGCCCACGGCGAGCACGCGCCGCAGCGGACGGCCGTGCACGACCACGGGCGCTCGGGGCTGCTGATCCTGGTCGGCGACAGCTTCCACAACTTCGTCGACGGCGTGCTGATCGCCGCGGCGTTCATGGAGTCGACCGCGCTCGGCCTCGTCGCGGCGACGGCCGTCATCGCGCACGAGATCCCGCAGGAGGTGGGCGACTTCCTGATCCTGCTCCATTCCGGCTACGGGAAGGCGCGCGCGTTCGTGCTGAACCTCGTGTCCAGCATGGCCATGGTGGCGGGTGCGCTCATCGCGTACTTCGCGCTCCAGCTGGCGCGGCAGTGGACCAACACGCTGATCGCGCTCGCGGCGGCGAGCATGCTCTACGTGGCGGTCGCGGACCTCATCCCGGGCCTGCACAAGCGTCCGGAGCTGCGCGCGACGGCCGGACAGGTGTTACTGATCGGCCTCGGCATCGCGTCGATCTGGCTGGTGGGCCGCCTGACGCATGCGCACTGAGCGCGCGCGGCGCGCGGGCGCGCCGACCACCCACCAGAAGAGCGCGAGCGGCGCGAGGCCGTAGAAGAGGAAGGAGAGGATGCCGGCGACGACGCTCGTTTCCGTGACGGCGATCATGAGGGCGACGAACAGCCAGCCGACGGCGACCATGTGCATGCCGCCGATTCTACGGGTGCGGCGCCTGCCGGGTGAGCCCGACGGCGCCCCACCTTCGGCCATCCCGCCGAGAGGGGAAGGGGAACGGGGCCACGCGCCCGCGGGCGCCTCCGACCGCCGACCGCTGCTTGCCAATGACCGATTGCTGACTGCTGATCACTGACCCCTGAAATGAACATTCTCGTCACCGGCGCAGCCGGGTTCATCGGCGCGGCGCTCGCGCACCGCCTCCTCGACCGCGGCGACGCCGTCGTCGGCGTCGACAACCTGAACGACTACTACGACGTCTCGCTGAAGCGGGCGCGGCTCGACCGACTCACCGCGCGCGCCGGCTTCCGCTTCGTGCGGCTCGACCTCGCCGACCGCGCCGGCACGGCGGCGCTCTTCGCGAACGAGCGCCACGATGCGGTCGTGCACCTCGCCGCGCAGGCGGGCGTGCGCTATTCGCTCACCCACCCCGAGGCGTACGTCGACGCGAACCTGGTCGCCTTCGGCAACGTCCTGGAGGGCTGCCGCCACGCCCGCGTCGGTCACCTCGTCTACGCGTCTTCGAGCTCCGTGTACGGCCTGAACGCGAAGATGCCGTTCTCGGAAGCCGACAGCGTCGACCATCCGGTGTCGCTCTACGCCGCGACGAAGAAGGCGAACGAGCTGATGGCGCACGTGTACTCGCACCTCTACGGGCTGCCGACGACGGGACTGCGGTTCTTCACCGTGTACGGGCCGTGGGGCCGGCCGGACATGTCGGCGTTCCTGTTCGTGCGCGCGATCCTCGCCGGCGAGCCGATCAAGGTGTTCAACCGCGGCGAGATGCTGCGCGACTTCACCTACGTCGACGACATCGTGGAGGGGGTCGCGCGCGTGATCGACCGCCCGCCGGCGCCCGGCGATGCGAGCCGGCTCGCATCGCCGGCCACGTCGACCGCGCCCTACCGGATCTTCAACATCGGCAACAGCCAGCCCGTGCCGCTCCTCGAGTATGTCGCGACGATCGAGCGCGCGCTCGGCGTGAAGGCAAAGCTCGACCTGCAGCCGATGCAGCCGGGGGACGTGGCCGCGACCGCCGCGGACACGAGCGCGCTCGAGCGTGCGGTGGGCTTCCGCCCGTCCACGCCGCTCGCCGTCGGCATCCAGCGGTTCGTCGACTGGTACCGCGATTACTACGGCGTCCCGGCGCAGCGCAGCTGAAGCGGCGGGCACCCCGTCGCGCGCCGCCCGCTTCCTTGACAGCACTCGTTGTGCGGCGCAGTATTGCCGCTCGCAACGCCTCCCCGTCGTGCAACGCACCCCCGCCGTGCAGTCGTTCCCGGGCTACACGTTCCCTCCCGGCGGCATGCCGCCCTACGGCGGCGCCGCGCCGCCGACGCCTCCCGGCTTGCCGCCCGCGCTCGGCGACGCCGAGCTCTCGCGCCAGTTCGCGGAGTGGTCCTCCCGCTCGGCGCGGTTCGCGGAGCTGCAGGGCCGCTACTACCAGCAGGTGATGCGGCTCTGGGCCGCGATGCTCGCGCGCGAGCGGGGCGAGCCCTACGAGCCGGTGGTGGCGCCCAACGGCGACAAGCGGTTCGCCGCGAAGGAGTGGACGGAGGTCCCGTTCTACGACTACCTGCGGCAGAGCTACCTTCTCTACGCCGCATTCATCGCCGAGGCAGTGGAGGCCGCGGAGCTCGAGCCGCGCGCGAAGGGGCGCCTGCGCTTCCACGCCCGGCAGCTCGTCGACGCGATGTGCCCGGCGAACTTCGCCGCGACCAACCCGGAGGTGATCCGTCTCGCGCGCGAGTCCAGCGGCGAGACGCTCGCCGCCGGCGTGCGCAACCTCGTCGCCGACGTGGCGAAGGGCCGCATTTCCCAGTCCGACGAGTCGGCCTTCGAGGTCGGACGCAACCTCGCGGTGACGCCGGGGAGCGTCATCTTCCGCAACGACCTCTTCGAGCTCATCCAGTACGCGCCGGCCACGGCCACCGTGCACGCGCGCCCGCTGGTGATGGTGCCGCCGTGCATCAACAAGTTCTACATCCTCGACCTCTCGCCCGCGAACTCCTTCGTGCGCTACGCGGTCGAGAACGGCCACACGGTCCTCATCATGTCGTGGCGCAACCCGACGGCGGAGCTCGGGCACCTCGCCTGGGACGACTATCTCGCCGACGGCGTCGTCAGGGCGATCGCGATCGCCCGCGCCGTGACGAAGTCGGAGAAGGTGAACGCCCTCGGGTTCTGCGTCGGCGGCACGCTGCTCGCCGCGGCGCTCGCGGTGCTGGCCGCGAAGGGCGAGCAGCCCGCCGCGAGCCTGACGCTGCTCACGACGCTGCTCGACTTCGAGGAAGCCGGCGACATCGGCCTGCTCGTCGACGAGGCAGGTGTCGCGGCCCGCGAAGCGACGATCGGCAAGGGCGGCATCCTGCCCGGCGCCGACCTCGCGACCGTGTTCTCGACGCTGCGCGCGAACGACCTCGTCTGGTCGTACGTCGTGAACAACTACCTCAAGGGCCGGCAGCCCGAGGCATTCGACATCCTCTACTGGAACGCCGACTCCACGAACCTGCCCGGGCCGATGTACGTGTACTACGTGCGCAACCTTTACCTCGAGAACCGGCTGCGCCAGCCGAACGCGCTCACGATGCTCGGCGAGAAGGTGGACCTCGGCGCGATCCGCGTCCCGACCTACGTCTACGCGTCGCGCGAGGACCACATCGTGCCGTGGAAGGGCGCCTACCGTTCCACCGGGCTCGTCAAGGGCGACGCGCGCTTCGTCCTCGGCGCGAGCGGGCACATCGCCGGCGTGATCAACCCGCCGTCGGCGGGCAAGCGCAGCCACTGGACGAACCCCATCCTGCCGTCGGCGCCGGAGGCATGGTTCGAGCTCGCCACGGAGCACCGCGGCAGCTGGTGGCCCGACTGGCGCGACTGGGTGGGGCGCTTCGGCGGCGGGCAGGTGAGCGCGCCCAGGCGTCCCGGCGGCGCGGGCTACAAGGCGCTCGCGCCGGCGCCCGGCGAGTACGTGCGGTTCCGCATCACCTGAGGCCGCCGCGAAGGCGCGAACGTTTCACAACGCGACGGGCGGCTGCGCCCGCGAACGAGGAAGAGGAAACCATGACCGACGTCGTCATCGTCGCCGCGGCCCGGACCGCGGTGGGCAGCTTCAACGGGTCGCTCGCGAAGATCTCCGCGGCCGACCTGGGCGCGCACGTGATCCGCGGGCTCATCGCGAAAACCGGGCTCGAGCCCGGGCAGGTCTCGGAGGTGATCATGGGGCAGGTCCTGACCGCGGGCATGGGCCAGAATCCGGCGCGGCAGGCGATGATCCGCGCCGGGCTGCCCGAGATGGTGCCGGCGATGACGATCAACAAGGTCTGCGGCTCGGGCCTCAAGGCGACGCACCTCGCCGCCCAGGCGATCAAGGCCGGCGACGCCGAGATCGTGATCGCGGGCGGGCAGGAGAGCATGAGCATGGCGCCGCACGCCATGCTCGGCTCGCGCGAGGGCACGCGCATGGGCGACGCGAAGCTCGTCGACACCATGATCGTCGACGGCCTGTGGGACGTGTACAACCAGTACCACATGGGCGTGACCGCCGAGAACGTCGCCAGGAAGTACGGCGTGACGCGCGAGGAGCAGGACGCCTTCGCGGCGGCGAGCCAGCAGAAGGCGGAAGCCGCGCAGAAGGCAGGCAAGTTCAAGGACGAGATCCTGCCGATCTCGATCCCGCAGCGCAAAGGCGACCCGCTCGTCTTCGATACCGACGAGTACCCGAAGCACGGCACGACCGTCGAGAAGCTCGCGGCGCTCAAGCCGGCGTTCGACAAGGCGGGTACCGTCACGGCCGGCAACGCCTCGGGCATCAACGACGGCGCGGCGGCGGTGGTGATGATGAGCGCGAAGAAAGCGGCGTCCCTCGGGCTCACGCCGCTCGCGCGCATCGCTGCCTACTCCTCGGCCGGCGTCGACCCGAAGATCATGGGCATGGGCCCCGTTCCGGCGTCGAAGCTCGTGCTCGCGAAGGCCGGCTGGACGAAGGACTCGCCCGACCTCATGGAGATCAACGAGGCGTTCGCCGCGCAGGCGATCGCGGTGAACAAGGAGATGGGCTGGGACACGGCGAAGATCAACGTGAACGGCGGCGCGATCGCCATCGGCCATCCGATCGGCGCGTCGGGCTGCCGCATCCTGGTGACGCTGCTGCACGAGATGCAGCGGCGCGATGCGAAGAAGGGGCTCGCCAGCCTGTGCATCGGCGGCGGCATGGGCGTCGCGCTCGCCGTCGAGCGCTAGCGGCGGCCCCCGGGCGGCGCGCGGAACACGGGCTCGGGGATGAACCGGCGCGTCGCGTTCGTGACTGGCGGCATGGGTGGGATCGGCACCGCGATCTGCCGGCGCCTCGCCGCCGAGGGCCACCGCGTGGTGGCCAACCACCCGCCCGGCTACGAGAAGGCCGGGGAATGGCTCGCCACGCTGCGCTCGGAGGGCCACGAGGTGTACGGCGCCGAGGGCAACGTCGAGGACTACGAGGCGTGCGCGGACATGCTCTACCGGGTCCGCGCCACCATCGGCACGGTGGAGATCCTCGTCAACAACGCCGGCATCATGCGCGACGGCGTCTTCAAGCGCATGTCGCCGAGCGACTGGTATGCCGTGATCAACGCCAACCTCAACTCCGTCTTCAACGTCACGCGGCAGGTGATCGACGGGATGATGGAGCGCGGCTGGGGCCGGGTCGTCAACATCTCCTCGGTGAACGCACTGAAGGGCCAGTTCGGCCAGACCAACTACTCGGCCGCGAAGGCCGGCATGCACGGGTTCACCAAGGCGCTCGCGCAGGAGGTCGTGCGCAAGGGCATCACCGTGAACACGGTGAGCCCCGGCTACGTGGCGACCGACGCCGTGAAGGCGCTCGCCCCGGAGGTGCTGCAGCAGATCATCGCGCAGATCCCGATGGGCCGGCTCGCCGAACCGGCCGAGATCGCGGGGCTCGTCGCCTACCTCGCCTCCGACGAGGCGGGCTACATCACCGGGTCGAACATCTCCATCAACGGAGGGCTGCACATGGCGTAGCCCTGTGCGGGCGGTCGGGGCGAGGGGATATGAAGGGGGAGCGTTGTTCGATCGCGCGGGCTGCGCATGGCGTGACAGGGGTCGGGAATCGGCGATCAGGGCGCGGGGTCGGCCATCGGGGAGCGGGGGCCACGGGCGGGCGTGATGGGAGCTGAACGCGGGACGTCGCGAGGTGCGGGCGCCCTGCTAGACTCTCCCGCGCGGCCGGAACGCGTCGGAATGGGTCGGGCGAACCCCGGGCGGAGATCCGGGTCGGCCCCGCAGGTTCAACCAAAGGAGAAGCTGAAGATGACGAGGAGAATCGCGCTCATCACGGGCGGCATGGGCGGCCTGGGCGAGACGATCAGCACCAAGATGCACGACGCGGGCTTCCGCGTCGTCGTGACCCACTCGCCGGGCAACAAGAACGCCGCGGCCTGGTCGCAGGACATGAAGGCCAAAGGGTACGACTTCCACCCCGTGCCCTGCGACGTCGCGAACTTCGACTCGTGCAAGGCGTGCGTGGAGCGTGTCGTCGCCGAGGTCGGTCCCGTGGACATCCTCGTCAACAACGCCGGGATCACGCGCGACATGACGTTCAAGAAGATGACCAAGGCCGACTGGGACGCGGTCATCGACACCAACCTCGACAGCGTCTTCAACATGACCAAGCAGGTGATGGACGGCATGACCGACCGGGGCTGGGGGCGGGTCATCAACGTCTCGTCGGTGAACGGGCAGAAGGGCGCGTTCGGCCAGACCAACTATTCGGCGGCCAAGGCCGGCATGCACGGCTTCACGAAGGCGCTCGCGCTGGAGGTGGCGCGCAAGGGCGTCACCGTCAACACCATCTCGCCCGGCTACATCGGCACCAAGATGGTGACGGCGATCCCGAAAGAGATCCTCGACACGAAGATCCTGCCGCAGATCCCGGTGGGCCGGCTCGGGATGCCCGCCGAGGTGGCGGGGCTCATCATCTACCTCTGCTCGGAGGAAGCCGCTTTCGTGACCGGGGCGAACATCTCGATCAACGGCGGCCAGCACATGTTCTGACGTCCGGGCCGGCCGGAGGCGCGAAGGCCCCGCGATGCGGGGCCTTCCTTTTTCGGGCGGCGCGTGGCGTGCGGGACGGTCAGTCCTTCCTCCCGCCCCTCACCATCTGCTCGGTCGCGGCCTTGATGGTCGCCTCCGACAGCGCGGCGAACTGCCGCGTCGCCTGGGTGATGCTCTCCATCATCGCGTTGGTCGCGGCGACCGTCGACTGGAGCGCGGCGGCGGCCGCCTCGCCCCCCGGACCGGACTTCGCGGCTTCGGCGGCGCCGGAGGCGAGCGACTGGCCGGCGCGGCCGAGGCTCTCCTCGGCGAGCCGGGCGAGCTGGGACTGCATGCCGCTCACGATCTCGTACACGCTGGAGGCATAGGTGGCCGCCTGCTGCATTTGCTGCTCGGCGAGCTTCGTCCGGGTCGCGAGCGCGGCCTGCGAGTCGCCGGCCGCGAGCAGCTCACGGGCCGCGCGGCTGTTCGCGTCGAGCGTGGCGCGCGCCGTCGCGAGGTTGAGCCGCAGGAGCTGCTCGGCGCTCTCGAGCCCGGCGCGGGCGTAGGCGAGCGCGGCGTCGTAGGCCGCCTGGTTCCATGCGGCGAGCTGCGGTTTCGGATCGGTCATCGGCGGCCTCCCAGACTCGGATTGTCGGGCCCGCGCGGGGGCACCTGACGGCGCGTTCCGCGCGGGGTAGAATGCTGCGTTGCGTCAAACCCTTGGCTTCGAGCGGCCGGCCGCCGCGGACCTCGGCACTTCGCCGGGGCCCGGACCCCGGCACCGGAGCCCCAATCGGGACGCCTGAATACGATGGCCGAATCCGCGCGACTCATCAAGAAGTATCCCAACCGCCGGCTCTACGACACCCGGACCTCGAGCTACATCACGCTCGCCGACGTGAAGGAGCTCGTCCTCAAGAAGGAGGAGTTCCAGGTCGTCGACGCCAAGTCGGGCGAGGATCTGACGCGCGCCATCCTGCTGCAGATCATCCTCGAGGAGGAGTCGGGCGGCAAGCCGATGTTCTCCCACGACATGCTCGCCGAGCTCATCCGCTTCTACGGCAACGCCATGCAGGGGATGATGGGCAGCTACCTCGAGCGCAACGTGCAGGCGTTCCTCGAGATCCAGAAGCGGATGCAGGAGCAGTCGAGCCAGCTCTACGGCGATTCCTCGAAGATCAACGAGCAGCTCTGGTCGCAGTTCCTGTCGTTCCAGGGGCCGGCGATGCAGAGCCTGATGTCCACCTACATCGAGCAGTCGAAGGCGATGTTCGCGCAGATGCAGGAGCAGCTGCAGAGCCAGACGCGCAACATGTTCGCCGGCTTCCCGTTCCCGAACTTCGCCCAGCCGCCCGCCAAACCGGACGAGGGCGAGTCGGGCGGGAAGCCCTGACGCGCGGGCCCGCGGCGCGCCGATGGCGGCTCCGCCGAAAGTCGGCTTCGTCTCGCTCGGCTGCCCCAAGGCGCTCGTCGATTCCGAGCGCATCCTCACGGCGCTGCGCGCCGAGGGCTACGCGATCGCGCCCTCCTACGCGGGCGCCGACCTCGTCGTCGTCAACACCTGCGGCTTCATCGACGCCGCGGTGGCCGAGTCGCTCGACGCGATCGGCGAGGCGCTCGCCGAGAACGGCCGCGTGATCGTCACCGGCTGCCTCGGGGCGAAGGGCTCGGTCGTGCGCGATGCCCATCCGCAGGTGCTCGCGGTGACCGGCCCGCACGCCACCGACGAGGTGATGGCCGCGGTCCACGCGCACCTGCCCCGGCCGCACGACCCGTTCACCGACCTCGTCCCGCCGCAGGGGATCCGGCTCACGCCGAAGCACTACGCTTACCTGAAGATCGCCGAGGGCTGCAACCACCGCTGCACGTTCTGCATCATCCCCGCGCTGCGCGGCGACCTCGTCTCGCGGCCGATCGGCGAAGTGATGCGCGAGGCCGAGAGCCTGGTGCGCGCGGGCGTCAAGGAGCTCCTGGTCATCTCGCAGGACACGAGCGCCTACGGCGTCGACGTGAAGTACCGCACCGGGTTCTGGGGCGGCCGGCCGGTCAGGACGCGCATGCAGGAGCTCGCGGCCGCGCTCGGCGAGCTCGGCGTCTGGGTGCGGCTGCACTACGTCTATCCGTACCCGGCCGTGGACGACGTCATTCCCCTGATGGCGGAAGGGAGGATCCTCCCGTACCTCGACGTGCCCTTCCAGCACGCGAGCCCGCGGGTCCTCAAGCTGATGAAGCGCCCGGCGTCGGGCGAGGCGAACCTCGAGCGGATCCGCGCCTGGCGCGCGATCGCGCCGGAGCTCGCCATCCGCTCGACGTTCATCGTGGGCTTCCCGGGCGAGACCGAGGCGGAGTTCGCGGAGCTCCTCGGCTTCCTCGAGGAGGCCGAGCTCGACCGGGTGGGCTGCTTCGCCTACTCGCCGGTCGCGGGCGCGCGCGCGAACGCGCTGCCCGATCCGGTGCCGGAAGCGGTCAAGGAGGAGCGGCGCGCGCGGCTGATGGCGGTCCAGGAGAGGGTGAGCGCCAGGCGGCTCGCGGCGAAGGTCGGGCGGACCGTGCGCGTGCTGGTCGATGCGGTCGAAGGCACGCGCGCGACGGCGAGATCGGGCGCGGACGCGCCGGAGATCGACGGCGTGGTGCACGTCGAGGGCGCCCGCGGGGTGAAGCCGGGCGATTTCCTCGACGTGCGCATCACCCGCTCGGACGTGCACGACCTGTGGGCGCGGCCCGCGGCCGCGCGGCGCGCCGCGTGACGCACGCTTGACCTGGATCAGCCCGCGGCCGCGCGCCGCGGGGCTACCATCCCCAACCCCTGCGGGCCGCCGCGCCCGACCCACTGCGACAAGGAGACCGAACCATGACCCGTGAAGTTGTCGTCCTCTCCGGCGTGCGCACCGCGATCGGCGACTACGGCGGCTCGCTGAAGGACGTGCCGCCGACCGCGCTCGGCGCCACCGTGGTGCGCGAGGCCGTGAAGCGCGCGGGCGTCGATCCCGCGCAGGTCGGGCACGTCGTGATCGGCAGCGTGATCCACGGCGAGGCGCGCGACATGTACATCTCGCGCGTCGCCGCGGTCGAGGCGGGGTTGCCGGTGACCACGCCGTGCCTCACCGTGAACCGTCTCTGCGGCAGCGGGTTGCAGGCGATCGTGTCGGCGGCGCAGCACATCCTGCTCGGTGACACCGACTGCGTGATTGGCGGCGGCGCCGAGAGCATGAGCCGGGCGGCGTACTTCATGCCGGCCGCGCGCTGGGGGCAGCGCATGGGCGATGCCGGCATCGTCGACGCCATGGTCGGCGCGTTGCACGACCCGTTCGGTAACGGCCACATGGGCATCACCGCCGAGAACCTGGCGGCGAAGTTCGGGTTCACGCGCGCCGAGCAGGACGAGTTCGCGCTCGAGAGCCACCGGCGCGCCGCGAACGCCATCAAGAGCGGCTACTTCAAGGGCCAGATCGTGCCGGTGGAGGTGAAGACGCGGAAGGGGACGGTCGCGTTCGACACCGACGAGCACGTCCGGCCCGACGCCAAGATCGAGGACATGGCGAAGCTCAAGCCGGCGTTCAAGAAGGACGGTACGGTCACCGCGGGCAACGCCTCGGGGTTGAACGACGCCGCGGCCGCGATCGTGATGATGGAGGCGGGCGCCGCAGCCCGGCAGGGCCTGAGGCCGATCGCGCGTCTGGTCGCGTACGCGCACGCCGGCGTCCAGCCTGAGATCATGGGTTACGGCCCGGTGCCGGCCGTGAAGCGTCTCTTCGAGAAGACCGGCATGAAGCCCGCGGACATGGACGTGGTCGAGTCGAACGAGGCGTTCGCCGTTCAGGCGATGACGGTGACGAAGGAGCTCGGCCTCGACCCGAAGAAGGTGAACCCCAACGGCGGCGCGGTCGCCCTGGGACATCCGATCGGCGCGACCGGCGCGATCCTCACGGTGAAGGCGCTGAACGAGCTCCACCGCATCGGCGGCAAGCGCGCGCTCGTCACGATGTGCATCGGCGGCGGCCAGGGGATCGCGGCGATCTTCGAGCGGATCTAGGGACAGGAACCGATCACCGCGAAGGCGCAAAGGGCGCGAAGGCTCGCACAGGCACACTGTCGGGTGCGCCCGCTGGGTGACCGGACGGCTTGCCTTTCGCGTTCCTTCGCGGGTGGGGCGCTTTCGCGGTTCGGGGGGTGGCCGATGGAATACCGTCAGCTCGGCGCGAGCGGCCTCAGGGTCTCGCCGCTTTGCCTCGGCACCATGATGTTCGGCGACCGGACCGACGAAGCCGAAGCCGGCCGGATCGTCGACTCGGCGCGCGCTGCCGGCGTGAACTTCGTGGACACGGCCGACGTGTACGCGAACGGCGAGTCCGAGCGCATCCTGGGCCGGCTGATCCGCGCGGACCGCGACCGCTGGGTCGTCGCCACGAAGGTCGGCAACCGCATGGGCGCGGGGCCCAACGAGGCAGGCCTCTCCCGGGCGTGGATCCTGCGCGCGCTCGACGCGAGCCTCGCGCGGCTCGGCACCGACCGCGTGGAGATCTACTACCTGCACCGCGACGACGAGGGCACGCCGCTCGAGGAGACCGTGCGCGCGGTGGGCGACGTGATCCGTGCCGGGAAGGCGCGCTATTTCGGCGTCTCGAACTATCGCGGCTGGCGCATCGCCGAGGTGGTGCGCGTGTGCGACGCGCTCGGCGTTCCGCGCCCGGTGGTCTGCCAGCCGTACTACAACGCGATGAACCGCATGCCCGAGGTCGAGATCCTGCCGGCGTGCGCGCACTACGGCATGGGCGTCGTCCCCTACAGCCCGCTCGCGCGCGGCGTGCTGACCGGCAAGTACCGGCCGGGCGCGGCGCCCGATCCGGAGAGCCGCGCGGGGCGCAAGGACGAGCGCATGATGCAGACGGAGTTCCGCGCCGAGTCGCTCGCGATGGCCGAGCGCATCAAGGCGCATGCGGAGCGGCGCGGCATGACCGCGGCCGACTTCGCCCTGAACTGGGTGCTCGCCAACGCGATCGTCACCGCGGTGCTCGCCGGGCCGCGCACGCTCGCCCAATGGGAGGGCTACCTCGGTGCCCTCGCGCATGCCTTCACCGCCGAGGACGAGGCGCTCGTCGACGCGATGGTCGCCCCGGGCCATCCGTCCACGCCCGGGTACAACGACCCGCGTTACCCGCTGCGGGGCCGCAGGACCCGCTTCGCGTCGTGAGGCGCGCCGCGCGCCGTGCCGGGCTCAGCGCCGCTGCCGCAGCACCACGTAGGCGCCGCTCGCGACGATGAGCCCCATGCCCACGAGCGACCAGCCGTCGGGAAAGTTGCCGAAGACCAGGTAGCCGAGCAGGAGCACCGCGCCGAGCTGCGCGTACACGAACGGCGCGAGCGTCGAAGCCGGCGCCTTCTCGAATGCGCGGATGAGCATGAAATGGCCGGCGGTCGCGAGGAAGCCCATGGCGAGGAGCAGGAGCGCGTGCCAGGGCGAAGCGAGCGGGCGCCAGAAGAACGGCACGACGAAGCACATCACGACCGCGCCCACCAGGGCGGAGATGAAGAGCGTCGCGATCGTCGAGTCGACGCCGGCGAGCTTGCGCGTGAGGAGCTGGTAGGCGGCGAAGAAGAACGCCGTGGCGATCGGCAGCGCCGCGGCGGCCGAGAAGATCCCCGAGCCCGGGCGGATGATGACGAGGACGCCGACGAAGCCGAACGCGACCGCGACCCAGGCCGCAGGGCTCACCCGCTCCTTGAGCAGCACGACCGACATCCCGGTGAGGATGAGGGGCGAGATGAAGGTGATCGCGGAGGCCTCGGCGATCGGCATCAGCGAGATGGCGCTGAAGAAGAGCATCGTGGAGGAGACGAGCACCACGCCGCGCGTGAGCTGTAGCCCGGGCCGCCGCGTGCGCACGAGCGCGGCGCGGTAGCGCGGGCCGGCGAGCACCACCATCACGAGCACCTGGGACATGTAGCGCGCCCAGACCACGGCGGGGACGGGGTAGGTCTGCGCGAGCCACTTCGCGATCGTGTCCATCACCGCGAACGTGCTCACCGCCGCGACGAGGAGCGCGATGCCGCGCAGGCTCTCACCGTGCTCGGGATGCGCCGCGCTCATGGGTGCCGCGGCCGGGCGCGCCGGCGCGGGCGGCGCGTCGTGCCGGATGGGGCGGGCCGGGCGTCCACGGCGGCGCTCGCGCTCAGGCCGTGAACTCTCGGAACCATGCCGTGCGGATCGTTTCGAGGTCGAGCGGCGGCCCGAGCAGGAGCGAGCGCGCGACGCGGCGCACGCGGTTGGCGTCGTACTGGTTGACGATGAACGCGGCCGGGGCGCGCCCGTCGACGCCTGCGAGCAGCATCCCGGGCAGCAGGCCCGCGGCCCGCGTGGCGAGGAGCTCCGGCATCTCCCAGGTGACGTGCTGCAGGTAGGTGGTGAGGAAGGCTTCCACTGCGGCGCGCGCGGGCTGCGCGCCGCCGGCGCGGGCGGCGTGGAGCATCAGCGACGCGGCGAGACTCGCCACGTCGTAGGCCGGATCGCCATAGCGGGCGCAGTCGCCGTCGAGGAGGATCGGTCCGCGCGGACCGACGAGGATGTTCTCGGTCGCTGCGGCGCCGTGCACGAGCGCGAGCCGCAGGCGGGTCGCCGTGTCCGCCGCCTGGCGCAGCGGCTCCGCGCAGTCCGGGTGCAGGAGCGCGGTGTCGCGGAACTGCGCGTCGACCGCCAGCGACCGGAACGCGTGTTCGGCGGCGAAGCGGTCGGCGAACGCCGGGCGCCCGACGGTGGCGGCGTGCAGCCGCCCGTAGAGGTGGCCGACCGCCGCTGCCACCGGCGGCCCGGCGTTGCCGGCGAGCAGCCGGTCGCTCCAGGCCGGCGCCCGCGTCGGATCCAGCCAATCGAGCACGACGGCCGCCGCGCCCGCGTGCTCTCCGAGCAGGGCGGGGACCGACTCGGCGGCGATTTCCCGGACGAGGCGCAGCCACGCCGCCTCGGTCGCGGCCCGCTCGGCCGCGCCGGGCTCGCCCGCAGGCAGCGCGGACTTCACTGCCACCCGGCCCCAGGCGAGATCCACCGCGACGACCTCCGCGGTGCCGCTCGTGGAGACGACCGCCGTCGCCGGCGACTCGCCGGGCAGCAGGAGCTCCAGGTCCCGCAGGACCGTGCGCAGCGCCGGCGGGCACTGGCCGCCTTGGGACGCGGCGGACGCTTCGCCGCGCGCGGCGAGCTCGTTGAAGGCGGTGCGGATGTTGGACATCGCGGGCTGCGCGGCGCGCGTTCACGGCGGGGGCCGCGACGCGATCCGATGATACTGGCTCGCCCTAGAACTTGTGCGGCCGCATCACGCCGCAGTCGGTCACGTACATCGACACCGCGTAGTTCGCGCAGTAGGTCGCGAGGATGTGCTCGACGAGCGCCGCCACGACCGCCTCGTCGCCGACCACCTCCACGCGGATCGAGCGGTCGGCCTCCCAGTCGGCCGCGCGCTCACCCCGCTCGCCGCCGCCGCGCACGTCGCACACGGTGTAGCCGTGCGCACCGAGCCGGCGCAGGTCGCGCACCAGCAGCTTCTCGAGCGCCGCCTCGGTGATCACCACGAGCAGCTTCTTCGCGTGTGTCTGCACTAGCCGCCTCCGGGCACGCCGGCCCAGGCCGCCATGCGGTGGTAGAGCGGGATGCCGACGGTGATGTTGAAGGGGAAGGTGACGCCGAGCGACGCGGCGATCGAGAGGCCCGGGTTCGCCTCGGGCAGTGCGATGCGCAGGGCCGCCGGCGCGGCGATGTAGGACGCGCTCGCGGCGAGCGTCGCGAGGAGCAGCGTGCCCCCGGCGGAGAGGTCCATCACCGCCGCGAACGCGATGCCGATGGCCGCCGCGACCACCGGCATCGCGACGCCGAAGGCGACCAGGAACGCGCCGTAGCGGCGGATCTCGGCGGCCCGGCCGCCGGCGACGAGCCCCATTTCGAGCAGGAAGATCGCGAGCACGCCCTTGAAGAGGTCCGAGAACAGCGCCTTCACCGGCACGATCCCCGTGGGGCCGGCGATCCAGCCGATGGCGAGGCCGCCCAGCAGGAGCACGATGCTCTTGCCGAGGAGCACCTCGTGCGCGAGCGCGCCCCAGGCGACGCGCCGGCCGGGCTCGCCGGCGCGCGCGAGGACGATGCCCACGACGATGGCCGGCGCCTCCATGAGCACCACGAACACCGGGAAGTACGGCTCGTACTCCAGGTCGCGTCCGGCGAGGAACGTCACCGCGACCGCGAACGTCACGACGCTCACCGAGCCGTAGTGGGCAGCGAGCGCTCCCGCGTCGTAGCGGTTGAACCGGCCGACGGTGCGCAGCACCGGGAACGCGACCAGCGGCAGCAGCACGCCGAGGGCGACGACCGCCAGCGCCTGCGGGCCGACGGTCGCGAGCGGCTGCCCGGCGAGCTCGACGCCGCCCTTGATGCCGATCGCGAGGAGGAGGTAGATCGAGAGCGCCTCGTAGAGCGCCTCGGGGAGCCTGAGGTCCGAGCCGGCGAGCCGGGCAGCGACGCCGAGGAGGAAGAAGAGAACGACGACGTCCATGCCAGGCGGATTGTAGCGGGCCTCGCGCGGGCCGGCCCGGCGCGTGGCGCGCTCAGGCCTCGGGCCGCATGTGCGGGAAGAGGATCACGTCGCGGATCGAGGGCGAGTCGGTGAAGAGCATGGCGAGCCGGTCGATGCCGATGCCGCAGCCGGCGGTGGGCGGCAGGCCGTACTCGAGCGCGCGCACGTAGTCGGCGTCGTAGTACATCGCCTCCTCGTCGCCGGCGGCCTTCGCGCGCGCCTGCTCCTCGAAACGGGCCGCCTGGTCCTCCGGGTCGTTCAGCTCCGAGAAGCCGTTCGCCATCTCGCGGCCGGTGATGTAGAGCTCGAAGCGCTCGGTGACCTCGGGATTCGCGTCGCTGCGGCGCGCGAGCGGCGAGACCACGGCGGGATAGTCGACGATGTAGGTCGGCTGCACGAGCATCTGCTCGGTGGTCTCCTCGAAGAGCGCGAGCTGCAGCTCGCCGATCGCCGCGGCCGGCTTCGCCGCGACGCCGACTTTCGCGAGTTCGCGCTCGAGGAGCGCGCGGTCCGCCAGGTCGGCCGCGGAGAAGTGCGGGTGGTGGCGGCGGATCGCCTCGACGATGGTGAGGCGCGCGAACGGCGGCCCGAGGTCGACGACGTTCTCGCCGTAGGGGAGCTGCGTGGTGCCGAGCACGCTCCGCGCGACGCTCCTCAGGAGCTCCTCGACGAAGTCCATGAGGTAGCGGTGGTCGCGGTAGGCCTCGTAGAACTCCATCATGGTGAACTCGGGGTTGTGGCGGGTCGAGATGCCCTCGTTGCGGAAGTTGCGGTTGATCTCGAAGACCTTCTCGAAGCCGCCGACCACGAGGCGCTTCAGGTAGAGCTCCGGCGCGATGCGCAGATAGAGCGTCATGTCGAGCGCGTTGTGGTGCGTGACGAACGGGCGCGCCGCCGCCCCGCCGGGGATCGGCTGCATCATCGGCGTCTCGACCTCGAGGAAGCCGCGCGCCACCATGAACGCGCGGATCTCCTGGATGAGGCGGCTGCGCGTCGCGAAGGTCCGGCGCGTCTCCTCGCTCGTGATGAGGTCGAGGTAGCGCTGGCGGTACTTCTGCTCCTGGTCGGCGAGCCCGTGGAACTTCTCGGGCAGGGGCCGCAGCGACTTTGCCAGCAGGCGCACGCCGTCGGCGTGCACGGTGAGCTCGCCGGTGCGGGTCTTGAAGAGCGTGCCGGTGGCGCCAACGATGTCGCCGAGGTCCCAGTGCTTGAACGCGTCGTGGACCTCGGCGCCGACCGCGTCGTTCGCGACGTAGATCTGCAGCCGCCCGCTCATGTCCTGCAGCGTGGCGAAGCTCGCCTTGCCCATCACGCGCTTCAGCATCATCCGCCCGGCGACGGCGACGCGGATCGGGTGCGACTCGAGCTCCTCGCGCGAACGCTCCCCGTAGGCGCGGGCGAGGTCGCCGGCGAGGTGCCGGCGCTCGAAGTCGTTCGGGTAGGGGTTGCCGCGGGCGCGCAGCGCGGCGAGCTTCGCGCGGCGCTCGGCGACGACCGGATTCTCGTCTTCGTGCGCGGGCGGCGTCTTCTTCTCGTCGGCCATGTCTCGGCTCATGGGGCGGACGGCTTCAGTCGGCTTCCGCGGCGGCCGCCGGCACGCTCTTGCCCACGCCCTGCTTGAGGCTCGCCTCGATGAACTCGTCGAGGTCGCCGTCGAGCACCGCCTGGGTGTTGCCGACCTCGACGCCGGTGCGCAGGTCCTTGATCCGCGACTGGTCGAGGACGTAGGAGCGGATCTGGTGGCCCCAGCCGATGTCGGTCTTGGAGTCCTCGAGCCGGTCGCGCTCGGCCTGGCGCCGGCGCAGCTCCTGCTCGTACAGCTTCGCCTTCAGCATCGCCATCGCCTCGGCCTTGTTGCGGTGCTGCGAGCGGTCGTTCTGGCACTGCACGACGATGCCGGTCGGGAGGTGCGTGATGCGCACCGCCGAGTCGGTGCGGTTGACGTGCTGCCCGCCCGCGCCGGACGCGCGGTAGGTGTCGATGCGCAGGTCGGCCGGGTTCACCTCGATCTCGATCGACTCGTCCACCTCCGGATAGACGAAGACGCTCGCGAAGGAGGTGTGGCGGCGCGCGTTCGCGTCGAACGGCGACTTGCGCACCAGGCGGTGGATGCCGGTCTCCGTGCGCAGGTGGCCGTAGGCGTGGTCGCCGGTCACCTTGACCGTGGCGGTCTTGATGCCGGCGACCTCGCCCTCGGACTCTTCCAGGACCTCGACCTTGAAGCCCTTGCGCTCGGCGTACCGGAGGTACATGCGCAGGAGCATCGCCGCCCAGTCCTGCGCCTCGGTGCCGCCGGCGCCGGCCTGGATGTCGACGAAGGCGTTCGCCGGGTCGAGCGGCTCGGAGAACATGCGGCGGAACTCCATCGCCTCGACCGCCTTGCGGATGGCCGCGACGTCGGTCTCGACGGCGGCGAGCGTCGCGTCGTCGTCTTCCGCGCGCGCCATCTCGAAGAGCTCGGCGGCGTCGCGGCGCTGGCGATCGACCTCGGCGAGGCCGACGACCACCGCTTCGAGGGCCTTCTTCTCGCGTCCGAGGTCCTGGGCGCGCTTCGCGTCCGCCCAGACGTTCGGATCCTCGAGCTCGCGCGTTACCGTCGCGAGGCGCGCCTGCTTGGCCGCGAAGTCAAAGATACCTCCGCAGGTCGTCGAGCCGGGTCGCGAGGTCGGCGAGGCTGGCGGCGAGGGCGTTGATGCGTTCGGCTTCCATGGGGCGGGCGACGGCGGAAAGCGGCGATTATAGCGGTTCGCGTCGCCGGGCCGGCGGCGCCGCTGCGCGCGGCTGCTAGAATCGCGGCGTGCCCGGAGCCCGAATGGCCGATCCCCGCGCCGCCGCCGACCGCGCCGGCCGCCTCTTCACGCTCGCCTTCCTCGTGACGCTCGGGCTCGTCGGCTTCGCGCTCTACCTGCAGCACGTGAAGAACCTCGATCCGTGCCCGCTCTGCGTGGCGCAGCGGATCGGCTTCCTCGCCGTGGGCCTCGTCGCGCTCGTGGCGGCGCTGCACCGGCCGCGCGGCTTCGGCATCACCGCGTACGCGGCGCTCGGGACCCTCATGGCCCTCGCGGGCGCGGGGCTCGCGGTGTATCACCTCTGGCTCCAGTCCGACCCGAAGCGCGTGGCGGCCTGCGTCGGCTCGCCGGTCGAACGCATCATCGACGCGAGCCGGCTGGCCGACTGGGTGCCGCCGCTCTTCCGCTACGACGGCCCCTGCACGCTCAAGCCGTGGAGCCTCCTCGGCCTCTCGATCCCGGAGTGGTCGCTCGTCTGGTTCGCGCTGCTCGCCTTGGGCATCGCGCTCCTGCCCTGGCTCGCGCGGCGGTGAGGGGTTGACGCCAAGGGGGCCGGTGCCTTCGGAATCCCCGGAGCCGGCGACGCGCTCGTGCTCTGCGCTCGAGCGGAGCGGGCGCGCGCGCAGCGCCCCGGTGTCGCGGCGGCGTTTCGCCGCACGCGGCGGCGGCGCCTACTGCCGCAACACGGTCTTGTCGTAGAGGTCGGGGAAGCGCCCCTCGGGGTCGTAGCGGCGCTTGAGCGCGGCGTAGGCGTCGCGGTCGTAGATCGACCAGAACTCGTCGCGGTCGAAGTAGCTCTCCGAGTAGAGCGACTTGATGCCGCCGAGCGCCGCCACCTTGCGCTCGACGAGGCGGTTGAAGTGCCCCGGCGGATGCCGCTCGCGGGTGCGCACCGTGTCCCAGAAGCCGAAGTTGATGTAGAGCGCCGCCGGATCGACCGGGTAGAGCGGGAAGCGCGCCCCGCGCCGGTGCGCGCGGAACGGGCAGATCCAGACGGGCAGGATGCCGATCTCCGCGAGGAGGAAGTCGAGGAACTCGGCCGCGCGCGCGAGCGGGATGTCGACGTCCTGGATGACCGACTCCGGATGCAGGCCGAGCAGCCGGTCGCGCAGGCGGGTGAGCCCGACGCGCGCGTTCCAGCGCATCACTTTCGTGTAGAAGACCGAGTTGAGCCGCCGGCGGCCGAGGAGGCGCCGCACGATGGGGTTCTGCGCGTAGAGGTTCTTGGAGCACCAGAACCAGTCGGTGTCCCAGCGCCACAGGTAGTCCCGCGTCGTGAGGTAGTCCTCGTCGCGGTCGCGCACCGAGCGCCAGTAGATGCGCTCGAAGCTGTAGTCGCTCGTGTAGGGGGCCTCGTCGGTGAAGTGGCCGACGCTGAGCACCATCGCGCGCGGGCCGAACACGGTGCCGTCCACGAAGTCGGCCGCGGACGCGCACACCGCGGCGAGGTTCGCGAAGAAGCGCTCCGGGTCGTCGTGGTGCACGTGCTCGAGGCGCACGAAGCGCTTCACCGGGAACGCGCGCGCCTTGACGCGCAGCGCGTAGCCGAGCGTGCCGTAGGAGTTGGGGAAGCCGAAGAAGAGGTCGCGGTGCTCGTTCGCCGCCGTGGCGGTGACGACGCGGGCGTCGCCACACAGGATGTCGAGCTCCTCGACCGTCTCGTGCACGAGGCCGAGGCGGAACGACGAGGACTCGATGCCGATCCCCGCGACCGCGCCGCCGATGGTGATCGAACGGAGCTGCGGCACGACGCCGGGCATCACGCCGCGCGCGAGCGTCGCGTCGACGAGCTCGCCGTAGGGCGTCATGCCCTCGGACTCGACGAATCCCGCCCCCGGGTCGACGGCGAGCACGTTGCGGAAGGCGCGCACGTCGAGCCGCGTGCGCTCGGCCTCCTCACGGTCGCGGAAGAGGTTGGAGGTGTCCTTGGCGAGGCGCACCGGCGCGCGCGCCGCGGCGAGCGCCGCCACCAGCGCGTCGCGGCGCGCCGCGTAGCCGGCGTTCACCGCGGCTCCTCCGGCGGGTACAGGAAGGCGCGGCTCATCGGGTAATTCTCGCGGGTGATGTTGCCCTTGCTGTAGACGATCTGGAAGAGGTGCGTGTAGCCGTTCGGCGAACGGAACATCTCGGCGCAGCCGTGGAGGTAGGTGCGCCACACGCGCCGGAAGCGCTCGTCGAAGCGCCGCGGGTCGAGGGCGTGGATCTTCTCCCAGTTGCGGTCGAAGCGCTCGGCCCAGGCGTCGAGCGTGAGCGCGTAGTGGCGGCGCAGGTTCTCGATGTCCACCACCTCCAGCCCGCAGGCCTCCATCGCCTCGATGGTCTCGGCGAGGCTCGGGATCCAGCCGCCGGGGAACACGTGCTTCCTGATGAAGAACTCCGTCTCGAACCGGCCGACGTGGCCGATGAAGTGCAGCATCCCCAGGCCGCCGGGCTTGAGGAAGTCGGCGTGCGCCTTGACCACCTCGGCGAGCTGGTCGCGCCCGGCGTGCTCGAGCACGCCGATCGACACCACCTTGTCGTACGGCCGGTCCACCTCGCGGAAATCGGCCTCGCGTACCCGGATGCGCTCGGCGAGCCCGCGGCGCGCGACCTCGCCGCGCAGCCACTCCACCTGCTCGGTCGTGGTGTTCAGGGCGGTGACGTTCACGCCGTGGCGCTCGACGGCGTGGAACGCGAAGCCCCCGAAGCCGGTGCCGATGTCGATGACCTCCTCGCCGGGCGCGAGCCGCACCTTGCGGCAGACGTGCTCGACCTTGTTCGCCTGCGCCTCCTCGACGGTGCGGGTGCCGGGCTTCCAGTAGGCGCAGGTGTACATGCGCAGCGGCATGTCGAGCCACAGGCTGTAGAAGTCGGTGCCGAGCCCGTAGTGGAAGCGGGCGTTCGCCTTCGCCTGCGCGATGGAGCGGTTGGAGAAGCGCCACTCGTGCCAGCGGTTGCGGATCGAGACGAGCGGAGGCGGCTTCGCTCCGGCGAAGCCGCTGTCGAAGGCGATGCGGAACGCCTGCGCGATGTCGCCCTCGATGTCGACGTCGCCGTCGAAGAACGATTCGAGCAGGCCGATATGCGCGAAGAGCGCGACACGCCGCGCCGCGCGCGGGTGGCGGAAATGTACGGTCACCGCCGGTCGTTCGCCGGGGCGGCTCTCGTACCGGGTGCCGTCGGGGAAGGTCGCGGCGAACGCGACAGTGGTGCGCGCGCCGAGCGCGCCGATGGTGCTTTTCAGGAGCGAGGTCAGCATGCCGGCCGGGTCCTGGTCGTCGTGTTGGGTCAGCGCAGGCGGCGCCCGGTGTAATCCTCCTCGATCTTGTCTTCGAAGAACGCCACCGGCGACGGGGCCGCCATGAACCGCCGGTGCACCTCGTTCGAGACCCCCTTGTACTCCATCACGCGCCCGTCGTTGAACTCGACCTCGAGCGTCTCGGTCCGCGGGTCGTAGCCCACGGCGCGGATCTTCGACGAGCTGATGCGTTTCCTCTCCATCGGCCTTACTCCGCGATCGTGACGCGCACGGGATCGCCCGCCCGGACCGCGGCGAGCGCCCGCGGATCGCCGTCGATCCGGCCGAGGACGTTGCACTTCGTCACCAGCCGGCATTCGCCGGCGCGCGCGATGGGCGTCGGCCCGAAGGGCAGCGCGAGCGAGCGGCCTTCGACCCAGAAGCATACCGCGCCGGCCTCGACGACCTGGCGCGCGTCGGGCTCGAGGCGGGCGGCGACCGGCAGCTCGAAGTAGACCTCCTCGCCCCAAGTGGCGGCCACCGACTCGGCAGGCAGGCTCGCGACGAGCGCGCGCGCGGTGGGCGTGTCGGCGAGCGTCGCCGTCAGTTCCCCGCGCGGCCATGCGATGCGGATGCGGCTCGCCACGGGAGCCTCAAGGCGCGAGCAGGGCGGCTGCCAGCACCGTGAGCCCCGTCACCGCCATCGGCAGGCCGACGACGCGGAAGAGGCCGAGGCCGCCACGCAGCAGCACGAACGCGAGCTTCACGATCTGGTTCGACACCAGCGCGACCGCCACCGTGAGGACCGCGACCCGCGGCGCCGTGGCCCCCTGCTCGAGGAGGGAACCGGTGGAGAGCGTGATCGCGTCCACGTCGGTGAGCCCCGAGGCCGCGGCGACGAGGTAGAGCCCCTTCGCGCCGGCGATGTCGTTGAGCCACGCGGAGAGCACCAGGACGGCGGCGAAGAGCGCGCCGAAGCCGACGGCCTCGCGCAGCTCCGTCGGGTTCGCCGTCTCCGGAACGGGGATGTCGCCGGGCGTTTCGTCGCGGCGGACGAACGCGAGGGCGAGCAGGGCGCCGACCACGATCGCGGCGCCGAGCACGGGGGCGAGCTTCGTCGCGAAGCCGCCCGACACGAAGCTCGCGACGACCACGACGCGCGCCAACACGACGAGGTTCGCGATCAGGATCACGCGCGTCGCGAGCGGGCGGGCCGCCGGGTCGGTGCCGACGCGGGAGTACGCGAGCGTCGTCGCCGTGCTCGAAACGAGGCCGCCGAAGAACCCGACGTAGAGCGCGCCGCGCGTGCCGCCGACGAGCCGCAGCGCGATGTAGCCCGCGAGCCCGATGCCGGCGACGAGCACCACCATGAGCCAGATGCGGTAGGGGTTGAGCGCGCCGTACGGGCCGTGGCCCGCGTCGGGCAGGAACGGCAGCACGATGAACGTGATGACGGCGAACTGCAGCACCGACAGGAGGTCGCGGCGGCTGAAGCGCTCGAGCGCGCCGCGCATCTCCGGCTTGAAGTAGAGGAGCACCGTCGTCGCGATGGCGATCATCACCGCGACCTGCCGCTCGCCGAGGGCGGTGAGCACGCCGAGGAGGTAGGCCACGAGCAGCGCGATGACCGTGGTCGTCCCGGGGTCGGCCTCCTGCGCCGTGTCGCGGTGGTAGGCGGCGACGATCATCGCGCCGACGACGCCGATGCCCGCGGCGACGATCCACCCGGAGTCGAGGTGCTGTGCCACGATGGCGGAGAGCGCGCCGAACACCGCGACCAGCGCGAAGGTGCGGATGCCCGCCTTCGCCCACGGGTTGCGCTCGCGCTCGACACCGATCAGGAGCCCGATCGCGAGCGCGGTGCCGATGGCGACGAGGTCGCCGAAGTGGTCGCCGGCGAGGCCCTCGTTCACGGCGCCGGCTCCGCGTGCTCGACGACGAGCTGGACCGCTTGCGCGCCGTTCCACTCGTCCGCCGCGAGCCGGTAGGCGGCGCGCACCCGCGGCGGCAGCGGCGCGTCGCGGCGGAAATGGATCGCGCTCACGGCGCACCCCTCGCGCGCGAGGCGCAGCTTGAGGTGCTTCTCGCCGACGAGGCGCTGGCTCTCCACGACGAACTCGTCGGCGAAGAGCGGCTGCGGGAACCCCTGACCCCAGACCGGCTCTTCCAGCATGCGCACGGTCTCCAGGCTGACGTAGGCGCTTTCGAGCGGGCCGTCCGTCTCGATGGTCCGCCGGAACAGCTCCGGCCCCGCGATCTCGCGGGCGACCGACTCGAAGGCTTCGCGGAAGCGGTCGAGGTGCGGCGCGTCGAGCGTGAGGCCCGCCGCCGCGGCGTGCCCGCCGAAGCGCTTGATGAGCGCCGGCTCGCGCTTCGCCACCAGATCGAGGGCGTCGCGCAGGTGGAAGCCCGGGATCGAGCGGCCCGAGCCGCGCAGCTCGCCCGACTCGGTCGCGGCGAAGGCGAACGTCGGGCGGTGCGCGCGCTCGCGGATGCGTGCGGCGAGGATGCCCACGACGCCCTGGTGCCAGCCCGGGTCGAAGAGGGCGAGGCTCGCGGCGCCGGCGACGTCGATCGTGGCGAGCAGCGCCTCGGCGGAAGCGAGCATGCCGGCTTCGATGTCGCGACGCTCCCGGTTCAGGTCGTCGAGCGAGCGGGCGATCTCGAGCGCGCGCTCCATGCTGCCGGTCACCAGGCACTCGATCCCGAGGCTCATGTCGGCGAGCCGTCCGGCGGCGTTGAGCCGCGGCCCGAGCGTGAAGCCGAGATCGAACGCGGTCGCGCGCCGCGCGTCGCGCCCGGCCACGGCGAAGAGCGCCGCGATGCCCGGCTGCATGCGCCCGGCGCGGATGCGCTTCAGGCCCTGCGCCACCAGCACGCGGTTGTTCGCATCGAGGCGCACCACGTCCGCGACGGTGCCGAGCGCCACGAGGTCGAGGAGGGCGGCGAGGTTCGGCTCGTCGCGGCCGGCGAACGCGTTCCTGCGGCGCAGCTCGGCGCGCAGCGCGAGCATCACGTAGAACATCACGCCCACGCCCGCCATCGCCTTCGAAGGGAAGTCGTCGCCGGGCTGGTTCGGGTTGACGATCACCGTGGCGTCCGGGAGGGCCGCTCCCGGCAGGTGGTGGTCGGTGACGACCGTGGCGATGCCGAGGGCGTTGGCCGCCGCGACGCCCGCGACGCTCGCGATGCCGTTGTCCACGGTGATGATGACGTCGGGCCGGCGCGCGGCCGCGAGGCGCACCAGCTCGGGCGTGAGCCCGTAGCCGAGCGTGAAGCGGTCGGGAACGAGGTATTCGACCCGCGCGCCGAAGGCCGAGAGCGCCCGCACGCCCACCGCGCAGGCGGTCGCGCCGTCGCAGTCGTAATCGGCCACGATCAGCAGGCGCTTTCCGGCGGCGATCGCGTCGGCGAGGAAGCGCGCCGCCGCCTCGCAGTTCTTCAGCCGCTGCGGCGGGAGGAGCCGCTCGGGCGCGGTGTCCACCTCGGCGGCGCTCGCGACGCCGCGCGCGGCGTAGAGCCGGGAGAGGAGCGGGTGCACGCCCTCGCGGACGAGCCGCTGCTCGAGCGCGAGCGGCGCTTTCCGCACCGTGAGCGCCGTCATTCGCCGCGCTTCCCGGCGGCCTCGCCGGCGTAGTGCGCGAGCGGGCGCACGCGGCGCCAGAAGCACCGCAGGTCCTGCCGCGTGGTTTCCACCGAGAGCGACCCGCCCTCGCCGGGAGAAGCGATCGTCACCATGCCGATACGGCCGCCCTCGAGCGCCGCGGCGAGCGGCGCGAGCCAACGGTGCTCGATGGCCTCGAGCGCCTCGCGCCAGGCGCCGGCCTCGGCGTAGGCCGCCGGGCCGCGCAGCGCGTCGATGAGCACGAGCGCGACGCCTTCCCGCGGCGCCTCGGCGAGCAGGGCTTCCGCGGAGGCCGGCAGCGGCGCGAGCGGCGTGCCGGCGGCGAGCGCGAGGCCGCGCGCGAGCGGTTCGTCGGCGTGCACCGAGACGCCGCGGCGCGGCGCGACCGGCGCGAACCTGCCCGCGCCCCAGAGCCAGACGCTGTTCACCGCCGGCTCGCCGCGCGCCTCGCGCTCGGCGTTCACCGGGTGGGCGTGGAGCAGCATCTGCGCCTCGTTCGCGAACGCGTGCCAGCGCACCGCGTCGGGCCCGAAGGCCTGCTCGGTCGAAACCGCGCGCCCGCGCGCGTGCGGCAGCGGCGTGGTCGTCATCTGCGGGAGCGACGGCAGGCGCAGGTACCACCGTTCGGGCGCGAGCGGATAGCAGACGAGGCCCGCGGGCGCGAAGTGGCGGTTGAGCGCCTCGGCGAGCCGCTCGGCCTCCGCGCGCGAAAGCGAGAACGCATGCGCGTCGGCGAGCAGCAGCGCCTCGCGCGCCACCTTCACGTGCACGGGGTCCGCGCGCAGCCACGCGTCCGCGCCCGGCGTGCCGCCGTCGGCAAGCAGCGTGTACGGGGCGACGGCGAGCTCGTCGCCGAGCGCGAGGCCGAAGTCGGCGAGGAGCCACCCCTCGAGCGTCTCGGAGGGTGCCGACGCGCGGCGGCCCCTCGCGAGCAGCTCGCCGAGCGCTGGAGCGGCCAGGTCCTCGTAGACCCCTGAGCCCTCGCCCGGCCAGACGAGGTCGGGAATGACGAGGCGGACGTTCATGCTTGCGCGTCGAGTCTAGCAAGTTGATGCGAAAGGGGCCACAGCCCCTTTGCGATCCGCGGAGCCCGCGGCGCGGAACGCGCTCGTCGCGCCGGGGAGGCTTTCCCGCAGGCACCTCGTCGCCGTGATCGCGGCGTTCGCTTCGCGCTGCCGGCACGCGGGCTCCGGCCCCGGCCCGCGCGTACGCGCGCTTGTGGGACAATCGCGCCACGGGAATCCCAAGTGCCGTACGAGCTCTTCATCGGGCTGCGCTACACGCGCGCCAAGCGCCGCAACCACTTCATCTCCTTCATCTCGCTCATCTCGATGGCGGGCATCGCGCTCGGCGTCGCGGCGCTGATCGTGGTGCTGTCGGTGATGAACGGGTTCCAGAAGGAGCTGCGCGCGCGCATCCTCGGTGTCGCCTCGCACGTGCAGGTGAGCGGCTTCGACAACCAGCTCGCCGACTGGCAGCGCGTCGCGGCCGCGGCGCTCGCGGTCCCGGGGGTGGTCGCGGCCGCGCCCTACGTCAACGCGCAGGGGCTGCTCGCGAACGAAGGCAACGTGCGCGGCGCGATCGTGCGCGGCATCGCCCCCGAGCTCGAGGACCGCGTCGCCGACATCGGGCGCCACATGCGCACCGGCAGCCTCGAGCGGCTCGTTGCGGGCGAGTTCGGCATCGTGCTCGGCGCCGACCTCGCGCGCGCGCTGCGGGCCGCGCCCGGTGACCGCGTGACGCTCGTCGCGCCGCAGGGGCTGGTGACGCCGGCGGGCCTGGTGCCGCGGTTGAAGCAGTTCCGCGTCGTCGGCATCTTCGAGGTCGGGATGTTCGAGTACGACTCCGGGCTCGCCCTCGTCGCGCTCGCCGACGCGCAGAAGCTCTTCCAGCTCGGCGACGCCGTCTCCGGGGTGCGGCTGAAGCTCGAGGACCTCTTCCAGTCGCGCCAGGTGGCGCGCGCGCTCTACGAGAAGCTCGGCGGCGACGTCGCGGTGAGCGACTGGACGCGCAGCCACGCGAACTTCTTCCGTGCGGTGGAGATCGAGAAACGCGTGATGTTCATCATCCTCACCCTGATCGTCGCCGTCGCGGCCTTCAACATCGTCTCGACGCTGGTGATGGTGGTGACCGACAAGCAGGCCGACATCGCCATCCTGCGCACCCTCGGCGCGACGCCGGCGTCGATCATGGGCATCTTCCTCGTGCAGGGGGCGCTGATCGGCGTGATCGGCACGCTGCTCGGCGTCGCCGGGGGCGTCGTGCTCGCGCTCAACATCGACGTGGTGGTGCCGTTCCTCGAGCGGCTGCTCAACGTGCAGTTCCTCTCCAAGGACGTCTACTACATCAGCGAACTGCCCTCCGACCTGCAGCGCGGCGACGTGCTCACCATCGGCGGCGTCGCGCTGGTGCTCGCGTTCCTCGCCGGGCTCTATCCGAGCTGGCGCGCCGCGCGGGTGCGGCCGGCCGAGGCGTTGCGCTATGAGTGAGGCCGCCGGCCCGCTGGTCCTCGCCTGCCGCGGGCTCGCCAAGACCTACGTCCAGGGCCCGCTCAACGTGCCGGTGCTCCTCGGGGTGGACCTCGCAGTGCGGCGCGGCGAGGTCGTGGCCGTCGTCGGCGCCTCCGGCTCGGGCAAGAGCACGCTGCTGCACCTCCTCGGCGGGCTCGACGAGCCCACGGCGGGCGAGGTCGAGGTGCTCGGGCGGCGGATGAACGCCCTGTCCGATGCCGAGCGCGGGCGGCTGCGCAACCAGGCGCTCGGCTTCGTCTACCAGTTCCACCACCTGCTGATGGAATTCACCGCGCTCGACAACGTGGCGATGCCGCTCCTCGTGCGCCGGATGCCGCGCCGCGAAGCCCGCGAGCGGGCGGAGGAGATCCTGCGCGCGGTGGGCCTCGGCGGGCGGCTTGCGCACATGCCCGGCGAGCTCTCCGGCGGCGAGCGCCAGCGCACCGCGCTCGCGCGGGCGCTCGTGACGCGCCCGGCGTGCGTGCTCGCCGACGAGCCGACCGGCAACCTCGACCGCCACACCGCCGAGGGCGTGTTCGCGACGATGCTCGACCTGAACCGGACGATCGGCACGAGCTTCGTGCTGGTCACCCACGACCCGGGGCTCGCCGCGCGCGCCGACCGCATCCTGCGCTTGAGCGACGGCCGGATCGGTCCGGCCGCGGCCGCCTGACCCCGGTCTCAGGCGAAACGCGCCTCGATGCGCCGGCGCCCCTCCGGCGTGGTCATGAAGACCAGCGTGTCGCCGGCCGCGAGGCGCAGGTCGTCCGGCGGGTTGAAGCGCCAGCGCCCGCCGGTGCGCACCGCCAGCAGCAGATGGTCGGGGCTGCGCGGCTCGAGCTCGCCGCAGGAAGCGCCGGCGAGCCGCTCCGGGACGGCGAGCTCCTCGACGCGCAGCGCCTCCTCGGAGCGCAGCATCTCGTCGAGGAACGAGATCACCTTCGGGCGCAGCATGGACGACGCGATGCGCATCCCGCCGGTGAAATCCGGGGACACGATCGCGTCCGCCCCGACCCGCCGCATCTTCTCCGTGTAGCTCACGTCGTGGCAGCGCGCGACCACGCGCACGCGCGGGTTGAGCTGCTTCGCCGAGAGGGTGATCACGAGGTTCTTCGCGTCGTCGCCGGTGATCGCGAACACGCCCGCGGCCCGGTCGATGCCGGCGTCGGCGAGCGTCTGGTCGTCGGCCGCGTCGCCGTGCAGCCAGAGGGCGTCGGGGTAGCGCTCGCGGAAGGCGTCGATGTGCTGCTGCGCGATGTCCGCGATGACGTACGGCCGGCCGGTGATGGCGAGCTCGTGCGCGACGTTCGTGCCCACGCGCCCGACCCCGCACACGATGTAGTGGCCGGAGAGTTTCTCGATCGCCTTGCGCATCCTGCGCCTCCTCAGCGCGACGTTGAACTCGCCCTCGACGATGAAGGCGGTCAGGGTGGAGAAGATGTACCAGGTGGTCGCGATGCCGGCGAACCCGACCGCCATGGTGAAGATGCGTCCCGCCGGGCTCTCGTCGAGCGGGATCACCTCGGCGTAGCCGATCGTCGCCACGGTGATGAAGGTCATGTACAGCGCGTCGAGCCAGGTGTGGCTGGCGCCGCCGAGCAGCTTGTAGCCGACCGTCCCGACGACGTGGATCGCGGCGAGCACCGCGAGCGGCTTGCCGAAGCGCCGGCGCAACCGCTGCACGAGGAGCGGCGTCATGCGGCGCCCGAGCGGCGCTTGCGGCGCCGCCACGCGAGCACGACGTACGCGCGCCAGGCGGCCTGGACCGCGACGTAGCCGAGCGCGGCGAGCGACAGCGCGAGCGCGACGAGGCCCACCGCGAGCGGCTTGCCGAGCGCGAGCGACCATTCGCCCATCGCCCGCACCCACTCCCACATGTGCGCGAACGTGAAATCGGGCGGCGCGGCCATCTCGCCCGCGTGGGTTCCGGTGAGCAGCGCGCCGTACTGGTACGCGACGAGATAGAGCGGCACGATCGTGAGCGGGTTCGTGTAGAGGGTGGTCGCGAGCGCGACGGGGAGGTTCACGCGCAGGGGGATCGCGAGGCACGCCGCGGTGAGCATCTGCAGCGGCCCGGGGACCAGCCCGGAGAAGAGCCCCACGGCCACGCCCCCGGAGACCGAGTGGCGGTTGAGGTGCCACAGGTTGGGGTGGTGCAGCAACGCCCCGAAGCGAGCCACGAAGCGGTTCGCGCGCACCGCTTCGTGGCTGGGCAGGTACTTCCGGAAGAGCTTTCGGGGCATGATGCGCGGCGCGCCGCCCGAGGGGCAGGGGAGCCGCGGGCTGTGCGCTGGGAGGCCGCGTGCGGCGTTGTGGGTTGCGGGCCATTCTAGCGAAACTCGATTCCCGCCGGACGCCCCGCCGGCACGAACCGGAAGATGCGCGTCGCGATCCTCGCCTTCGCCGCCAGTGCGCTCCTCGTCGCGCGTCTGCCCGCGCTCGCGGGGTGGCCGGCGATCGCCGCCGCGGCGTGCGCCGCGGCCCTGGCGGGCACGGTCGCGCAGCGTCGCCAGGGCGCCCCCCGCCTCGCGGGCGTCGCGGCGGCGGCGGCGCTCGCGGGCTTCGCCTGGGCATCGGCCTACGGCCAGCTCCGCGTCGCCGACCGCCTCGCGCACGACCTCGAGGGTCGCGATCTCGTCGTGACCGGCGTCGTCGCCGGCCTGCCGCAGCCGTTCGAGCGCGGCGTGCGCTTCGAGCTCGATGTGGAGACGGCCCGGCTCGCCGGCGGCGGCGCGGTGAGGGTGCCCCGACGCGTGATCCTCTCCTGGTTCAACGGCTATACGCGCGAAGAGTTCGACGAGGTGCTGCCGCTGCGCGCGGGCGAGCGCTGGCGCTTCGCCGTGCGGCTCAAGCGCCCGCACGGGAATGCGAATCCGCACGGTTTCGATTTCGAGGGCTGGCTCGCCGAGCGCGGCATCGGCGCGACCGGCTACGTGCGGCCGAAGGGGCCGCGCGAGCGGCTCGATGCGCTCGTGCCCGCGCCGGGCTACCTCGTCGAGCGGGCGCGGGAAGACGTGCGCCGGCGCTTCACGGCGGCGCTGCCTGACGGGCGCTACACGGGCGTGCTCGTCGCGCTCGCGGTCGGCGACCAGCGCGCCATCGTGTCGCAGGACTGGGACGTGTTCACCCGCACCGGGGTCGGCCACCTCATGAGCATCTCGGGGCTGCACGTCACCATGGTCTCGGGATTGTTCGCGGCGATCGCCGGTTTCCTCTGGCGACGCTCCGAGCGCCTGGTCCTCGCGCTACCCGCACGCAAGGCCGCCGCCGTGGCGGCCGTCGTCGCGGCGCTCGCCTATACGCTGCTCGCCGGCTTCCAGGTGCCGGCGCAGCGCACGCTCTACATGCTCGCCGTGGTCGCGCTGGCGCTCTGGTTCGACCGCCTCGACTCGAGCTCACGGGTGCTCGCCGCCGCCCTCGCCGTCGTGCTGGTGCTCGATCCGCTCGCCGTGACGGCGCCGGGTTTCTGGCTCTCGTTCGGCGCGGTGGCGGCGATCCTGTATGTCGCCGCGGGCCTCGCCGCGAAGCCCCACTGGCTCGCCGCGGCAGCGCGCACCCAAGGGGCGGTGACGCTCGGGCTCGCGCCGCTCGCGGTGGCGCTCTTCCAGCAGGTCTCGCTCGTCTCGCCGGTGGCGAACGCGATCGCGATCCCGGTGGTGAGCTTCGTCGTCACCCCGCTCGCGCTCGCCGCCGTGGTCTTTCCCCTCGATGCGATCCTCGCGGCGGCGCACGGGGTGCTCGAAGCGCTGATGTGGGTGCTCGACCGGCTCGCCGCGGCGCCGGGCGCCGTGTGGCAACAGCACGCGCCCGCGGCGTGGGCGGTGGTGCTCGCGCTCGCGGGCGTCGCCTGGATGCTCGCGCCGCGCGGATTCCCTTCGCGCTGGGTCGGGGCGCTCCTCTTCCTCCCGCTCGCGATCGCGCCGCCGCCGCTCCCGCACGGGGTGGCCGAGGTAACGGTGCTGGACGTGGGGCAGGGCCTGGCGACGGTGGTGCGCACCGCGGGCCACACGCTCGTCTACGACACCGGGCCGCGTTACAGCCTCGAGGCCGATGCCGGCAACCGGGTCGTGGTGCCCTACCTGCGCGCGGTGGGTGCCGGGTCGGTCGACGCGCTCGTCGTCACGCACGAGGACATCGACCACGCGGGCGGCGCGGCCTCGGTCATGCGCGTGTTCCCGGCGGCACGGCTCTACGCGTCGCTCGACCCGCGCTCGCCGCTGCTCGCGGGCGACGCCCGATACCGGCTCCCCTGCATCGCGGGCCAGCGCTGGCGCTGGGACGGCGTCGCGTTCGAGATGCTGCACCCGGGCTCCGCTGCGGGGCCGACGCGCCGCGGCGCGAACGACGCGAGCTGCGTCCTCGCCGTCTCGACCGCGGGGGGGCGTGTCCTGCTCACCGGGGACATCGAGGCGGCGGCGGAGCAGGCGCTCCTCGCCGCGCAGCCCCGTTCGCTCGCCGCCGACGTCGTCGTCGTTCCCCATCACGGCAGCCGCACGTCCTCGACTCCGGCGTTCGTGGCCGCGGTCGCGCCGCGCTACGCCGTGGTGCCCGTGGGCTATCGCAACCGCTTCGGCCATCCGAAGGCCGAGGTGCTCGACCGCTACGCGGAGAGCGGCGCCGTCGTGCTGCGCACCGATCGCGACGGCGCGGTCCTCTTCCGGCTCGGCCCGGAGGGGATTGCGGCGGCGCGACAGCGGGACGCGGGAAGGCGGTACTGGTCGGACTGGGCCCCCGGGCCGCTCGGCGGTGCGGCCGGGCCCCGGGAATAGGAGGGCGCGGCACGGCGTTCCGGTGGCCGGATCGCTCGGGACGTGACATCCGCCCGATCCCGGGCGTTGCGCTCCCCGGGGGCGAGGCGTAGCATCGGCCATCCCGACGGCAGCTTCGTCGCCGCGGGATCCCCGCAAACTCGCCGCGCCCGCCGCGGACCCCCAAATGATCCGACGCAGACTCCTGCGCGTCCTCGGCGTCGCCGTCGCTGCCGCGACCCTCGCGGTGCCCGCGGCCGCGTCCCCCGACACCGGCAACGAGGCGGGCGGCGCCGACGTGACGCTCACGCGTTTTTTCAGCCTGATCTCCGGCGCGAAGGGTGAGCGGCGCGACCGCGAGACCCTCAAGGGCCTGTTCCGTTCCGACGCGCAGTTCATGTACGCGCGCCGCGTGAGCGAGGCCGAGGCCTCGGCCGCCACGCTCGCCTCGCCCGACTCGTTCATCGACGTGCTCGTGCCGATGTACGAGCGCGCCGGGCGGCGCGAGCGGCCGCGCTGGATGCACGGGGACACGAAGGGCGACCTCGCGGTGATCCGCGTGCAGTACGAATGGTGGGACGAGGGCGGCAAGCCGATCCAGGGCATGAAGTTCGTGACGCTCGTTCGCGACGGCGGCGCGTGGAAGATCGCGTTCATGGCCTGGCAGGACGATGCACCGACGGCGGAGGCGCCCGAAGCGCCCGCTGCGGCCTCGCGCACCGCCGCGAAGCAGCTCCCGCGCTGAGAGCGCTCGCCCGACGGGGCCTCGCGCGAAGCCGGCGCGGGGCCTTCGCTTTCTCCGGGGGCGCCGCGCGCGTCAGCCCGGGGCGCGGCGCAGGTCGAGGGTGTAGGGGAAGTGCCGGTTCGGCGGCTCCGCCGCCACCGACATCGGGCCGGGCGTGTGCCCGTGGGCCCAGAAGCGCGCGAAGCGCCGCGCTTCCGCCTCGTTGGCGTTGACCGGGAAGGTCTCGTAGTTCCGGCCACCGGGGTGCGAGACGTGGTACGTGCACCCGCCGATCGCGCGGCCGCTCCACGTGTCGACGATGTCGAAGACGAGCGGCGTGTGCACGCCGATCGTGGGATGGAGCGCGGAGGGCGGCGCCCACGCCTTGAAACGCACGCCGGCGACGAACTCGCCGTGCACGCCCGTGGGCCGCAGCGGCACCGGCCGCCCGTTGCAGGCCACGACGTGGCGCTCGCCGACCATCCCGCGCACCTTCACCTGCAGCCGCTCGACAGAGGAATCGACATAGCGCGCGGTGCCGGTTCCCGACATCTCCTCGCCGAGGACGTGCCAGGGCTCGATCGCCTGCCTCAGCTCGAGCTCGACGCCTTCGTAGACGACGGTCCCGTAGCGGGGGAAGCGGAACTCGAGGAACGGCGCGAACCAGGCGTCGCGGAACGCGTAGCCGGCCGCGCGCAGGTCGCGCGCCACGTCGCGGATGTCCTCGCCCACGAAGTGCGGGAGCATCCAGCGGTCGTGGAGCTCGGTGCCCCAGTGCACCAGGCGGCCGCGGTAGGGCGCCTTCCAGAAGCGCGCCACCAGCGCGCGCAGGAGCAGCATCTGCACGAGGCTCATGCGCGCGTGCGGCGGCATTTCGAAGGCGCGGAACTCCACGAGCCCGAGGCGGCCGGACGGGCCGTCGGGCGAGTAGAGCTTGTCGATCGAGAACTCGGCGCGGTGGGTGTTGCCGGTGAGGTCGACGAGCAGGTTGCGCAGCAGCCGGTCCACGAGCCACGGCTTTCCGGCCTCCTCGCCCGCGGCGAGCTTCGCCTGCATCTGCTGGAACGCGATCTCGAGCTCGTAGAGGTTGTCGTCGCGCGCCTCGTCGACGCGCGGCGCCTGCGAGGTCGGGCCGATGAACGTCCCGGAGAAGAGGTAGGAGAGCGCGGGGTGGTTCTGCCAGTAGGTGATGAGGCTCGCGAGGAGGTCCGGGCGGCGCAGGAACGGCGAGTCGGCGGCCGTCGCGCCGCCGAGCGTCACGTGGTTGCCGCCGCCGGTGCCGGTGTGGCGCCCGTCGAGCATGAACTTCTCGGTGCCGAGCCGCGCCTGCCGCGCTTCTTCGTACAGGCTCGTGGTGTTGCGCACGAGCTCCGGCCAGCTCGAGGCGGGCTGCACGTTCACCTCGATCACGCCGGGGTCGGGCGTGACCGCGAGCGAGCGCAGCCGCGGGTCGCGCGGCGGCGGATAACCCTCGACGCGCACCGGCAGCGCGAGCTTCGCCGCGACGCGCTCGACGCCGGCGACGAGGTCCACGAAGTGCTCGAGCGCGGTGAGCGGGGGCAGGAACACGTGCAACCGCCCGCCGCGCGCTTCGACGGCGAGCGCGGTGCGCACCACCTCGCGCGGCGCGGGCGTGCGCTTCGGCCGGCGGTGGACGATCGCCTCGTTGCGGGCGTGCGCGTCATGGAGCTCCGCGCGCGGATCGAACGGATCGCGCTCGAAGTCGGGCTCGACGTCCTCGGGCGCCACCTCGGGTAGCGAGGCGAGCGGCAGCCGGTAGCCGAGCGGCGAGTCGCCGGGAAGGAGGTAGAGCTGCTCGCGGCGCAGCGGCCAGGCCGAGCTCTCCCAGACGGTCGCCTTCTCCGCGCCCCCGGCGCGCAGCGGCAGCACGAACCCCGCCGGCTGGTCGAGGCCGCGGGCGAGCGCGCGCGCGAGCCGCGAGCGCTCGTCGTAATCCTTCATCGGCACGGTGGCCGGATCCACGTTCACCGGCAGGTTCTGCTCGAGCGCGAGGAGCGGCAGCGGATCCTCGAACGCGGCGATCACGTACGCCTGCGGCAGGCCGAGCGCCGCCGCGAGCGCGAGGGCGAAGCGCCGGGCGTCCTCGGGCCCCGCGCCCGCCGGCGACGCTTCGGAGCCGATGAGCGCGGGCTCGCGCCAGAGCGGCTTGCCGTCGGCGCGCCAGTGGATGGAGAGCGCCCAGCGCGGCAGCGGCTCGCCGGGATACCACTTGCCCTGGCCGTAGCAGACGAGCCCGCCCGGCGCGAAGCGCTCGCGCAGCCGGCGCGCGAGCTTCTCGGCGAGCTCCCACTTCGCCGGGGAGAGGGCGGTGAAGTTCCACTCCGCGCCATCCATGTCGTCGATCGCGACGAAGGTCGGCTCGCCGCCCTGCGTCAGACGCACGTCCGCGGCCCGCAGGTCGTGGTCCACGCGGTGGCCGAGCGCGTCGATCTCGGCCCATTCGGCCTCGGCGTAGGGCTTCGTCACGCGCGGGTCCTCGTGGATGCGCGTGACGCGCATCTCGAACTCGAGCTTCGATTCGCAGGGTTCGGTGTAGCCCACCACCGGCGCGGCCGAGGCCGGGAACGCCGTCGCCGCGAGCGGGATGTGGCCTTCGCCCGCGAGGAGCCCCGAGGTCGGGTCGAGCCCGATCCAGCCGGCGCCGGGCAGGTAGGCTTCCGCCCACGCGTGCAGATCGGTGAAGTCGCGCTCCGGGCCGGCCGGACCGTCGAGGGGCTTCACGTCGGCCGCGAGCTGGACGAGATAGCCCGACACGAAGCGCGCGGCGAGCCCGAGCCGGCGCAGGATCTGCACCAGGAGCCAGCCCGTGTCGCGGCACGACCCCGAGCCGAGCGCGAGGGTCTCCTCCGGCGTCTGCACGCCCGGCTCCATGCGCACGAGGTAGCGGATGTCGCGCTGCAGCCGCTGGTTCAGGTGGACGAGCGTGTTCACCGTGTTGTCCCCCGGCCGGAACCCCGAGCGCCGGAATGCCTCGATCCATTCCGCCTGCCTCGGGCCGAGGTCTTCCAGCACGAGGTACGGGGCGAGCTCGGCGCGCAGCGCGGCCGGATACTCGAACGGAAACCGCTCCGCCCAGCTCTCGACGAAGAAGTCGAACGGGTTGATCACCGTCATGTCGGCGACGAGGTCCACCGTCACCGACATGGATCCGGCCTTCTCCGGGAAGACGAAGCGCGCGATCCAGTTCCCGTACGCGTCCTGCTGCCAGTTCACGAAGTGCGTCGCCGGCTCGACCTTGAGCGAGTAGGAGAGGATCGGCGTGCGGCAGTGCGGCGCCGGGCGCAGCCGGATCTCGTGCGGCGAGAGCGCCACCGGCCGGTCGAAGGCGTAGCGCGTGGCGTGGTGCAGGGCGACGCGGATGGACATTCAGCGGTCAGCAGGCAGCATTCGGCGGTCGGCGGTCGGCAGTCGGCGCTCACCGGTCGGGACGCGGCGGGGCGGGGCCCGTGTCCCGGGTTCCCGCGGCCGGCCCGAGCTCCGCAATGCCGCACGCCGACCGCCGCGCGCCGCACACGCTCACGACGGCGTCCGCTCCTCGCCCCAGGTCGGGTTCGGCAGCTGGGCGAACACGCGGCGCAGGCCCTCGCCCCACTGCGTGTGGATCATGTTGAAGTAAGGGTCCGATTCGAGGATCCGCCGCTGCAGGCCCACGCGCAGCGCGTCGCGCTCGTACACGAGGAGGTCGATCGGCAGCCCGACCGAGACGTTGGAGCGCATGGTCGAGTCGAAGGACACCAGCACGCACTTCGCGGCGTCGGTGAGCGAGGTGGTCGGCTTGATCACGCGGTCGATGATCGGCTTGCCGTATTTCGTCTCGCCGATCTGGAAGAAGGGCGTCTCCGGCGTCGCCTCGATGAAGTTGCCCTCGGCGTACACCATGAAGAGCCGCATCGGCTCGCCCTGGATCTGGCCGCCGAGGATGAAGGACGCGCTCGAGTCGATGTTGTTCTGCATGAGGTAGGGCCCGTCGCGCCGCTTCACCTCGCGCAGGCAGTCGCCGAGGAGCTGCGCGACCTCGAACAGCGACTGCGCGTTCCACAGCGTGAGCGTGCCGTCGGTGCGGCGCGCGTTCTGCTCGAGCAGGTTGATCGCGTTCTGCGTGACCGAGAGGTTCCCGGAGCTCATGATCACGACCACGCGGTCGGCGGGCCGCTCGAACACCCGCATCTTGCGGTAGCTCGAGACGTTGTCCACGCCGGCGTTGGTGCGCGAGTCGGACGCGAACACCATGCCGGCGTCGAGGAGGATGCCCACGCAGTATGTCATGCCGTCGTTCCCGTCCGCGGTGCCACGTGCCGCGAGCATAGAGAATCGCCGCCGCCGCGGCAAGGCGAGCGCGGGCACGCCTCACGCGTAGACCGGGACGAGGAAGTGCCGGTTGATCTCCTCGTTCAGCGCGCCGAGCTTCTCGAGGAACTCGAGCAGGTACTCGTGCAGGCCGACCGCGAAGATCCGCTCCACCTTGCCGTAGTGCAGCTGCGCGTGGATCTCGCCGGCGAGCCGCTCCGGCTCGAGCTTGGCGCCGGCGGACACGTCCTGGAGGATCTCGTAGATCTGGTTCATGCAGGCGTGCAGCGAGCGCGGCATGTCCTCGCGCAGGATGAGCAGCTCGGCGACGCGCCGCGGCGTGATGACGTCGCGGTAGATCTTGCGGTAGGCGTTGAACGCCGACACCGAGCGCAGCAGCGCGGACCACTGGTAGTAGTCGACGGCGCCGCCGACGTCGTGCACGCTCGGCAGCAGGGTGTGGTACTTGACGTCGAGGATGCGCGCGGTGTTGTCGGCGCGCTCGAAGAACGTGCCCAGGCGGATGAACTGGTAGCCCTCGTCGCGCAGCATCGTGCCGAAGGTCACGCCGCGGAAGAGGTGGCTGCGGTCCTTCACCCAGTCGAAGAACTCGGAGATGCCCTGCGCGGCGAGCGCGCCGTAGGACTTCTCGCGCATGCGCAGCCAGGTCTCGTTGAGGCTCTCCCACATCTCCGTCGAGATCGCGCCGCGCTGGGCGCGCGCGTTCTCGCGCGCGTGCTGCAGCACGTTGTAGATCGACGAGGGGTTCGCCGCGTCGAGCACCATGAACCGCAGCACGTTCTCCGCGGTGAGCTCCGGGTAGCGCTGGTAGTACGCGGTGGCGAGCCCGGTGATGACGAGCGGCACCGCCCAGGGCTCCGCCCATTTCTCGCCGGGCTCCATCACGCGGTAGGGGAGCATCGACATGCGGTAGGTGACGTCGAGCATGCGCGCGGTGTTCTCGGCGCGCTCCACCTGGCCGACATCCAGAAGAGGTCGTTCGCGGTGCGGCTCAGCATGGGACGGTGCCGCTCACGCCTCGAGCACCCAGGTGTCCTTCGTGCCGCCGCCCTGCGAGGAGTTCACGACGAGCGAGCCCTCCTTGAGCGCGACGCGGCAGAGCCCGCCGGGGACCATGCGGATCTCGCGTCCCGACAGGACGAACGGGCGCAGGTCGATGTGGCGCGGCGCGATGCCGGCGTCGACGAAGGTCGGGCAGGTGGAGAGCGCGAGCGTCGGCTGCGCGATGTAGTTCTCCGGCTTCGCGATGATGCGCTCGCGGAACTCGGCGCGCTGCGTCATGGTCGCCGCGGGGCCGACGAGCATGCCGTAGCCCCCCGAGCCGTGCACCTCCTTCACCACCAGCTCGTCGAGGTGGTCGAGCACGTACTGCAGGTCCTCGCGCTTGCGCAGCTGCCAGGTCGGCACGTTGTTGAGGATCGGCTCCTCGGCGAGGTAGAAGCGGATCATGTCCGGGACGTGCGGGTACATCGACTTGTCGTCGGCGACGCCGGTCCCGATCGCGTTGGCGAGCGTCACGCGCCCGGCGCGGTAGGCGGCGAAGAGCCCCGGGACCCCGAGCATCGAGTCCGGCCGGAACACCTGCGGGTCGAGGAAGTCGTCGTCGATGCGACGGTAGATCACGTCCACCCGGCGCGGCCCGCGCGTGGTGCGCATGTACACGGTGTCGTCGCGCACGAAGAGGTCCTGGCCCTCGACGAGCTCGACGCCCATCTGCTGCGCGAGGAACGTGTGCTCGAAGTAGGCCGAGTTGTACTGCCCCGGCGTGAGCAGCGCGACGGTGGGGTCGGCGACGCCCTCGGGCGCGGCCTGCCGCAGCGTGTCGAGCAGCAGGTCGGGGTAGTGGTCCACCGGCGCGACCTGGTAGCGCGCGAAGAGCTCGGGGAAGAGCCGCATCATCACCTTGCGGTCCTCGAGCATGTACGACACGCCCGAGGGCACGCGCAGGTTGTCCTCGAGGACGTAGAACTCGCCCTTGCCCGCGCGCACGATGTCGACGCCGGCGACGTGCGCGTAGATCGCGTTGCGCACGTCGAGCCCCTGCATGACCGGGCGGTACTGCGTGTTCTCCAGCACCTTGCGCGGCGGGATGATCCCTTCCTTCAGGATCGCCTGGTCGTGGTACACGTCGTGCAGGAACCGGTTGAGCGCGCGCACGCGCTGCTGCAGCCCGCGCTCGAGCATCGCCCATTCGTCGGCCGCGAGGATCCGGGGCACGATGTCGAACGGGATCAGCCGCTCGGTGCCGGTCTCGTCCCCGTACACGGCGAACGTGATGCCCACGCGGTGGAACATCATCTCGGCCTCGCGGCGCTTCTGCGCGAGGCGGTCCGGCGAGGCGGACGCGAGCCACTCGGCGAACGCGCGGTAGTGCGGCAGGACCTCGCCGTCGAGGCCGCGCATCTCGTCGTAGAAGATCTGCAGGGGGGCGGTCATCGTCGTCGCAGCGCGCCGTCGGGCCAGTTTAGCGCGCGCACCGTACGCGGAGGTGCAACCGCCGTGCCAGGCGGGACGGCGCCGGAAACCGCCGCCGCGTCAGCGCCTTGCGCGTCCGCCGCCGGACGCGGCCGGCGGCCGTGCACCGATTCGGGCGCGTGTGCCCCATCGCCGTGCGCACGGCAGATGCACCGAACCCGCTTGCTATACTCGCCGCCGCGGGCCGCGGCTCACGGCGCGGCCGACGTTCGGGAGCGAGGCGCGCGTGGCCGGGGTGATCGAGGCGAAGGTGCGGGTGCAGGGCGATCCCGCCGCCCTGCAGGCGTTCCGCCGCGTCGCCAACACGCGGCTCGACGAAGAGTTCGAGCACGAGTACCGCGAGCTCCACACCGCCACCGAGCTCGATTGGCGCATCAAGGCCCGGCGCGGGATCCCTTTCCCCGCGTTCGCCGCGGCCTCCGCCGAGTTTCCCCATCTGCTCGTCGAGATCGAGTGGCGGCGGCGCGACGACGGCTCGTCCGGCCAGGCGCTGGTCCAGGCCGGAAGGCTCGTCACCCAGGACGCGCGCGCGGCCGAGACGCCCGGCGAGCTCGCGCTCTCGGTGCGCGCGGCCGCCGACGGGACGATCGGGCTCGCCCTCGCGCTCAAGCGCCGCCGCGACGGCAGCTGGATCGGCTACGCGCTCACCGACACCGAGCATGCGTTCTTCCAGCTCGCCGCGCGGCCCGACGGCCACGAGCTCCTCGCGAGCGATGGCGTCGAGCCCGAGTGGGCGGAGCGCTGGACGATCGGCCCGGACGGGACGGCGCACGAGACGCTCGCGGCGCGCGAGCTGATCGCCGACGAGCTCCTCGACGAGCTCGACTGGGTGGCCCACGCGTTCGCGGACGACTGGGTCTGGTTCGACGAGGCGCCCGAAGAGGAAACCGCGGTCGAGCGGCACCGCTTCGAGCTCCACGGCTACCGGGTCCGGCCCGCCAACCTGCGCGCCGAGAAGCTGAAGCGGGTGATGGCAGCGGAACCGGGGGGGCTCGCCTTCGAATCGCTCGACGCCGACGCCCGGCGCGCGGCCGCGATCGTCGCCGCCCACTGGCTGCGCACGGCGGGCAGCGCGTGACCGGGGTGCCCTTCCGCCGGCGCCGCGTCCTCTGCGCAGCCGCGAGTGGCCTGCACCGCGTCGCCTACTACGAATGGGGCGACCGCGGGAGCGACCGGACGGTCGTCTGCGTGCACGGCCTCTCCCGGTGCGCGCGCGACTTCGACGCGCTCGCAGCGGCGCTCGCCGACCGTTGCCGGGTGGTGAGCGTCGATCTCCCCGGCCGCGGCGAGAGCGACTGGCTGAAGCAGCCGCTCGAGTACGCCGTCCCGACCTACGTCAACGACCTCGTCACGCTGATCGCGAGGCTCGACGTGGAGGCGGTGGACTGGGTCGGCACCTCCCTCGGGGCGCTCTGCGGGATGGCGATCGCCGCGCAGGAGCTCTCGCCGATCCGGCGCCTCGTGCTGAACGACGCCGGCCCGGTGATCTCCGCCGCTTCCCTGGAGCGCATCGGCGAATACCTCGGCAAGGCACCGACGTTCGCATCCTTCGAGGAAGCCGTCGCCTACGTGCGCGCGGTGAGCGCGCCGTTCGGTCCGCACACCGACGCGCAATGGCGCGGCCTCACCGAGCACGTCGTGCGGCCGCTGCCCGGGGGCGGTTTCCGGATGCACTACGACCCGAAGATCGCCGAGCCCTACAACGCCCAGCGGCCATTCAAGGACTCCGACCTCTGGCACCTCTGGGATGCGATCCGCGCGCCCGTCCTGCTCCTGCGCGGCGCGGAGTCCGACCTGCTGCCCCGCGACGTCGCGCTGGAGATGAGCCGGCGCGGGCCGCGGGCGACGCTCGTCGAGTTCCCCGGCGTCGGCCACGCCCCCACGCTCCTCACGCCGGACCAGATCGCGCCCGTCCGCGAGTTCCTGCTCGGCACCTGACGCCCCGGCCGCGGTCCCAAGGCCTTGCCCGCACCGGTCCCCGCGCCAGACCGCCTCCCCCAAGCGGCCTAGGAGCCATGGCCCGCGACCGGGTCGCCGTGAATTTTTCACGAATTCCTAGAGGGAATTGTTCCTATAATCCGAGCCAGTTAGCTGGCGAAGCTAAATCCGATCCGGGACTTGCGCGCGGCGCTCCGCAGCCCGCGTCCGGACGGAAGGGAGGCACCTTGAGCGCGGAAGCCATGCCTGCGATCGCGTACGGCAGGGGGTCTCTCCCCCTCGCGGCGGGGCGTGCCCTGGGCGCCGCGCTCCTGCTCCTTTTCCTCTCGGGCCATGCACTCGCCCAAAGCGCCGCCACGGTCACCGCAGCGTCCGGGACCGTGTCGGCGGCGGCCCCGGACACCCCGCCGCGCCTCGTCGGCCGCGGCGCCGAAGTCAGCCCCGGGGACACCGTGGCGACCGAAGCGGCGAGTTTCGCGAGGATGCGTTTCACCGATGGTGGCGAGGTCGCGCTCCGGCCGGGATCGCAGTTCCGGATCGACCAATACCGGGTGAGCGCGCAACAGGCGCCGGCCGGCGAGAGCATGCTGGTGTCGCTCCTGAAAGGCGGCCTCCGCACCATCACCGGGGCGCTCGCGCGGCGCGATCCACAGAACTACCAGCTTCGCACACCGACCGCGACGATCGGGGTGCGCGGGACCGATTTCTACGCGCGCCTGTGCGAGAAGGACTGCGCCGAGGAAGCGACGCTGGTAGCCGCACGCACCCGGCGCGCGATCGCGCCGTCGCTCGTCGCGCGCGTCGCCGTCCTGCGCGGCGAGGCGACCGCGACGCCGCGGGGCGGCGCGCCGCGCTCGCTCAATGTCGGCGCGCCGGTTTACGTGCACGAGCTCGTCGAGACCGGGCGCGACAGCCACGTGGTGCTCATGTTCCTCGACGAGACGAGGCTCTCGCTCGCGCCGGGAAGCCGTTTCACCGTCGAGCAATATCGCTTCGAGCCCGACCGCTCAGGTGCGGGCGGCGCGGTGCTGCGCCTGCTCCAGGGCGGGCTGCGGACCTTCACCGGCCTGCTCGCGGCGGCGCGGCCGAACAATTACCGCGTCGTCACCCCGACGGCGACGATCGGCGTGCGCGGCACCGGCTGGGACCTGTGGTGCTACGGCAAGTGCGCCGACCCGGCGAGCGGCGAGGGCGGGCCGGGCTTCGACGGCCTCTACGTCAGCGTCTGGAACGGCGCGATCCAGATCGCCGGCGGGCAGGGGATCCTCAACCTCGAGAACCCGCAGGCCGCCGTCCTGTTGCCCGACGGGACGTTCCGGCCGATCACCGAGCTGCCCGGCTTCCTGAGGGACTTCCCGGCGCCGCGTCCCGACGGCGTGCCCTTCGACCCGAAGCTCTTCGGCGAGGAGTCGAGCCCGCAGTTCGCGGATCCGGGGACCTATTTCTACTTCTACGAGGGACGCGGCTACGTGCGCGTCGGCGATCGAGTGCTCGAGCTCTCGCCGGGCGAGGCGGCCTATCTCTCGCCCGACGGCGAGCGGCTGGTGCGCCTCTCCTACGTGCCGCCCTTCATCGTGCGCGACCCGTATCTCGGGCCGCCGCGCTTCGATCCGCTGCTCTGCCGCCCGGGCTGACCGGGCGCGCAACCGAGCGAGGTCTTCCATGGCCAAACGTCGCCTTCGTCCCTCCGCGCCGCGGCTGAAGAGTCTCGCGGTCGCCGTCGCGTCGCTGCTCGCCGGCTCGGCCTTCGCGAACCCCTCCGGGCCCTCGGTCGTCGCCGGCTCGGCGAGCATCACGAGCGCGGGCAACACGCTCACGGTGACCAATGCCCCGGGCACGATCATCAACTGGCAGGCCTTCTCGATCGGCCGCGACGAAGTCACGCGCTTCGTGCAGCAGGGGGCCACGAGCGCGGTGCTGAACCGCGTCACCGGGGCCGAATCCTCCGCGATCCTCGGCCAGCTCCTGTCCAACGGGCGGGTGTTCCTGGTCAACCCCAATGGCGTGATGATCGGCGCGGGGGCGCGCATCGACGTGGCGGGCTTCGTCGCCTC
>JAOAEA010000026.1 GCA_026417035.1 Burkholderiales bacterium
GGTGTCCTGGGGCAGGAGGCCTCGGTCCCACTTCGGCCCTTTGTAGGTGGCGTAGGTGCCGCGTTCGGCGGCGAGGTCGCTGGAGGCCTCGTAGGCGTAGTAGGCGACGGCTTCCATGAACTCGTCGTTGAATTCGACGGCTTCCTTGGACGCGAAGGGCAGGCCTTTGCGGTAGAGGGCGTATTGGAGGCCCATGACGCCGAGGCCGATGGGCCGGTGCCGCAGGTTGGCGGTCCGCGCGGCTTCGGTGGGGTAGAAATTGATGTCGATGACGTTGTCGAGGACGCGGACTGCGACGCGGATGGTCTCGCGGAGCTTCGCGTGGTCGATGGCGCCGTTCTCATCGAGGTGGTTGTCGATGAGGATGGAGCCGAGNTTGCAGACGGCGGTTTCCTCCGCGCTGGTGTTGAGCGTGATCTCGGTGCAGAGGTTGGAGCTGTGCACCACCCCGGCGTGCTGCTGCGGGCTGCGGACGTTGCATGCGTCCTTGAAGGTGATCCAGGGGTGCCCCGTCTCGAACAGCATCGACAGCATCTTGCGCCAGAGCTGGACGGCGGGGACCTTCTTGTACAGCCGGATCTCGCCGCGCGCGGCCTTCTGCTCGTAGCGCAGGTAGGCTTCCTCGAACGCGCGCCCGAACCGGTCGTGCAGATCGGGGCAGTCGGACGGACTGAACAGGGTCCATTCGCCGTGCTCGGCGACCCGCTTCATGAACAGGTCCGGGACCCAGTTGGCCGTGTTCATGTCGTGCGTGCGTCGGCGGTCGTCGCCGGTGTTCTTGCGCAGCTCGAGGAACTCCTCGACGTCGAGGTGCCAGCTCTCCAGGTAGGAGCAGACCGCGCCCTTGCGCTTGCCGCCCTGGTTGACCGCGACGGCGGTGTCGTTGACGACCTTCAGGAAGGGCACCACGCCCTGGCTCTTGCCGTTCGTGCCCTTGATATGCGAGCCGAGCGCGCGCACCGGCGTCCAGTCGTTGCCGAGCCCGCCCGCGTACTTCGCGAGCAGCGCGTTCTCCTTGATGGCCTCGTAGATGCCCTCGAGGTCGTCGGCGACGGTCGTGAGATAGCACGACGAAAGCTGCGACCGCAGCGTCCCGGAATTGAACAGGGTGGGCGTCGAGCTCATGAAGTCGAAGCTCGACAGCACGTCGTAGAACTCGATCGCCCGCGCCTCGCGGTCGATCTCGTTCAGCGCGAGGCCCATGGCGACACGCATGAAGAAGGCCTGCGGCAGCTCGATGCGCCGGCCGTCCACGTGCAGGAAGTAGCGGTCGTAGAGGGTCTGCAGGCCGAGGTACTGGAACTGCAGGTCGCGGCTCGCCGCGAGCGCGGCCCCCAGCCGCGCGAGGTCGAACGTGGCGAGGCGGGGGTCGAGCAGCTCGGCCGCGATGCCCCGCTTGATGAACTCGGGGAAGTATTCCGCGTACCGCGTCCCCATGTCCTCGTGGGCGACCTCCTCCCCGAGGACCTCGAGCCGCACGTCGTTGAGCAGCAGCCGCGCGGTCACGTAGGAATAGGCGGGATCCTTCTCGATGAGCGCCCGCGCGGCGAGGATCGCCGATTTCCGGACCTCCGCCATGGGCACCCCGTCGTACAGGTTCTTGAGGGTGTCCGCTTTGATCAGCGCGGGATCGACGGCGTCGCCGAGCCCCTGGCACGCGGACGCGATGAGCGCGTCGAGCCGGGCGAGGTCGAGCGGACGCCGCTCCCCGTTCTCGACCACGTGGAGCACCGGCGCCGCGGCGGCCCGCTTCGCGGACGCCTCCTGCAGACGCGCCTGCGCCCGCTTCTCGCGGTAGAGCACGTAGGCCCGCGCCACGTCGTGCTGCCCGAACCGCATCAGGGCGAGCTCGACCTGGTCCTGGATGTCCTCGATGTGGAAGGTGCCGCCGGACGGCTGGCGGCGCATGAGCGCCCGCACCACCTGCTGCGTGAGGTCGGCGACGAGCTCGCGCACCCGCGCCGACGCCGCCCCCTGACCGCCCTCGACCGCCAGGAAGGCCTTGGTGACCGCGACCGCGATCTTGCCGGGCTCGAAACCGACGACGGCGCCGTTGCGGCGGATCACTTTGTACTGCGCGAACGGAGACTCGGCGGCGGCAACCGCCGCGGCGACGCCGGGATCGGGGCGCGATCCGGAAAGGCTCGCTTCGCCGACAAGCTGCATCTGGGTCTCCTCTGTTCGTCCACGCGTCCCGCGGCGGCCGCGGTGTTCTTGCTTTTTCGGCCCGCCGGACCGGCACCACTACATTTAGTGGCCGATCGAAAAACCGCAACTAATTCTAGTGCGCGAAATCGGCCGGCGCAAGATGTTTTTCGGGCCGCGGGGCGCCGCACGGCATCCGCGGGCGCAGGAAAGCGTGAACGAGTTCACGTTCGCGGCGCGCTCGCGTGCTGCCGCGCCTCGCGCGACGCGATCAGCCGACCGCGGCGAGGCGCTCGCGGAAGTGACGCCAGTCGAACGCTTCGCCGGGATCGGTCTTGCGGGCCGGCGCGATGTCCGAGTGGCCGACGATCTCCGCGATGCGGTACCGGCGCCCGAGTGCCGCGACCACGCGCGCGAGCGCGAGATATTGGGCTTCGAGGTAGGGGACGTCGTCGGCGCCCTCCAGCTCGACGCCGACGGAAAAGTCGTTGCAGCGCGCGCGGCCGCGCCAGAAGGAATCGCCGGCGTGCCACGCTCGCCGCCCGGTCGCGACGAACTGGACGATCTCGCCGCCGCGGCGAATGAAGAGATGCGCGGACACTTCGAGCCCCGCGAGCGCGGCGAAGTCAGGATGCGTCGCGGTGTCCAGACGGTTCGTGAACAGCCGCTCGACCGCGTCGGACCCGAAGCATCGGGGCGGCAGGCTGATGCCATGCACGACGACGAGGCTGGGCGCCTCGCCCGCGGGCCGCTCGTCGGCGTTCGGGGAGGGGACGAACCTGGCGCCCGCCAAGAGCCCCTGTGCGTCGATTTCCATCACGTCCGCCCGGCGGCCGTCTGCAGCGCGATGCGGGCGGCCGGCCGCCCCGGTCGCTCGTCCCTCACTGGATGCCGAGCCGTTCCATGCGGTAGCGCAGCGCCCTGAAGGTGATGCCGAGTAGCTTCGCCGCCGCGGTGCGGTTGAACCGCGTCTTGTCGAGCGCTTCGAGGATCGCTTCGCGCTCGACCCGATCCAGGTATTCCTGCAGCGGCCACTTCGCATTGGGCGCCGCCGGCTCCTCGGCGGTCACCTGAGGGGCGAGCTGCAGGTCCTCCGCCTGGATCTCGTCGCTCCCCGACAGGGCGATCGCCCGCTCGAGGATGTTCTCGAGCTCGCGGACGTTGCCCGGGAAGTCGTAAGCGACGAGCGCGTCCACGGCGGCCTTGGTCAGCCGGCTCGCGCGGCCCGCGCCCTCGGCCGCGAGGCGCTCGAGGATCGCTGCGGCGAGCACGGGGATGTCCTCGCGGCATTCGCGCAACGACGGCATGCGCAGCTCGATCACCGCGAGGCGGTAATAGAGATCCTGCCGGAACCGGCCTTGCTCGACCAGCTTCGGAAGGTTCTGGTGCGTCGCGCAGATGATCCGGACGTCGACGGGATCCTCGCTCGTCGCGCCGACCTTGCGGACGCGCTTCTCCTGTATCGCGCGCAGCAGCTTCACCTGCATGGGCAAGGGCAGGTCGGCCACCTCGTCGAGGAACAGCGTCCCGCCGTCCGCCGCGTGGAAGAACCCCTCGCGGTCGGATTCGGCGCCGGTGAACGCGCCCTTGCGGTAGCCGAAGAACTCGCTCTCGACGAGGTTCTCCGGGATCGCGCCGCAGTTCACCGGTACGAACGGCTTCTCGCGCCGCGCGCCGTTCTCGTGGATCAGCCGGGCCGCCAGCTCCTTGCCGCTTCCCGACTCCCCCGAGATGTAGACCGGCGCTTGGCTCCTCGCGAGCTTGGCGATCAGCGCGCGCACCTGCTCGATCGCGGGGCTCTCGCCGAGGAGGGCGTGGCTGCCGCGCTTGCCGGCGGCGGGCTTCTGCGGAAGGCTGAGCGCGGACTTGACCAGCGTCCGCAACTGCTCGAGCGAGAGCGGCTTCGAGACATAGTCGAAGGCGCCCGCCTTCAGCGCCGCCACCGCGTTCTCGGTGCTGCCGTGCGCCGTGATGACCGCCACGGGGAGATCCGTTCCGGACGCGGCGATGTGCCGCACGAGCTGCAGGCCGTCGCCGTCGGGGAGCCGCATGTCGGTGAGGCACAGGTCGAAGCGCTGCGCGGCGAGCAGCGCCTGGGCCTCCGCGACGCTCGCGGCGCACTCGACCCCGAGCCCCATGCGCAGCAGTGTCAGTTCGAGGAGTTCGCGGATGTCGTCCTCGTCGTCCACGACGAGGACGTGAGCCGGGCGGCTCGCGCCGCGGCGTTCGGATGCACTCATGCCGGCTGCCCCTGCCATTGGATCCTGAAGTCGGCCCCCCGGTCGCGAACCACGTAGTCGAGTGCCACGCCGTTCGCCGCGCACAGCTCCCGCGCGATGTAGAGGCCGAGCCCGGTGCCGGAGCTGAAGGTGGTGAAGAAGGGCTCGAAGAGCTGCGGCACCAGCTCCCGCGGAACCCCGGGGCCGTCGTCGACGACGTGGAGCTCCGCCCGCGCGCCCGTCCGGTCGACGACGATGCGCACGCAGCCCGGCGATTTGGACGAGTGCCGCCAGGCGTTGCGCACGAGGTTCCAGAGCACCTGGTTCAGGTGCACGCGGTCGAACTCCAGCACTGGCTCGGACCGGCATTCCAGGACGATGCCCTCCGCGGGCACCCGCTCGGCCTGCGCGAACTCGTCGACGAACGTCGCGAGGAAGCCGGCGAGCCGGATCGGCTCCCGGTGCGCGCGGTCACGCCGGTTGAGCTCCATGATGTCCCGGACCATGCGGTCGAGCCGGTACGCGTTGTCGCGGATGATCCGCGTCAGCCGCTCCCTTGGCGGCGCGCGGTTCTCCTCGCGCAGGAGGTCGGCCGCGTGCGTGATCGCCGACAGCGGATTGCGGATCTCGTGGGCGATGTTCGCGGTCAGACGCCCGAGGGCCGCGAGCTTCAGCTGCCGGGCCTGCTCCTCGAGCTTCGAGAGGTCCTCGAGGAAGACCACGGTGATGCAGCCGCCCTGCACGCCCGCGTCGGTGAAGCGTGCGCGGACCGGGCCGCCGGCGCCGGGGGTCGTCACCGTGGCGACCGATGCGCCGGTGCCGCCGCGCCACGCGTCGAGGCTCACGGCGAGCTCGGGCCAGTAACCGTCGAGCTGCTCGAGCTCGGCGCCGCCGCGGCCCGCGAGCGCCTCCGCGCGGCGGTTCGCCTGGCGCACGAGCCCGTTGCCGTCGACGACCAGCACGCCGTCCTGCACGTCCTGGATGACGAGGTCGTTGATGCGCAGCTGGTTCGCGAGCTCGGCCGCCCGCTGCCGCGCCACCCGCTCGTTGAGGATCACCCGTTGCGCGAGCCGGTTGGTGATCGACGCGGTCGCGAAGTAGCCGATCGCGAGCAGCCCCGGTTGCACGAAGTTCGCCGTGCTCGCATCGTGGACGAGCACCTGGAGCGCCTGCTCGACGAGCACCGCGATCGACGCGACCGCGGCGTAGAAGAGGGTCAGCAGCCCGCCGCTGACGAGCGCCGCGCCCGCGAGCGAGATGAGGAGCATCACCGCCAGACCGCTCTTGAACCCGCCGCTCGCGTACATGAGCACCGCGATGGCCGCGATGTCGGCCATCACCTGCGCCGTCACCTGAAAGGTGAAGTTGCGGGGCGCGCGCAGCAGGGCGAGGTGGAACCCCGCCGCGACCGCGAGGTAGGCCGCTGCGGTGACGGCGAAGAGGCGGCGATCCGCGCCGCCCAGGTCGAGCAGGTCCGGATGAACGAACGCCGTCGCGAGGAACAGGGCGGCGACGATGAGGCGGTAGACGTTGAAGTACTTGAGCGAGGTCCAGAACGACTCGGGCACCTCGCCCGGGCCGGGACCGCCGGAGCCGCGGGCCACCCCGATCGCCGTGACGTCACTTCGCGGAAAGGCGGCGGTGCTCATCGCTGCAATAGTGACGGCCGCCCGACTCGACGGCGCCCGCCTCCGGCACGAAGACCCCGCAGTGCGCGCACTGCACCATCCGCTCGCCGCGCGCGGGGGTCTGCGCGGCGCCGGCGCCGCCCCCGCGCCGGCGCCCGAAGCCGCGCACGAGGAAGATCACGGCGAGGACGATGAGGACGATGAGGACGAGTCTTCCCACCCGGTTTCCCTTCACGCGCCGCGAGCCGCGCGCGCCCGGCGCCGGAGGCTTCGCGCCGGCCGGCGGCGGACGCAAGCGCCGCGCGCGCTGCGACCGAACGCGCGCACTAGTAGCACACGGTGCTCGGCCGCGTCAAAGACGCATGTCTCGGCGCGGTGCAACTCGGGGCACGACGCCCGCGGCCGCCCTCGCGTCCGCTCAGGCGAAGAGGGGAAGAAGGGTTGGTCGGGGTGAGAGGATTTGAACCTCCGACACCTGCGTCCCGAACGCAGTGCGCTACCAGGCTGCGCTACACCCCGACGGGGAGAACCGGAAGGCGGACGACCTCGGACGGGAATCAGAAGGTTCGGTCGACCGCGAAGGACGCCAAGTCTAGCAAAGAATCCCTGTAGCGGGAATGCGCCAGCCCGGCGATGGCGCGCCGCGCGGCATCGGCTTCGCGCCCGGCGCTCGCGCGCGTGTAGTCGAGCGCTCCGGTGTCGCGGATCGCAGCGAGCACGCCCGCGAACTCGTCGCGACCCCCGCTCGCGATGACCCGCCGCACGAGAGCCGCCTGCTCGGGCGACCCTCTGCGCAACACGTGGATGAGCGGCAGCGTCGGCTTGCCCTCGCTCAGGTCGTCGCCGAGGTTCTTGCCGATCTCGTGCACGTCGCCCGAATAGTCGAGGACGTCGTCGATCAGCTGGAACGCCGCGCCGAGATGCCTCCCGTAGGTCGCGAGCCCGGTCTCGACGGCGGGGTCGGCCTCCCCGAGGATCGCGCCGAGCTGCGCCGCCGCCTCGAAGAGCTTGGCCGTCTTCCTGCGTATCACTTCGAGGTAGCGCGGCTCGTCGACGTCGGCGTCGCCGACGTTGAGGAGCTGCAGCACTTCCCCTTCGGCGATCGTGTTGGTCGCGTCGGCGAGCACCTCCATCACCCGCATGTTGCCGACGTCGACCATCATCTGGAAGGCGCGGGAATAGAGGAAGTCGCCGACCAGCACGCTCGCCGCGTTGCCGAAGGCCGCGTTCGCGGTGCTGCGGCCGCGGCGCAGGTCCGATTCGTCGACGACGTCGTCGTGGAGCAGCGTGGCCGTGTGGATGAACTCGACGACCGCGGCGAGCTCGTGGTGGTCGCGCCCGGCGTAGCCGGTCGCGCCCGCGGCGAGCAGCAGCAGCGCGGGCCTCAGCCGCTTGCCGCCGCTGCCGATGATGTACTCGGCGACCTGGCGGATGAGCACCACGTCGGAGTCGAGCCGCCGGCGGATCAGCGCGTCGACCTCGGCCATGTCCCCGGCGATGAGGCTGCGGATCGACTCGAGGGCGGGCGAGGTCAAGCGGGCGGTTGGCGATGCGCGGGCCGCGAAGGATAGCACAAAGGCTTTGACCGCCGCCGAATAACTTCTGTATAATCACGGGCTTTCGCGAAGTTCGAGGGGGTTTCCCATGTATGCGGTCATCAGGACCGGCGGCAAGCAGTACCGCGTCAGCGCGGGCGACAAGCTGAAGGTCGAGCGGCTCGCGGCGGAACCCGGCGCCGAGGTGGTCATCGACAAGGTGCTCGCGGTCGGCGAGGGCGAGAGCCTCAAGATCGGGAAACCGCTCGTCGCCGGGGCGTCGGTGAAGGCCACGGTCGTCGGGCACGGCCTCGGCGAGAAGGTGCGCATCTTCAAGCTGCGCCGGCGCAAGCACTACAAGAAGTCGCAGGGCCACCGCCAGCCCTACACCGAGCTCCAGATCACCGGCATCTCGGGGTAACGGGGCGGCGCAGCCAGCAAGGAGAGAACGGTCATGGCACACAAGAAGGCAGGGGGCAGTTCCCGCAACGGGCGGGACTCCCAGGCGAAGCGCCTCGGCGTGAAGCGCTTCGGGGGCGAGGTCGTCTCCGCCGGCAGCATCCTCGTCCGCCAGCGCGGCACGCGCATGCACGCGGGCGAGAACGTCGGCGTCGGGCGCGACCACACCCTGTTCGCGCGCATCGACGGGAGGGTCGTGTTCGGGCAGAAGGGCCCCGATAACAAGCCGACGGTGAGCATCCTCCCGGCCTGAAGCGCCTGCAGCGTCCGCCGGGAAAGCCCTATCCTCGCGATAGGGCTTTTTTGTTCCCGGACGCCGCCGCTCCGGACGGTCGCCCCCCGCCTGCTCGTTCCGATGCACACCGGAACCGGAACGGAGCCCCCGAATGAAATTCGTCGATGAAGCGCGCATCGAGGTCCATGCCGGCAAGGGCGGGGACGGCGCCGCGAGCTTCCGCCGCGAGAAGTACGTCCCGCGCGGCGGGCCCGACGGCGGCGATGGCGGCCGCGGCGGGAGCGTCTATGCCGTCGCCGACCGCAACGTCAACACGCTGATCGACTACCGCTACGCCCGCATCCACCGCGCGAAGGACGGCGGCAAGGGCATGGGCAAGCAGAAGAACGGCCGCAGCGGCGAGGACGTCTACCTGCGCGTGCCGGTGGGGACGGTGATCACCGACCGCGACACCGGCGAGCGCATCGCCGATCTCGACACCGACGGCGCGGTGGCGCTGCTCGCCAAGGGTGGCCGGGGCGGGCTCGGCAACATCAACTTCAAGTCGAGCACCAACCGCGCCCCTCGCTATGCCCAGCCCGGCGAGCCCGGCGAGAGCCGCAACCTCGCGCTCGAGCTCCGCGTGCTCGCCGACGTGGGGCTGCTCGGTCTGCCCAACGCGGGCAAGTCCACTTTCATTCGCGCGGTCTCGAGCGCCCGGCCCAAGGTGGCCGACTACCCGTTCACCACCCTGAGCCCCCACCTCGGCGTGGTGCGCGTCGGCCACGAGGCGAGCTTCGTGATCGCGGACGTGCCCGGGCTCATCGCGGGCGCCGCCGAGGGCGCGGGCCTCGGCCACCAGTTCCTCCGCCACCTGTCGCGCACGCGGCTGCTCCTGCACATCGTGGACGTCGCGCCGGTCGACGGGTCCGACCCGGTTCGAGCCGTGCGCGCGATCGGCGCGGAGCTGAAGAAGTACGACCCGGCGCTCGCCGCGAAGCCGCGCTGGCTCGTCCTGAACAAGATCGATCTCGTTCCGCCCGGGGACCGCGACCGGGTCGCCGGCGAGATCCTGCGGCGGCTGCGCTGGACGAAGCCGCACTTCCGGGTGTCCGCGATCTCGGGAGAGGGCACCGACGCCGTGGTGCGCGCGATCGCGGACTTCCTCGCCAGGCAGCGACGCGATGAGCCCGCGCGTGGCTGAAGCGCGCCGCTTCGTCGTCAAGGTGGGCAGCGCCCTGGTCACGAACGAGGGCGCCGGGCTCGACCGCGCGGCGATCGGGCGCTGGGCGTCGCAGATCGCGTCGCTCAAGGGCGCCGGCCGCGAGGTCGTCGTGGTGTCGAGCGGCGCGATCGCCGAGGGCATGCAGCGGCTGGGCTGGGCGAGACGGCCGCAGGCGATGCACGAGCTGCAGGCCGCGGCCGCCGTCGGGCAGATGGGCCTCGCGCAGGTCTACGAGTCGTGTTTCGCGGAGCTCGGCCTGCACACGGCGCAGGTGCTCCTGACGCACGCCGACCTCGCCGATCGCCAGCGCTACCTCAACGCGCGCTCGACGCTGCGCACGCTGCTCGCGCTCGGCGTCGTCCCCGTCATCAACGAGAACGACACCGTGGTCACCGACGAGATCAAGTTCGGCGACAACGACACGCTCGCCGCGCTCGTGACCAACCTGATCGAGGCCGACGTGCTGGTGATCCTCACCGACCAGCCGGGCCTCTACACGTCGGATCCGCGCGCCGACCCGGCGGCGACGCTGGTCGCCGAGGGCCGGGCAGGAGACCCGGCGCTGGAGGCGATGGCGGGCGGCGCCGGCAGCGCGATCGGCCGGGGCGGGATGATCACGAAGGTGCTCGCGGCCAAGCGCGCAGCGCGCAGCGGCGCGAGCACCGTCATCGCCTCCGGGCGGGAGCCCGACGTGCTCACCCGCCTCGCCGCGGGCGAGGCGATCGGCACGCTGCTCGTCGCCGACACCGCGCCGCTCGCCGCCCGCAAGCAGTGGCTCGCCGATCACGTCCAGGTCAGCGGCCGCCTGCACGTCGACGCCGGCGCCGCCCGCGCGCTGGTTCGCGACGGCAAGAGCCTGTTGCCGATCGGCGTCCGGTCCGTCGAGGGAGAGTTCGAGCGCGGCGCGGTCGTGAGCTGCATCTCGCCCGAGGGCCGCGAGATCGCGCGCGGGCTGGCCAACTACAGCGCCGCCGAGTCGCGCCGCATCCTCGGCCGTCCGTCGAGCGAGATCGAGGCGACCCTCGGCTACGTGGACGAGCCGGAGCTCATCCATCGCGACAACCTGGTCGTCCTCTAGAAGGGTTGCCGATCAGAAGCCGCGGTCGGGCCGCAGGCCGCCGGTGGCGCCAGTGGCTTCCGGGTGGCCGTACTTCAGCGCGTTCACGCCCTCGGCCGCATCCTTCACGGCGCGTCGGCCCGGGCAGAGGTGATAGGCGAAGAGGACGCCGCGCACCTCGTCCGGGCGGCCGATCGGCCCCCATTGCGGATCGGCCACCTCGCGCCAAGTCCGGTCCGTCCGCCCATGGGCGTAAACGGCGCGCTCCCGCGTGCTGCACCGGAACGCCTCGTAGGTCACGTTCTCGGCGCCTCCCGCGCCCTTGCCGACCAGCGTGAACCGCACCACGTCGCCCTGCGCGACCGACAGCGACTTGCCGTCCACGTAATACTGCAGCGCGGCCGCGCGGCTCGACCGCACGGGGATGAGGTCTTCCGCCGCCGGCCATGCCGGCAGAGCGATGCCGGCGGCGCTGGCCGTGCGCTTCGCCTCGGGCGGGACGTTGGGATCGCCGGTCGCCGGCAAGGCCGACGGGTCGGGCGTGCCGGCGCAGCCGGCGAGCAGCGCCGCGGCGAGCGCGCCGGCGAAGCGCGTCACGCGAGATCGCCGACGAGGGAGTTCCGGATCTCCGCCGGGACGGGATCGACCACGGCGCTGTACGCCGGATGGTCGACGCCCACCGCCAGGCCGACGCCGTACTTCAGCGCCTTCGCCATGTCCTCGGTGAGCTCGAAGCGCAGGAAGTGCACCGACGAGGTCTTCTCCTCGTTCTCGCGCTCGAGGTCCTCGTCGGCGATCGCGTAGACGCGCGGCGAGCCCTCGACCTGGACGTACACGCGGTCTTCGATGCCCTTCAGCCTCGCCAGCGCCCGGCGGCGCTCTTCCACGTCCGGGTACTCGATCATCATCGTGGCCTTCCAGTTGCGGCCGTCGGGGATCAGCGGATTGTACGTCTCGAGCTCGTGGCGGATCTCGTCCTCCTCGAAGATCCGCTCGGCGCGCAGCATCTCCTGCACCTGGTAGCGGATGGTGAGCTCGTCCTCGAAGATGAGCGTCACGTGGTCGCCGAGCGGCAGCCGGCGGTGTTTCTTGTGGTCCATCACCTTGCGGCGGAACTCGTCGCGCGCGCGCGCGTACGCCTCCAGGGTGAGGATGGAATCGCGTTCGATCTGCGGCATGTCTTCTCCGTGCGTTGCTGTTTCAGAGCCCGTAGGCCATGCGGACGAGCGTCAGCGGGTGCGCGAGCGTCGCCGCGGTGAGCTTCGCGTCGCGCGTGCCCTGCTCGATGTGCCGCCCGCCGAGCTGGCAGTCCGACGAGATGTAATCGGGTTGCGGCTCGGCCATCGCCTTGAACACCGGCTTGCCGATCTTCATCGCCGTCCGGAAGAACTTTTCCTTCATGCCCCAGGCGCCGGAGTGGCCCGAGCAGCGCTCGACCGTGGTGACGGTGGTGCCGGGGATGAGCTTCAACAGCTCCTCGGTCTTGCGCCCCATGTTCTGCACGCGCAGGTGGCACGGGACGTGGTAGGACACCTTGCCGAGCGGCTTCTTGAAATCGGTCTTGAGCAGCCCGTCCTTGTTGCGGGCGACGAGGTACTCGAACGGGTCGAACATCGCTTCCCGGACGGCCTGCACGTCGGGGTCGTCGGGGAACATGAGCGGAAGCTCCTGCTTGAACTGCAGGGTGCAGGAGGGGATCGGCGTCACGATCGCGTAGCCCGCGCGCGCGAGCGCCGCCATGCGCGGCACATTGTGCTCCTTCTGGCGCGCGACCTCCTCGAGCGCGCCGCTCTCCATGTGCGGCATCCCGCAGCAGACCTGGTCGACGAGCACGTACGGGATCTCGTTGTGCGCGAGGATCTTCAGGAGGTCGAGCGCGATGCCCGGCTCGTTGTAGTTGGCGTAACAAGTCGCGAAGACGGCGACCTTCCCCGGGGTGCGCTCGCCGTCCCTCACGGGGAAGTCCGCGCTCGCCGGGGCGACCGACGGCAGCGTGTCCACGGCGAAGTCCGGCATCCACGCCTCGCGATCGACGCCGAGGGCCTTCTGCAGGACTTTGCGCCCGAGGGCCGTCCCGTTCACCGCGTTCGCCGCGCGCGTCACGATCGGGATGCCCGCGAACTGCCCGACGGCGTCGGTGTCGTCGAGCAGGCGGTCGCGCAGCCCCACTTCGCCGCGCTTGTACGCCACGGCCTTCGCCCGCAGCATCAGATGCGGGAAGTCGACGTTCCACGCGTGCGGCGGGACGTACGGGCACTTCGTCATGTAGCAGAGGTCGCAGAGATAGCACTGCTCGACGACCTTGCCGTAGTCCGCCTTGGCGACGCCGTCGACCTCGCCGGTCGGCCCGTTGTCCACGAGGTCGAAGAGCGTCGGGAACGCGTGGCACAGGCTGACGCAGCGGCGGCAGCCGTGGCAGATGTCGAACACGCGCTCCATCTCGTGAAAGAGCTTGTCGCGGTCGTAGAAGTCCGGCGACTGCCAGTCGATGGGGTGTCGGGTCGGTGCTTCGAGACTGCCTTCACGGACGGTCATGGCCGAGGGTTTCCGTTGCGGATCCGGGGATGTGGTGCGCGTCGTGCATCACGCCACGCAGGCGCGCGGCGGGTGAATCAAAAAGAGGGAGCGGTCGCCCGCCCCCTCCTTCCAGCGCGCGGGCGCGCCGCGGCTTCAGTCGGCCAGTGCGTCGAGGGCCTTCTGGAACCGGTTGGCGTGCGAGCGCTCGGCTTTCGCCAGCGTCTCGAACCAGTCGGCGATCTCGTCGAAGCCCTCCTGGCGCGCTTCCTTGGCCATGCCCGGGTACATGTCGGTGTACTCGTGCGTCTCGCCGGCGATCGCGGACTTCAGGTTGTCGCGCGAGCCGCCCATCGGCATCCCCGTGGCGGGATCGCCGACCTTCTCGAGGTACTCCAGGTGGCCGTGGGCGTGGCCGGTCTCGCCCTCGGCGGTCGAGCGAAACAGCGCCGCGACGTCGTTCTGGCCCTCGACATCCGCCTTGTTCGCGAAATAGAGATAGCGGCGGTTGGCCTGGGATTCGCCCGCGAAGGCGGCCTTCAGGTTGGCCTCGGTCTTGGAACCCTTCAGTTGCATGGAGTGCCTCCTTTCGTTGCGGTTGAGACGAGTTTTAGACTTGATCTAAAACTTCGACGAAGTTTAAGAGGCTGCCGCCGAACTGTCAAGCCGGCAGCCCCGCGGTGATCCCGCTTCAGCCCCTTCCGCCGATCGCCGACTCCAGCTCGGCGAAGCTCCGCGCGGCGACCGAGAGCTCGTAGGTGATCCCGATCGCGCTCGCGATGTGGCTGAGCGACAGAATGCCCCTCACGTACTCGGCGCCGCCCTCGACCTCCGCGACGAGCGCGTGCTGGCGCCCGGCACGCGCCAGGGTCGCGACCACCCGGCCCACTGACGCGGCGCGCAGGTCGTCGAGGAGCAGCGTTTCGAGCTCGTGCGCCGGGGTCATGACGTCGCGCACCAGCACCTCGGCTCGCGGCACGTCGCGCTCCCGCGCCGCCTGGAGCGGCCGCTCGCCGAGGAGATCGGTCGCCGTGAGGATACCGAGCACCCGTCGCGACTCGTCGGTCACGAGCAGCGACCGGACGCCACGGCGCATCATCGTGCGGTTGGCCTCGTCTGCGGTCGCCGAGGGTTCGATCGCCGCGGCCGGCACGGCGAGGAAGTCGGTCATGAAGCCGATCGCCGGCGAATCGAGGGTCAGCCGTCCGGGCGCCGCCTGCGCGGGCTCGCGGACCCGGGCCCCGCGAGCGAGGGGACGGCACGGCAGCGGCAGATAGTCTCGGTGCATCGCACGCCCTCCTGCGGACCCGGCCGCCTCAGGCGTCGAGCGCGGCAGCGAGCCCGTCGGAAAAGAGTTTACCCGCTCCCGGACCGATCCGGCTCGAGCCGTGGACGTAGTCGTCGCAGAACGCATACTCGAAGGCGAGGTCCCGGATCCCGAGCGCGCCGATGAGGCGGTTCTCGTAGGAGTAGTCGTCCCGGTGAGGCCGCAGCATCTGCGGCGCCGCGTGCTCGAACGCCGGACCGAAGAACACGAGGCCGGGGGGCTCTTTCACGCGCAGCGCGCAGGTGCCGCGCGTCCGGCCCGACAGCATCAGGAAGTCGAGCCGACCGTAGAGCCGCACGTCCCCGGTCACGGATTCGTCGATGGTGCCTGCGATGGCGGGCGTCTCCTCCGCGCTCGCGATCGTGCGCGCTCCCGTCGCCGCGCGCCAGCGCTCGACGTCGCGTGCGCCGCGCGCGCTCGGGTAGAAGATGAACGACGGCCGCACGACGGCGGCGACGGCGGCGAGCCTCGCTTCGCAGAACGCCGGAGTGTTCACGAGGATGCCGCCCGCACGCTCGTCGAGGAGGAGGAAGACCGCGGGCGCGCTGTCGGCGAGAACATGGACCGCGCGGCGCGGCAGCCGCACGAGCTCGATCAGTCGCTCCGTCACGGCCGGAACTCCGCGCAGGCGATCATCCCGCGGGAGCGCCCCGAGGGTGCACCCCTAGTCTTGCGGCCGCCCGAGGCGCGCGCCCGGGAATCGGGCGCGGCGCTGGTCGCGCGAGAGGAACGGCGCCAGCTCGGTCAGCGCCTGCCGATACACCTCGCGCTTGAACTCGATGACGCTCTCGAGCGGCACCCAGTAGTCGCTCCAGCGCCAGGCATCGAACTCGGGCTTGGGGCTCGCCCGGAGCGACACGTCGGTGTCGCGGCCGACGAGGCGCAAGAGGAACCAGATCTGCTTCTGGCCCTTGTAGCTGGCGCGCCACTCGCGCCGCACCCACTGGCTCGGCACCTCGTAGCGCAGCCAGCCGCGCGTGCGGCCCAGGATGCGCACGTGCGACGGAAGGAGACCGACCTCCTCGCGCAGCTCGCGGTACATCGCCTGCTCCGGCGTCTCGCCGTGCTTGATGCCCCCTTGCGGGAACTGCCAGGCGTGCTCGCTGACCCGCTTGCCCCAGAAGACCTCGTTCTTCGCGTTCGCGATGATGATGCCGACGTTCGGGCGATAGCCTTCGCGGTCGAGCATGTAACCAGCCAAGTTGTCTGACGTTGCGCCGATTCTTCCACAAGTCAGGGCCGATTTGAAGGGACGCGCGCCGGGGCGCGCGGGAGCCTGCGGGCGTTCAAGTAGAATCGCGGGTTTCACGAGCGAGCCCCGCACGATGCGCGTCTCCCGCTTCTTCATCTCCACCCTCAAGGAGGCCCCTGCCGACGCCGAGGTCGTGAGCCACAAGCTGATGGTCCGCGCCGGGCTCATCCGCAGGCTCGCGGGCGGCATCTACTCGTGGCTGCCCCTCGGGCTGCGCGTCGTTCGCAAGGTCGAGGCAGTGATCCGCGAGGAGATGGACCGCGCCGGGGCGGTCGAGGTCTTCCTGCCCGCCGTCCAGCCGGCCGAGCTCTGGCAGGAATCGGCGCGCTGGGACAAGTACGGCCCCGAGCTGCTGCGCCTCAAAGACCGGCACCAGCGCGACTTCGTGATCGGGCCCACCCACGAGGAGGTGATCACCGACGTCGCGCGGCGCGAGATCCGCAGCTACCGCCAGCTGCCGGTGCACTTCTACCAGATCCAGACCAAGTTCCGCGACGAGATCCGGCCCCGCTTCGGCGTGATGCGCGGGCGCGAGTTCACCATGAAGGACGGCTACTCGTTCCATGCCGGCCACGCGGACCTCGAGCGCGAGTACCGGAACATGTTCGAGACCTACACGCGCATCTTCTCCCGCCTCGGGCTCGGATTCCGCGCCGTCGCCGCCGACACGGGGGCGATCGGCGGCACCGGCTCGCACGAGTTCCACGTCCTCGCCGACTCGGGCGAGGACGCGATCGCCTACTGCCCCGGCTCGGACTACGCCGCCAACGTCGAGCTCGCCGAGGCGCTCGCCCCGGCAGCCCCCCGCGCCGCGCCGCGGGAGACGATGCGCAAGGTGCCGACGCCCGGCAAGACCCGCTGCGAGGACGTCGCCGAGCTGCTCGGCCTGCCCCTCACGCAGACGGTGAAGTCGATCGCCGTCATGCACGACGACGCGTTCGCCCTGCTCCTGCTGCGCGGCGACCACACGCTGAACGAGATCAAGGCGCAGAAGCTGCCGGGGCTCGACCCGTTCCGCTTCGCGACCGATGCGGAGGTCGAGCGGCACCTCGGCTGCCGTCCCGGTTCGATCGGCCCGGTCGGCATCGGCAGGGCGATCCGCGTCGTGGCCGACCGCAGCGTGGCGGCGATGAGCGATTTCGTCTGCGGCGCGAACGAGGAAGGGTTCCACCTGACGGGCGTCAACTTCGGGCGCGACCTCCCGGAGCCCGGCCTCGTCGCCGACATCCGCAACGTCGTCCCCGGCGACCCGAGCCCCGACGGCAAGGGCCGGCTCGAGATCGCGCGCGGCATCGAGGTCGGGCACATCTTCCAGCTGCGGACGAAGTACTCCGAGGCGATGAAGGCCACCTACCTCGACGAGAACGGCCGGCAGCAGCCCTTCGAGATGGGGTGCTACGGCATCGGCGTGACGCGCATCGTCGGCGCGGCGATCGAGCAGAACCACGACGAGCGCGGGATCATCTGGCCCGAGCCGATGGCGCCGTTCCGCGTGGCCCTCGTTCCGGTCGGTTACCACCGCAGCCCCGCGGTGCGCGAGGCCGCCGACCGCCTGCACGACGCGCTCGAGGCCGCCGGCGTCGAGGTGCTGCTGGACGACCGCGACGAGCGCCCGGGCGTCATGTTCGCCGACATGGAACTAATTGGCATTCCCCACCGCGTCGTCGTTGGCGAGCGCGGCCTGAAGGATGGCAATATCGAGTACCAGGGCCGGCGCGACGCGTCGGCCATCCCCGTCCGCCTCGCCGAGGCGGCGGATTTCCTGCGAACGAAACTGTGGCAAGGATCCTGACGCTCCTCGTCGGACTGGCTGTCGCCGCCGCGCCCCTCGCGGCGGACGCCGGGGCGCAGCAGTACGAGCCGCTCGCCGCGAGCGTGCGGGCGGCGATGTCGCGCGCGGTCGCCGACCGGGGCGTGCCGCAGCTCAAGTTCGCGGATCCGACCCACGGCTACCGCTGGCTCCTCGAGATGTCGCAGCGGCTCGCGCCGCGGATTCCCGACGCGGCCTACCGGGTGGAGCTGCTGAAGGCCGTCCACTACGAGGCGACCCGCGCCGGGCTCGACCCGCAGCTCGTGCTCGGCATCATCGAGGTCGAGAGCGGCTTCCGCAAGTACGCGGTCTCGAGCGCCGGGGCCCGCGGCCTGATGCAGGTCATGCCCTTCTGGGTGGAGCTGATCGGCGAGCGCGACCACAACCTGTTCCACCTGCGCACCAACCTGCGCTACGGCTGCACGATCCTGCGCCACTACCTCGACCTCGAGAACGGCGACCTGTTCCGGGCGCTCGGCCGCTACAACGGCAGCCTCGGCCGCGCGGAGTATCCGCGCATGGTGCTCGCCGCATGGCGCGGCAAGTTCCGCTACGAGGGCCCCCTCGTCTGAACGGCCCGCGCCGGCGCGCGGCGCGCCCGTCGGCTGATCGCGGCGTCCGCCCGGGCTGCAAAGAAGTTCCTATGCATTGCCATACCGATATGGCATGTATATTGCAATTCCCGCCATGACGCCGCCGGAAGCCGAAGACCCCGCCCGATGATCATCAACTTCATCGCGACCGCACGCGGCGCCGCGGCTGCCGACGAGCCGAGCGCCGAAGAGCTCGCGGCCTGGCTCGCGACGCTACCGATGCACGACCCGTCCGGTGCGGCGCGGCTCCTCATCGAGCGGCTGGTGACGCTGAACCGGCGCCCCCAGGGCGCGCGCGGCCGGGTGCGCCTGCTCGACATGCTGCGGGAGCGGGTCGAGACCCTCGTGCCGCGCCTCGACCGGAATCTCGCCGGCGCGGCGCTGCCGCTCGCGCCGCCGCTGCGCGAGACCGCCTACCTCATCGAGAAACTGCTCAAGGAGCTCGGCGCCGGCTACGCCGCCGCGGTGACGCAGACGCCGCGCGCCTGGCTCGCATTCGGCCTGAAGCGCCAGATCCAGGCGCCGCTCGCCCACGCGATCGACCTCGCCGCACGGCGCCTCGCGCTCACCCACAGGCTCTATGCCCGCAGTCCCGGAGGCATCTGGGCGGAACTGCATCTGCTCTACGGGCTCGCTCGCGAGCTCGCGCTCGACCAGCGCGAGCCGGAGCCCGCGGGCCGCAGCCCGGCAGTGGCGTACCGCGACGCGCTGCTCATCGCTTTCGCGGAGCCGGCCCGGCTGATGTCGGGCGAGCTCGCGCTCGTGCAAGACTATCTCGCGCGCTTCGGCAGCCTCGCCGAGCTCGTCGATGCGGCGCCCGACGCGAAGCCGCGCGGCGTGTTCGTCATCGACCCGCGCCGCGACCGGCCCGGCGTGGCCGCCGCGAAGCGCAAGGAGGGCGACGACGCCCCCGGCGCGCGCTTCCTCGTGACGCGCGCGCTCGTCGAGCGCATCGAATCGCAATTCGTTCGCCTGCAGAGCGGCGTGAGCCCCGACACGCTCGGCCTGCCCGAATCGGCGCGGTCCGTCGCGTACCGCGCCCTCATGCGGCGACTGGCAGCGAACTGGCGCGGCGACAAGCGCAGGCGCTCGGCCCGGTTGCGCTTCCACCCGCGTGTCGACGTGCAATTCGGCCTCGGCGAGGCGTGGGATGCGCTGGGCAGCGCGAGCCCCTGCGCGCCGGCCCGCACCGCGAGCGAATGGGTCATCGCGAACGAGAGCGCCGCAGGGTTCGCGCTGCGGCTGATGAGCGGGGCGGCAGGCCAGGTCGCCGTGGGCGACGTCGTGCTCGTCCGGTCCCGCGAGCGGGGGCGCCATTACCTCTGCATGGTCCGCCGCGTGGTTTCCAACAACCCCGACCACCTCGAGATCGGCCTGCAGCAGCTCGCCCCGCGCGTGCACGCCGCCGTCGCGACGCTCGAGCCAGGCGGGCGGGGCGAGGCGCTGAAGGTCCTCTTCTGTCCGGCGCTGCCGGCACGCAACCAGCCGGCGATGCTGGTCGTCGCCGACGGCGCACGCAGGAGCCGGCGCGAGCTCTATCTCAAGCGGGCTCAGGGCCTCGCTCCGGTCCGCGTCCAGCGCGTCGCGGAACGGACCACGGCCGTCGAGCTGCTGGAGATCGGCGCGGCCTGACCGGCCTGTCGTACCGCCGACACTCCCGACGCTCCCGTCACAGCGCCGTCGGCGCCGCCCCGGGGACCACCCCGGGCGTCGTGAAATACTTCACACGTCCGCCGCGCCCGCCACGGCCACGAAGCACGCGGACGATATCTTGCGGCCCGGCCCGTCCGGCCGGCACCAGCGCGAGATGAAATATTCCCGAACCTCGTCCGAACATCCGCCGCGACACCGGGCGCGTGGCATATCGATTGCAGGAGACGGCTCAGGCTGTTCAACAACACATACAAGCTGACGGGAGCCGGGAATGTCGCTGCAACTGAGTCTGCCGCCGACCGGAGCCGGGAAGGTCCGGCCGTTCGACCTCGCGCCCGAGGCCATCCCAGCGTGGCTCGCCAGGCTCCCCGACGACGATGCGCCCGCTGCGGGACGCGCCCTACTCGAAGAGCTCGAGCGCCTCAACGGCACGCGGATGCGCGCCGCGACGCGCCAGGACGCCGCCGAGCTCTTCCTCGCGCGCGCCAACCGGATCCTGCCCGCACTCGACGGGCGGCTCGCCCGGGCGACGCTGCCGCTGTCGACGGACTCCCGCTCGGCCGCCGCGATCGCCGAAGAGCTCCTCGTCCAGCTCGCGTACAGCTACAAACTGCTCCTCGTCGAACAGGGCCGCCGCCTGTTCGGGTTCGCCTCGAGCGGCCGGGCGCTCGTCCCGGTCGTGCGCGCGATGCAGCTCCTCGCGCGACGCCTGCAGGTCGGCTACCGCATGTACGCCTCCAATCCGAAAGGCGTGTGGTCGGAGCTGCACGAGCTCTACCACTTCGCATCCCGCCGAGGGCTCGCGGGCAAGGCGCTCCCCGGCGAGACCGATACCCCCGCGTCGATCTACCGCAACGCCCTGCTCGTGGCGTTCTCCGATCCGCTCAAGATGATGCAGGGCGACCTGGACCGGCTGAACGCGTACCTGGAGCGTTTCGGCGACCTCGCCTCGCTCTCCCCGGCCGGCCAGCAGCGCCCCGGCCAGGGGCTCTTCCTCATCAAGCCGCAGCGCGACCTTCCCGGTTACGCGCTCGCGAAGCGGCATCACCCGATGCCGCAGGGCCACGACCTGATCCTCAACACCCTGCCCTTGGCGGAGCGGCTGCTCGACCAGCTCGCCAAGCTCGCGGCCGGCGAACGTGCGCCGACGATGGGGTTGCCCGAGGATGGCGACGAGCCCGCGTTCCGCGACCTGATGGGGCGGCTCGTGAAACACTGGGGGGCCGTGCCGAACCGCCGGTTCACGCGGCTGCGCACGCATGCCCGCGTCGAGATCTCCGTCGGCCTGCGCGGCATCTGGGAGTTCCTCGAGCGTCAGGGCAAGCCGGCGCCCGACGGCGGCGAGTGGCTCGTGACGAACGAGAGCCCGCGCGGCTTCGCGCTGCTCCACCTCTCCGGCCCGATCGAGCCGATCCGCGTCGGCGAGGTGGTGGGCATCCGCACGCGCGACAGCCGCACCTGCCACGTGTGCGTCGTGCGCTGGGTACTCGCGGACAAGCCCGATCACCTGGAGCTCGGGCTCGAGGAGATCGCCCCCACGGCGCGGCCCGTCTCGATTCGCAAGGCTCGCGACGCGGAGAGCGAGCCCGCGGAGCCCGTCCTGCTGCTCCCCGAGGTGCCTTCGCTCAACCAGGCGCCGGCGCTGCTTGCGCCGCTGGTCCCGCTCGACTCCACCTGCGAGCTGAACCTCGGCGAGCTCCAGTCGAAGCTCCGCGTGCGCGCGACGCGGCTTCTCGAGCGCACGGTGAGCGTTCAGGTGGTCCAGTTCAGCGCCGTCACCTAACGCGTCGCTCCCGCGCGGCCGCGCCGCCAGGCGCGCGCCGGGGCTAGCGCACGGCCTCGAGGCGCCGCCTGTCGGCCGGCTCCTGCCGGGCGAGCTCGGCGATCGGCTGGCGCAGGGATTCCCTGACCGCCGCATCGATGCGCTCGGCGAGCTCGCGCGCCACTGCGTCCGCCCCCTGCGCCGGCGGTCCCGAGACCACCAGCCTGTAGACGTCGCCGACGGTCACCTGTTCGGCGTCGCACGACAGGATCCAGAGGTCCTGGTCGGTCCGCGCGACCCAGGCCGGAGCGGCGAGCCGTTCCAGCAACTCTTCGGTGCGGTCGAGCGGCACGCCCGCGGTGCGCGCCAGCTCCGCAGGCGCCAACGCCCGCGGAATCCGGCGCGCCGCGACGAGCGCCGCGAGCAGCGCGAGCGCATCGGTGAACCACGACGCGGCGCCCGCGTCGCGACGGGCGCGCAACAGCCCGTACTCGGGGAGCATCGCGGCGATCACGGCGCCGAGCACGGTCACGACCCAGGAGAGATAGAGCCAGAGGAGGAAGATCGGCACCGCGGCGAAGGCGCCGTAGACGGCCGTGTAGGTCGCGAACCCGGAAAGATAGAACGCCAGGGCGCGCTTCATCGCCTCGAAGAGCACGGCCGCGACCACGCCGGCGATGAGCGCGTGGCGGAAGCGCACGGCGCGGTTCGGCACCAGCATGTAGAGCAGCGTGAACGCCGTGGCGATCGACGCGAACGGCACGAGCGCGAGCACGGCGTCGGCGGCGCCCGGGAGACCCTGGACGTAGCCCAGCGACTTCACGACCACGTACGACGTCGCCCAGAGGCTCGCGCCGACGAGGATCGGACCCAGCGTCAGCGCGCCCCAGTAGACGACGATCCGCACGCCGAGCGGGCGCGGGCGGCGCACCCGCCAGATGGTGTTGAAGGCGCGCTCGATCGTCGCCATCAAGGTGACCGCGGTCACCGCGAGCACGGCCAGCCCGACGGCGGTCAGGCCCGCGGCCTGCTGCGCGAACCGGTGGACATAGCCGAGGATGGTGTCGGCCACGGCGGGCGGAAGGAGCTGCTCGCCGAGGAATGCGTGGATGCGCGCCATCAGCTCCTTCGCGACGGGAAGCGCCGCGAACACCGTGATCGCGATGGTGAGCAGCGGGACGAGCGCGAAGAGCGTCGTGAAGGTGAGGCTCGCGGCCACCTCGAGGCAGCGATCGCTGACAAGCCGCTGCCCCACCGCCGCGGCGAACCGCCACAGCTTGAGCCCGGTCGCACGCAGGTTCGTCGGCGGGAGTCGCATCGCGTGACCCTATAATAGCGCCGCGCCTTGCGCCCCGCGTCCCGATGCCAGACGTTCTCGTGCTCTACTACAGCCACGGCGGCGCGGTGCGCGAGCTCGCGCGCTGGGTCGCGCACGGCGTCGAGCGCGTCCCCGGCATGCGCGCGCGCGTGCGCACCGTCCCGAAGGTGTCGACCGTGGCCGAGGCGACTGCGCCCGCGGTGCCCGACGAGGGCGCCCCCTACTGCGAGCTCGCCGACCTCGAGGCCTGCGCGGGCCTCGTCCTCGGCAGCCCGGGCCGGTTCGGCAACATGGCGGCGCCCCTCAAGTATTTCCTCGACGGGACGACGGCCCTCTGGCTCAAGGGCGCGCTCGCCGGGAAGCCGGCCGCCGTGTTCACGTCCACGGCGACGATGCACGGCGGACAGGAGGCCACGCTCCTCTCGATGATGCTGCCGCTGCTCCACCACGGCATGCTGATCGTCGGCCTGCCCTACACCGAGCCGGCGCTCTCGGCGACCCGCGGCGGCGGCACGCCCTACGGCGCGAGCCATGTCGGCGGAGCCGCCGACGACCGGCCGGTCGACGCCGAGGAGAAGCAGCTCGCCATCGCGCTGGGGGAACGGCTCGCGCGCATCGCCGCGCGGCTCGCCGGTCCCGCGGCGGCCGGATGATGGACGAGGGAACGCAAGCGCGCCGCTACCTGCGCCGGCACCGCGCCGGGGTGCTCGCGACGCTCTCGCGGCGGCTCGGCGGCTATCCCTTCGGCTCGATCGTGCCGTTCGTCCTCGACGCCGGGGCGCGGCCGGTGTTCCTCGCGAGCCGGCTCGCCGAGCACACGAAGAACCTCGCGGCCGACCCGCGCGCGAGCCTCTTCGTGCACGACCCCGGGGAGGACGTGCAGACGGGCGCGCGCCTCACGCTGGTGGGGGATGCGACGCCTCTCGAAGATCCGGGCCCCGTCCGCGCCCGCTATCTCCGCTATTTCCCGGACGGCGAGCGCCTGCTCGCGCTCGGCGACTTCTCGTTCTTCGCGATCGCGCCGGTCTTCGTGCGGCACATCGGCGGGTTCGGCGCCATCCGCTCCATTTCCCCGGCGAGCTACGCGCCGCCGGAGCACCGGCTCGCCGAGGTCGAGGACGGAATCGTCGCCCACATGAACGCGGACCACGCCGAGGCGTTGGCCCGCTACTGCCGCCGCGTCCACGGCCTTGCACCGGCCGTGGCCCAGATGCTCGGCATCGACTGCGACGGGTTCGACGTGCGGGCCGACGGCAGGATCCTGCGCTTCGACTTCGACGCCCCGGTGACGAGCGCGGGCGAGGCGCGCGAGGCCCTCGTGCGCCTCGCCAAAGAGGCAAGCGGCCCGTGAGCGCGCGCGCGCTCGCGGCCGCGGCGACCGTTCTGCTCGTCGGGCTGATCGCGCTCGGGCTCGCCTGGGAACTCGTGCTCGCGCCGCTGCGTCCCGGCGGCTCGTGGCTCGCGCTGAAGGTGCTGCCGCTCGCCGCCGCCCTGCCGGGTTTCCTGAGGCGTCGCCGTTACACCTTCCAGTGGATGTCGATGCTCGTGCTCGTGTATCTGGCCGAGGGCATCGTGCGCGCGTGGTCCGAGCAGGGCGCCTCGCGGACGCTCGCCGCCGCACAGACCGCGCTCGCGGCCCTGCTCTTTCTCGCCGCGGCCCTGTACGCGCGCGCGACGCGGCCGGGCGCGGCGCGGCCCGTTTAGCGGCGCGGGGCGAGAGGGGTCGCGCCCCATCGAGTCGTTTCGCGTCGGGGACGCCGCGCTGCGGTCGCGCCCGGACTGGCCCGTGCCGGCCGTGGCGCGGCCTCACCGCTTCCCGTCACCGTCCTAGAACGAGGCGAACTCCGGCTCGCCGGCCACGGCGAAGAAGCGGCGTGTGAACTCGACCGCCGCGGCGGGCGTGAACGGCTTGCACGTGAAGACAACCACCGAGAAGAAGCGCGCCGCGGTCCAGACGTAGAGCGCGATCCCCGAATCGACGAGTGGCAGGAACGCGTCGTAGCCCTGGTTCCCGGGCTTGCCCTGGCCGCCGGGCGAATGCACCGTCGGCTCGCCGTAGGCGCGCAGGCCGAGGTGCGCGGCGAGACCCGTGAGGTAGGCGCGCACCTCGGGCTCGCCGACGTCGCGCCCGTAGCGGCCCTCGATGAGGAGCCGCTGGCGGAAGATCTCGGGCGCGAGGTCCTTCACGGCAGCCCCGGCTCAGGGCGTCGGCTGCGAGGTCTGCGGATGCAGCCGCTCGCTGCCGTGCAGCTTGTTCAGCGCGTTGATGTAGGCCTTGGCGGAGGCGACGATGATGTCGGTGTCCGCGCCGACGCCGTTCACGATGCGCCCGGCTTTCGCGAGCCGCACCGTGACCTCGCCCTGCGATTCGGTGCCGTGGGTGACCGCGTTCACTGAGTACAGAAGGAGCTCCGTGCCGCTCTTCGCCACGCGCTCGATCGCCTTGAAGGTCGCGTCGACTGGCCCGTCCCCGTCCGCGGCCGTGCGGCGCTCGGCGCCGCCCTCGGCGAGCACGACCTCCGCGTGCGGCCGCTCGCCCATGCCGCTCGCCTGGTGCATGGTGACGAGCTTCCAGTGCTCCGGCGCGGAGCTCACCGCCTCGTCGGAGACGAGGGCGTGCAGGTCCTCGTCGAAGATCTCCGACTTCTTGTCCGCGAGGTCCTTGAACTTCTGGAAGGCGACGTTCACGGCCTCCTCGCTGTCGAGCTCGATGCCGAGCTCCTTGAGGCGCTGCTTGAACGCGTTGCGCCCCGAGAGCTTGCCGAGGACGATCTTGTTGGCCGACCAGCCGACGTCCTCGGCGGTCATGATCTCGTAGGTCTGCCGCGCCTTCAGCACGCCGTCCTGGTGGATCCCGGAGGCGTGGGCGAAGGCGTTGGCGCCGACGACCGCCTTGTTCGGCTGCACCACGAAGCCGGTGATCTGCGAGACGAGCCGCGACGCCGGGACGATCTGGGTCGTGTCGATCCGCGTCTCCAGGCCGAAGAAGTCCTTGCGGGTCTTCACCGCCATCACCACCTCCTCGAGCGAGGTGTTGCCGGCGCGCTCGCCGAGCCCGTTGATCGTGCACTCCACCTGCCGCGCGCCGCCGACCTTGACGCCGGCGAGCGAGTTCGCCACGGCCATGCCGAGGTCGTTGTGGCAATGCACCGACCAGACCGCCCGGTCCGAGTTCGGGATGCGCTCACGGAGCGTGCGGATGAACTCGCCGTACTGCTGCGGCACGGCGTAGCCGACGGTGTCGGCGATGTTGATGGTGCGCGCGCCCTCCGCGATCACCGCCTCGAGCACCCGGCACAGGAAGTCGATCTCGGAGCGGCTCCCGTCCTCGGGCGAGAACTCGACGTCGTCGCAGTGCTGCCGCGCGAAGCGCACCGCGAGCTTCGCCTGCTCCAGGACCTGCTCGGGCGTCATGCGCAGCTTCTTCTCCATGTGCAACGGGCTCGTGGCGATGAAGGTGTGGATGCGCCAGCGCTTCGCGCCGCGCAGCGCCTCGACGCCGCGCGAGATGTCGCGGTCGTTCGCGCGGCACAGCCCGGCGACGGTCGAGTCCTTGATCGCGCCGGCGATCGCGCGCACCGCCTCGAAGTCGCCGTTCGAGGCCGCGGGGAAGCCCGCCTCGATGACATCGACGCGCAGCCGCTCGAGCTGCTTCGCGATGCGCAGCTTCTCCTCCTTGGTCATGGAGGCGCCGGGGCTCTGCTCGCCGTCGCGCAACGTCGTGTCGAAGATGATGAGGCGGTCGGTCATGGGGGTGCTCCTGTCGTCCTGGCTCGGGATGGATCGATGCCTGCCGCGGCGCCCTTGCGGGCCCCGCGCGGGGTACAGCCGGATTGTCTGAGGGAGGTGTGCTAGCGCGCGAGGCGCAGCAGCAGCGCGGCCCGCCCGCTCGCTAGCGGAAGGCCGGGGAGAAGCGTGAGCGATGCGATGACGCTCGGCATGCGACCGAATATAGCGGCATTGCCGCGGCGGCGCAACCGCCCCCCGGGGGGGGCCGCCGGCCGCGCCCCCCGCGCTCTCAGAGCGGCGGGCGCGGCCGCCGCTGCCGGGCGAGCCAGAGCACGTAACCCGACAGCCCGTAGAGCACGAAGACGCCGAACAGCACCGTCGGCGGATCGAAGGAGACGAGCACGATCGCGAACAGGATCGCCAGCACCGCCGCGAAGGGGACGCTGCGCCTCAGGTCGATGTCCTTGCCGCTGTAGAAGGGCGCCGTGGTCACCATCGACACCCCCGCGAACAGGGTCACCGCGAACGCGGCCCAGCGGACGAGGTCGTCGGGGCGGAAACCGAAGTCCACGATCATCCAGATGAAGCCGGCGACGAGCGCCGCCGCGGCAGGGCTGGGCAGCCCCTGGAAGTAGCGCTTGTCGACCACGCCGATGTTGGTGTTGAAGCGCGCGAGCCGGAGCGCCGCGCCGGCGCAGTAGACGAACGCCGCGATCCAGCCGAGCCGGCCGAGGGGCCGCAGCGCCCACTCGTACATCACGAGCGCGGGCGCCGCCCCGAACGACACCATGTCCGACAGGCTGTCGTACTGCTCGCCGAACTCGCTCTGCGTGCGCGTGAGCCGCGCGACCCGGCCGTCGAGGCCGTCGAGCACCATGGCGACGAAGATGGCGACCACCGAGTGCTCCCAGCGGCCGTTCATCGCCTGCACGATCGCGTAGAACCCGGCGAAGAGGGCCGCGGTCGTGAAGAGGTTGGGCAGGATGTAGATGCCCCGGCGGCGCAGCGCGCCCCGGAGCAGCCCCCTACGCGGAGAGCGCAGTTCCGCCACGAGATCCCCGTCTTCCTCCCGACCGCCGCCGCGGGCTTCAGCCGACCGCGACGCGCGGGGCCCGCGGCCCCCGCGGATCCGTGCGGCCGGCCGGCCGGCGCGCGTCCGGATCGGTCCCGATTGGCCCTGCAGCGTCCTGCGCCACGCTCCTCAAAGCTCCGCGACGACGGTTTCGGTAGCGTACACCTTCTGCCCGAGCTCGACCCTGATTCCCGCGGTCGGCGGCAGATAGAGGTCCACGCGCGAGCCGAACCGGATGAAGCCGAACCGGTCGCCGCGCCGCAGTCGGTCGCCCTCCTTCACGTAACAGAGGATCCGGCGGGCGATGAGCCCCGCCACCTGCACGGTGGTGACGTCCGCGCCGGACGCCGTGCGCAGCCACAGGGCGTTGCGCTCGTTCTCGAGCGAGGCCTTGTCGAGGTCGGCGTTCAGGAACTTCCCGGCGTTGTACCAGACTTTCTTCACCTCGCCGTCCACCGGGGAGCGGTTGGAGTGGACGTTGAAGACGTTCATGAAGACGCTCACCTTGGTGGCGTCGCGCTCGAGATACGGGTCGCGCGCGCGCTCGACCGCCACGATCCGGCCGTCGGCCGGGCACACGACCGTGCGCTCGCTGCCGGGCACCGTCCGCGGCGGGTCGCGGAAGAACTGCAGGACGAAGACGATCCAGAGCCACACCGGCGCCGACCAGGCCCAGCCCGCGAGGTAGGCGACCGCCAACGCGAGCGCGATGCTCCCGGCGAGGAAGGGCCAGCCCTCGCGAGCGATGATCGGATAGGGGTAGTTCGACATCGAGGGCTCGTCGTTCGCGTTCGCGGGGCGCGCGGTTCCCGCCGGTGCGCGGCCGGCGGGGGAGCACCCCCGCCGGGCCGTCGGGTCCGACGGGACGCGGTTTCGCTAGTTCTTCGAGGTGTCGACCAGCCGGTTCTTGCGGATCCAGGGCATCATGTCGCGCAGCTTCGCACCGACCTTCTCGATCTCGTGCTCGGCGGTGATGCGGCGGCGCGAGAGCAGCGTCGGCGCGCCGGCGCGGTTCTCGAGGATGAAGCTCTTGGCGTACTCGCCGGTCTGGATGTCGCGCAGCGCCGCGCGCATCGCGTTCTTGGTCTGCTCGGTGATGATCTTCGGCCCGGTCACGTATTCGCCGTACTCGGCATTGTTCGAGATCGAGTAGTTCATGGTGCCGATGCCGCCCTCGTACATGAGGTCGACGATGAGCTTGAGCTCGTGCAGGCACTCGAAGTAGGCCATCTCCGGCGCGTAGCCCGCCTCGACCAGCGTCTCGAAGCCCGCCTTGACGAGCTCGACGCAGCCGCCGCAGAGCACGGTCTGCTCGCCGAAGAGGTCGGTCTCGGTCTCCTCCTTGAACGACGTCTCGATGACGCCCGCCTTGCCGCCGCCGATCGCCGCCGCGTAGGACAGCGCGACGTCGCGGGCCTTGCCGGAAGGGCTCTGGTGCACGGCGATCAGCATCGGCACGCCGCCGCCCTGGGCGTAGGTCGAGCGCACGGTGTGCCCGGGGGCCTTCGGCGCGACCATGAACACGTCGAGGTCGGCGCGCGGCTGCACCTGCCCGTAGTGGATGTTGAAGCCGTGCGCGAACGCGAGCCCCGCGCCCTTCTTGATGTTGGGCTCGACGTCGCTCTTGTACACGGCGGCGATGTTCTCGTCCGGCAGCAGGATCATCACCACGTCGGCGCCCTTGACCGCTTCGCCGACCTCCTTGACCGTGAGGCCGGCCTTCTTCGCCTTGTCCCACGAAGCGCCGCCCTTGCGCAGCCCGACGGTGACCTTGACGCCCGAGTCGTTGAGGTTCTGGGCGTGCGCGTGCCCCTGGGACCCGTAGCCGATGATGGCGACCTTCCGGCCCTTGATGAGGGAGAGGTCGGCGTCCTTGTCGTAATAGACCTTCATTGGGTTTTTTCCTTCTGCGGTTGTCGGAGCCGGCCGGCGCGAGCGCGCCGGCCGGCGGTGTCGGGGTGCCGCCCGCGCGTGCGGTGCGGCCGCGGTCAGGCCCTCAAGACGCGCTCGCCGCGCGCGATGCCGGAGGCTCCGGTGCGAACCGTCTCCAGGATCGCGGCCTTGTCGAGCGCCTCGATGAATGCGTCGAGCTTCGACCCGTCGCCGGTGAGCTCGACGGTGTAGGTGCTCTCGGTGACGTCGATGATGCGGCCGCGGAAGATGTCGGCCATGCGCTTCATCTCCTCGCGGTCCTTGCCGGCGGCGCGCACCTTGATGAGCATCAGCTCGCGCTCGATGTGCGCCGATTCCGACAGATCGACGAGCTTGACGACGTCGATCAGCTTGTTCAGCTGCTTGGTGATCTGCTCGATCACGTCGTCCGAGCCGGTCGTGACGATGGTCATGCGCGAGAGCGACGGATCCTCGGTGGGCGCGACGGTCAGGGACTCGATGTTGTAGCCGCGCGCCGAGAACAGTCCGGCGACGCGCGAGAGCGCGCCCGCCTCGTTCTCGAGCAGCACGGAGATGATGTGGCGCATGGCCTTCGCCTCCTGGACGGGCAGGGCGTAGGGACTGGGGGCGTTCACCTCAGAGCTCCTCGGAAAGGATCATCTCGGAGAGGCCCTTGCCCCCCGGCACCATGGGATAGACGTTCTCGGTCTGGTCGGTGAGGAAGTCCATGAACACGAGGTCGTTCTTGCGCGCGAACGCCTCGCGCAGCGCCGGCTCGACGTCGCCGGGCTTCTCGATGCGCATGCCCACGTGGCCGAAGCTCTCGGCGAGCCTGACGAAGTCGGGCAGCGCGTCCATGTAGGACTCCGAGTACCGGTTGCCGTGGAAGAACTGCTGCCACTGGCGCACCATGCCCATGTAGCGGTTGTTGAGGAGCACGATCTTCAGCGGCAGGCGATACTGCTTGCAGGTCGAGAGCTCCTGGATGCACATCATGAAGCTCGCCTCGCCGGTGATGCAGGCGACGGTGGCGTCCGGGTTGGCGAGCTGCGCGCCCATCGCGTAGGGGAGGCCGACGCCCATCGTGCCGAGCCCCCCGGAGTTGATCCACCGGCGCGGCCTGGCGAACTTGTAGAACTGCGCCGCCCACATCTGGTGCTGGCCGACGTCGGAAGTGATGAACGCGTCGCCGCCGGTCACCTCGTAGAGCTTCTCGACCACGAACTGCGGCTTGATGATCGCGGCCGCGCGGTCGTAGCGCAGGCAGTCGCGGCCGCGCCAGAGCTCGATCTGCGCCCACCACGCCGCGAGCGCCTTCTGGTCGACGCGGTCCACCTGCGGCTCGACCTGCTTCAGCAGCTCCTCGAGCACGTCCGGCACGTGGCCGACGATGGGAACGTCGACCTTCACCCGCTTGGAGATCGACGACGGGTCGACGTCGATGTGGACGATCTTGCGCGGCACCTGGCCGAAGTGGGCGGGGTTGCCGATGACGCGGTCGTCGAAGCGCGCGCCGATCGCGACCAGCACGTCGCAATGCTGCATCGCCATGTTGGCCTCGTAGGTCCCGTGCATGCCCAGCATGCCGAGGAACTGGCGGTCGTCCCCGGGATAGCCGCCGAGCCCCATCAGCGTGTTGGTGACCGGGTAGCCGAGCGTCTTCGCCAGGCGCTGAAGCAGCGGCGCCGCGTCGGAGAGGATGACGCCGCCGCCGGAGTAGATCATGGGCCGCTTCGCCTCCAGGATGAGCTGCGCCGCCTTCTTGATCTGGCCCGGGTGGCCCTTGGTCACCGGGTTTTACGAGCGCATTGCGAGTGCCTCGGGGTAGTGGAACGGCGCTTTCGCGATGGTGACGTCCTTGGGGATGTCGACGAGCACCGGCCCCGGGCGTCCGGTCGTCGCGATGACGAACGCCTTCTTGATCGTCGCCGCGAGCTCGCGCACGTCCTTCACCAGGAAGTTGTGCTTCACGCAGGGCCGCGTGATCCCCACGGCGTCCACCTCCTGGAACGCGTCCTGCCCGATCGCGTGCGTCGGCACCTGGCCCGACAGGATCACCATCGGGATCGAGTCCATGTACGCCGTCGCGATGCCGGTCACCGCGTTGGTGACGCCGGGGCCGGACGTCACCAGGCAGACGCCGACCTTCTTGCTCGCGCGCGAATACGCGTCCGCCGCGTGGGCCGCCGCCTGCTCGTGGCGCACGAGGACGTGACGGACCTTGTCCTGCTTGAAGAGCTCGTCGTAGATGAAGAGGACGGCGCCGCCGGGGTAGCCGAAAACGTACTCGACGCCCTCGGCCTCGAGGCACTTGACCACGATCTCGGCGCCCGTCCGTTCGGCCGCGCTGCCCGAGATCTCCGTGCCGGTGAGTTTCATTGGGGAACTCCCAGGAAAATGCCTTGAATCTTCTGGCGAAAACGTAGAACAGTAACGGCGGGCGCGGCCTCGGTCAAGGCGGGCGGCGCAGCACACGGGCGCGCGCGGGAGGCATAGGCGGATTTGATAAGATCGCACTGATCCCCCAGAGGATCGCGGCCGAGCGACCGAGCGCGACCGAACGGCAACCGACGGGCACCGATGGGCCGCAGCAGTCCGGGGCCGCCGGCCAAGCCGGGTGCGCCGGCCGCACGCCCTTCGGGCGGCCGACCACCCATCGAGGACCCCGCCCCTGGCTTCCCGGAGCGAACTCTCAGCATTCCTCGCCGACGTCGAGCGGCGCGCCTACAAGCAGGCCCTGTTCGCCGTGCGCCAGCATGAGGCGGCCCTCGACATCGTGCAGGACGCGATGCTGAAGCTCGCCGAGAAGTACGGCGCGCGTCCGGCGGGCGAGCTGCCCCTCATCTTCCAGCGGATCCTGCAGAACGCGATCCGCGATCACTTCCGGCGCAACAAGGTGCGCTCCCTGTGGACGACGCTCTTCTCCTCGCTCGCCGCGGGGCGCGACGACCCGGGGGAGGACGTGCTCGACACGCTCGAGTCCGCAGACGCGTCGCGTCACGCGGAGAACCCGGCTGAGCAGCGGTCTCGGGCGCAAATACTTGAAATCATTGAGGAAGAAATCGCGAAACTCCCCGCGCGTCAACGCGAGGCTTTCCTGTTGCGTTACTGGGAGGAATTCGACGTGGCCGAGACCGCTGCCGCCATGGGATGTTCGCAGGGCAGCGTCAAGACGCATTGCTCGCGCGCGACGCATGCGCTGGCCGCCGCGCTGCGGGCGAGAGGGATTACCCTGTGAACGAACTCGAGCTTTCGCGCAAGATCAAGGAGCGCCTCGACGAGGGGCTCGCCCTCGCACCCGAGACGCTCGAGCGGCTGCGGGCCGCGCGGGAGCGGGCGCTTTCCCGGCAGCGGGCCGCGGTGAGCGCGGGCGCGCTGGTCGCGAACGGGCCGGGGACGGCGGCGAGGACCGGCGGATGGCTGCACGCCCTCACGCACTACGTCGTGCCGGCCCTGATGCTCGCGGCGGCGCTCTTCGGCCTGAACGCGTGGCAGCAGGCGCAGCGCGAGGCGCTCCTCGCGGTGGATCCGCAGGCCGCCGAGATCGCGGCCATCGACGCGGCGGTGCTGAAGAGCGACCTCCCCCTCGACGCATACCTCGACAAGGGATTCCAGGCATGGCTGCAGGGGCTCGCGGCCTCCGGCGAGGACTCGCGGTCGCCGCAATAGGCGCCGCGCTCGCGCTCGGCGCGTCCGGGCTGCGTGCAGCCGAGGATCCCGGCCCGGCGTGGTCGCAGCTCAAGCCCGAGCAGCAGCGCATCCTCGCTCCGCTCAAGGAGGACTGGCCGAACCTGGAGGGCTTCCGCAAGCGCAAGTGGATCGGGCTCGCCAACAGCTATCCGCAGATGACGCGCGACGAGCAGGCCCGCGTGCAGAAGCGCATGCGCGACTGGGCCGCGCTGAGCCGCGAGGAGCGCGAAGCCGCCCGCGAGTTCTACCGCGAGATCGAGAAGCTGCCGCCCGAGAAGAAGCAGACCGTCCGGGAGAAATGGGAGGCCTACCAGCAGCTTCCCGAGGAGAAGCGGCGCGAGCTCTCCTCGGCGGGTGCGAAGCCCGGCGATCCGCCCGCGGCCACGCTCGTCGCGCCCCCGCCCGGCAAGCGATGAACGGCGCCGGCGCGGCGCCGGCGAGCGCACCGGCAGCGACGCTCCGCCGGCGGCTCGCGGCGATGGTGTACGAGGCGCTCATCGTCACCGCGATCGCTTTCCTCGCAGGGCTCTCGTTCGTCCTCGCCGCGGCCGCCGTGACCGCAGACGCGCGCGTCCGGCTCGAGGGCGGCGCCCGGTTCGCGCTGCAGCTCTGGGTGCTCGCCGTGCTCGGGGCCTATTTCGTTTGGTTCTGGAAACGCGGCCAGACCGTGCCCATGAAGACCTGGAAGCTGCGGCTCGTCGCGGCCGACGGCGGAGCGGTCGGAACCCGCGCCGCCGTCGTCCGTTTTGCCGTCGCGGCGGCGCTCGCCGTCCCGGCCCTGGTCGGCGCCCTCGAGTTGCGCCAGCAGCCGGCGTCCGCGTGGGCGTGGGCGGCCCTCCTCCCGGCCGTCGCGGCCCTCGCGTGGTGCCTGCGCGACCCCGACCGCCAGAGCCTGTACGACCGCATCGCGCGCACGCGGCTCGTGCACGCGGCGTAGCCCGCCGCGCTCAGCGCCGCTCGACCCACCACAGCGTCGCGACCGCGGCGACGAGGAAGAGCGCGCTCGGCAGCACCGCCGCCAGGAGCGGCGGCCATCCCTGCAGGATGCCGAGGTGCGAGGCGAGGCTGTTCAGGCCGTGGAAGACGACGCCGACCATGATGCCGGCGAACACCTTCACGCCGATCGCGCCCTGGCGGGCCTGCACGTAGGCCGCCGGCAGGGCGAGCCCCATCATCACGAGCGCCGCGAAGGGATAGAGGACCTTCTTCCAGAGCGCGATCTCGTAGCGGTCGGTGCGCTGGTTGTTCTGCGCGAGGTGCCGCAGGTAGCGCACGAGGTCCCACGCGGTCATGCGCTGCGGATCGACCGTGAGCACCGACAGGAGCTCCGGCGTGAGCACCGACGTCCAGTCGAGCTCCGGCATGCGCTCCACGCTCGCGCTGTCGCGCTGGAAGCGCGTCTCGACCACGTCGGTGAGGCGCCAGACGTTGTCGCGCACGTTGCGCCCCTCGGCCGCGTCGCGGATCGATGCGAGGCGGTAGCCGGCGTCGAATTCGTAGAGCCGCACGTTCGCGATCGAGCCGTCGGTGCGCACGGTGCCGATGTTGACGATGCGCGTGTCGGACTTGATCCACACGCCCGAGCGCAGCTCCTGGCCGATGATCGCGCCCATCGCGCCGACGCGCACCGCCTGCGCTGCCCGCTCGGCGAACGGCGTCACCAGCTCGCCGACGAGCGCCGTGGCGGCCACGAACGCGAACCCCAGCGGGAGCAGCGCTTTCGCCGCCGTGGCGGCGGACAGGCCGGCGGTCCGCATGACCGTGTACTCCGACTTCGCCGCGAGGTCCGCGAGCGCGTAGAGGGTGCCGATGAGCACGACGATCGGGAAGAGCTCGTACACGTGCCCCGGGATCGAGAGCAGCACGTAGGCGAACGCCTGCGGCAGCCCGTAGCCCGCCTTGCCGACGTCGCCGAGCTCCGAGATCAGGTCGAAGAAGGCGAACAGCGCGAGGAACGCGACCAGGACGAACAGCGTCGCGTACAGGATCTGGCGGGAGAGGTAGCGGCCGAGCGTCGTCATCGCCAGAGCCGCGGCAGCCGGCGCAGCGTCATGCGCCACCAGAAGAGCAGCGCGAGCAGTGCGAGCATCGCCGCGTGCACCGACCAGACGCCCGTCTCGAACGGGATCTTGCCCTGCCGCACCCAGGTCTGCGTGACGCTGAGCAGGTTCGAGTACACCATGTAGGCGAGCACGGCGAAGAAGAGGTTCACCGAGTTCGACGCGCGCGCGTTCACGAAGGCGAGCGGGATGGCGAGCAGCGCCAGGATGAGCGCCATCACCGGCTGGCTGAGGCGCCAGGCGAGCTCGGCGAGGTTCTCGCGGGAGCGGTCGCGGACGAGGTCGACGGTCGGCAGCATCTTCGGCTGCGCGTTCTCGACGCGCGCCTCCTTGGCCTCGATGCGCACCGCGTAGCGCTCGAACTCCATCACGCGGTATTCGGGCGTCCCTGGCACGCCGTCGTAGCGCCGCCCGTCGAAGAGCACCGCGAAGCGGTCGCCGTTCGCCGCGGTCTCGACCGCCCCGCGCTTGGACACGACCACGCCGCGCCGGTCCTGCTGGCGGAACGCGACGAAGATGTTCTGCAGGCTCTCGGGATCGCCGGGCACCGCCTCGGCGAAGAAGACGCGGTCCGCGCCCGGCGACTCGAGGAACACGCCCGGCGCGATGCGCGAGACCTCGCTCTGCGCCTCGAGCTGCTGGCGGTAGGTCTCGCTCTTCAGGAGCGCCCAGGGCGAGAGGAACAGGGCCAGGAGCCCGATCACCACGACGATCGGCGTGGCGAACGCGAGCACCGGGCGGATCCACGCCGTGAGCGGCACGCCGCTCGCGAACCAGACCACCATCTCCGAGTCGCGGTAGCTGCGCGAGAGCGCCATCAGCAGGGCCACGAAGAGGGCCACGGCGAGCAGCTTCGGCAGCAGGTTGAGGGCGGTGAAGCCGATGATCGCGACCACCGCCTCGCCGGGGATCTTGCCGCCGGCGGCGCGGCCGAGGATGCGCACGAGCGTGCTCGTCAGGACGACGGCGAAGAGCGCCGCGAACACCGCGACGACGAGGTTGCCGAACTCCCTCTGCAGGGCGCGACGGAAGATCACCTGGACGCCCGGCGCTCGGCGCCCCGTCCCGCGTCGGCCGGCGCTGCCGCCGTTTTTGACGCGGCGCGACGCGTGCGAGGATAATCGCGCGCAGACATGGCTTTGGAGAGGCTCGTGGACTTTAGCACAAAGGTTTCGGCACCGGCGAAGGTGAAGACGGCGGCGGTCGTCGTGGGCGTCTTCGAGCCGCGCCGGCTCTCCGCGGCCGCCGAGGCCGTCGACCGCGCCACCCGCGGCGCGATCCGGACGCTCCTGCAGCGCGGCGACTTTCCCGGAAAGCTCGGCGCGACGCGGATCCTGTTCCGGCCGCGCGGGGTCGCCGCGGAACGCGTCGTCCTGGTCGGGCTGGGCAAGGAAGCCGACTTCGGCGCCAAGGCGTATCGCGACGCGGCGCGCGCCGCGGCGCTCGCGGTGGCCGACACCGGCGCGGCGGACGCGGTCCTCTACCTCGCCGAGCTGCACGTCGCCGACCGCGACCTCGCCTGGAAGGCGCGGCACGCCGTGATGGCCGCGGCCGAGGGCCTCTACCGCTTCGACGAGATGAAGAGCAAGAAGCCCGAGGCACGTGCGCTGAAGCGCATCCACGTCGGGCTCGCCGCAGCGGGCCACGCCGACGACGCGAACCGCGGCGTCGCCGAGGGCCGCGCCATCGATGCGGGCATCGCGCTGGCGCGCGACCTGGGCAACCTCCCCGGGAACGTCTGCACGCCGGCCTACCTCGCCGACCGCGCCCGGGCGCTCGCGAAGGATTGGGGGCTCGGCATCGACGTGCTCGAGCAGAAGGACATGGAGAAGCTCGGCATGGGCGCGCTGCTCTCGGTGGCCAAAGGCTCGCGCCAGCCGCCGAAGCTCGTCGTGCTGCGCCACGAGGGCGCGGGCCGGCGCGAGAAGCCGTTCGTGCTGGTCGGCAAGGGCATCACTTTCGACACCGGCGGCATCTCGCTCAAGCCGGCGGCCGAGATGGACGAGATGAAGTTCGACATGTCCGGCGCGGGAAGCGTCCTCGGCACGCTGCGCGCCGTGGCGGAGATGAAGCTCCCGGCGAACGTGATCGGCCTGGTGCCGGCCGCCGAGAACATGCCGGGCGGCGCGGCCTCGAAGCCCGGCGACATCGTCACCAGCATGTCGGGCCAGACGATCGAGATCCTCAACACCGACGCCGAGGGGCGGCTCATCCTCTGCGACGCGCTCACCTACGCCGAGCGCTTCCATCCGCAGGCGGTGATCGACGTCGCCACGCTGACCGGCGCGTGCGTGATCGCCCTCGGCCACGTGGCGACCGGGCTCTTCGCGAACAAGGACGACCTCGCGCGCGAGCTCCTCGAGGCGGGCGAGCAGGCGTGGGACCGCGCCTGGCAGATGCCGCTCTGGGAGGACTACCAGGAGCAGCTGAAGAGCCCCTTCGCCGATTTCGCCAACATCGGCGGGCGGCCCGCCGGCTCCGTGACCGCCGCCTGTTTCCTGTCGCGGTTCACGAAGGCCTACGACTGGGCGCACCTCGACATCGCCGGCACCGCCTGGCGATCGGGAAAGGACAAGGGCTCCACGGGGCGCCCGGTGCCGCTGCTCACGCAGTTCCTGATGAACCGCGCCGGCAGCGCCTGAACCCCGCTCGAGCCCGAATCCCGAATCCCGAACCCTGCACCGTCGTGACCCGCATCGACTTCTACCTCGAGGCGCCCGACAAGCTCGCCGTCGCGTGCCGCCTGGTCGGCAAAGCCCTCGGCGCCGGCAAGCGCGTCTGCGTCTATGCGCCCGACGAGACCGCGGCGCGCGCGGTCGACCGGCTCCTCTGGACGACGCCCGCGATCGCGTTCCTGCCGCACTGCATGGCCCACGACCCGCTCGCGGCGGAGACGCCGGTCGTCATCGCGCGCGAGGCCGACCCGCCCCCGGGCCACGACGACGTCCTCGTCAACCTGCACCACGAGTGGCCGGGGTTCTTCCCGCGCTTCGCGCGCCTGCTCGAGATCGTCGGACCCGACGAGGACGACAAGGCCGCCGCGCGCGCGCGGTTCCGCGCCTACCGCGACCGCGGCTATCCCATCCACACGCACGACCTCGCCGCCGGTGAGTGAGTCCGACGACGTGCTCGGCAAGGTGGACGCGCTGCTGGCGCGGCACCGCGCCGCGCGCGCGGGACGTCAGCCCGATCCGCCTGCCGATTTCCCGGTGCTCACCGAGGTCGTCGAGGCGCCGCGCGCCCTGGCTGCTCCGCTCTCCGACGCCGAGCTCGCGCGGCTGGAGAAGGAGCTCCGCCTGCAGCTCCTCGAACTCCTCGGCGGCGAGCTCGAGCGCCTGGTCGAGGCGCGCGTCCACGCGCGCATCGAAGCGAAGGTGAAGGAGATCGCCGCCGCCGCGGGCCGCGAGCTCGAGGCGGAGGTGCGCCGCGCGGTGCGCGAGGCCCTCGGTGAAGTGATCGCCGCCGAGATCGCGCGGCTGCGCGGAGCCTGAGACCCGCTCCGCTATAATCCGGCGCCGCGCCGCAGCCGCGGCGCCCCCATTCCGGCCCCGAGCATGGACCTCGCGAAGAGCTTCGACCCGCAGGCGACCGAGCGGCGCTGGTACCCCTTCTGGGAGTCGCGCGGCTACTTCGCCGCCGGGTACCGCGAGGGCGCGCCCGCGTTCTCGATCCAGCTGCCGCCGCCGAACGTGACCGGCACGCTGCACATGGGCCACGCGTTCAACCAGACGATCATGGACGCGCTCACCCGCTACCACCGGATGCGCGGCTTCAACACGCTCTGGCTCCCCGGCACCGACCACGCGGGCATCGCCACGCAGATCGTCGTGGAGCGGCAGCTCGAGGCGCAGGGCCTGTCGCGCGAAGCGCTGGGGCGCCAGCGCTTCATCGAGAAGGTCTGGGAGTGGCGCGAGCAGTCGGGCTCCACCATCACCGAGCAGATGCGCCGGCTCGGCGACTCGTGCGACTGGAGCCGGGAGTACTTCACGATGGACGGCAAGCTCTCCGCCGTCGTCGTCGAGACGTTCGTGCGCCTGCACGAGATGGGGCTCATCTACCGCGGCAAGCGCCTGGTGAACTGGGACCCGAAGCTCCGCACCGCGGTCTCCGACCTCGAGGTCGAGAGCGCCGAGGAGGAAGGCCGCCTCTGGCACATCCGCTATCCGCGCGCCGACGGCAAGGGCCACGTGGTCGTCGCCACGACGCGGCCGGAGACGATGCTCGGCGACGTCGCCGTCGCCGTGAACCCGAGGGACGAGCGCTACCACGCGCTCATCGGCAAGCAGGTCGAGCTGCCGCTCACCGGGCGCCGCATCCCGGTGATCGCCGACGACTTCGTCGATCCCGGGTTCGGCACCGGCGCCGTGAAGATCACGCCGGCGCACGACTTCAACGACTGGCAGATCGGCCACCGCCACATGCTGCCCGCGATCGGGATCCTCACGCTCGACGCGCGCGTCAACGACAACGCGCCCGAGGCCTACCGGGGGCTGGACCGCTTCGAGGCGCGCCGGCGCGTCGTCGCCGACCTCGAGGCGCAGGGCCTGCTCGAGTCGGTCAAGCCGCACCGGCTGATGGTGCCGCGCTGCGGCCGCACCGGCGAGATCGTCGAGCCGATGCTCACCGACCAGTGGTTCGTCGCGATGTCGCAGGCCGCGCCGCAGGGGTCGCTCTTCCCCGGGAAGTCGATCGTGCAGGTCGGCCTCGAAGCCGTGGCGCGCGGCGAGGTGCGGTTCTTCCCCGAGAACTGGACCACCGTCTACAACCAGTGGCTCGAGAACATCCAGGACTGGACGATCTCGCGCCAGCTCTGGTGGGGCCACCAGATCCCGGCGTGGTACGACAGCGAGGGCAACGTGTACGTGGCGCGCGACGAGGCCGCGGCCTACGAGAAGGCGCGCGCCGCGGGCTACCGCGGGAGCCTGCTGCGCGACCCGGACGTGCTCGACACCTGGTTCTCCTCGGCGCTCGTCTGCCACTCGACGCTCGGCTGGCCGAAGCCCGAGGGCGACGACGTGCGTGCCTACGAGCTCTATCTGCCGTCCTCCGTCCTCGTGACCGGTTTCGACATCATCTTCTTCTGGGTCGCCCGGATGATCATGATGACCACGTTCTTCACCGGGCGCGTCCCCTTCCGCGACGTGTACATCCACGGGCTGATCCGCGACGCCGAGGGCCGGAAGATGTCCAAGTCCGAAGGCAATACGCTCGACCCGGTGGACATCATCGACGGCATCGCGCTCGAGCCGCTCGTCGCCAAGCGCACCACCGGCCTGCGCAAGCCCGAGGACGCGCCGCGCATCGCCGCGAAGACGAAGAAGGAGTTCCCGGAAGGCATCGCCGGCTACGGCGCGGACGCGCTGCGCTTCACCATGGCGGCCTACGCCACGCTCGGCCGCAACATCAACTTCGACATCAAGCGCGTCGAGGGCTACCGCAACTTCAACAACAAGCTCTGGAACGCGACGCGCTTCGTGCTCATGAACACCGAGGGGTTCGACACCGGGCGCGACGAGACGGCGCCGGTGGAGCTCTCGTTCGTGGACCGCTGGATCGTGAGCGAGCTGCAGCGGACCGAGGGCGAGGTCGCGCGCGGCTTCGCCGAGTACCGCCTCGACAACGTCGCCAACGCGATCTACCGCTTCGTCTGGGACGAGTACTGCGACTGGTACGTCGAGCTTGCGAAGGTGCAGCTGCAGTCGGGGTCCGAGGCGGCGCAGCGGGGCACACGCCGCACGCTCGTGCGCGTCCTCGAGGCGGTGCTGCGCCTCGCGCACCCGGTGATCCCGTTCATCACCGAGGAGCTCTGGCAGCGGGTGGCGCCGCTCGCCGGCAAGCGGGGCGACAGCGTCATGATCGCGCCCTATCCGGAAGCCGAGCCCGCGAAGATCGACGAGGACGCGGAGCGCCACGTGGCGCGGTTGAAGGCGCTCACCAACGCCTGCCGCAACCTGCGCGGCGAGATGGGCCTGCCGCCGGGCGACCGGATCCCCCTGTATGCCGCCGGGGAGCCGGCCGGCCTCGAGCCCCACTTCCCGTACATGAGGACGCTCGCGCGCCTTGCCGAGACCAAAGTCGTCGCGGCGCTTCCGGACGAGGACGCGCCGGTGGCCGTCGTCGGCGACGCGCGGCTCATGCTCCACGTCGAGGTGGACGTCGCCGCCGAGCTCGCGCGGCTCGAGAAAGAGCGCGCGCGCGTCGCCGGCGAGATCGGCAAGGCGGAAGCGAAGCTCGGGAACGAGAGCTTCGTCGCGCGCGCGCCCGCTGCAGTCGTCGCTCAGGAGCGCGAGCGGCTCGCCGCGTTCCGCTCGACCCTCGAGAAGCTCGAGGCGCAGCTCGGCAAGCTGCACTCGCGCGCCACCGGCTGAGGCCGCGGCCCGGGGCGGGTCAGCCCCAGCCGTACTGCTCGCAGAACTGGCGCATCCGCTCGACCATCTCGCCGCGCTCGAAGAAACGGTCGGCGCGCTGGACGCGCGCCTCCCCGCGCGCGGCCTCCGTGCCGCCGAAGCAGACGATCGGCAGGTTGAGCATCAGGTCGATGCGCACGCGGCGTATCACCTCGACCGGGTCGAACGTCCCGCCCGCTTCGAGATCGAGCAGCAGGAACCGGTGCTGCAGGATCTCGGCGAAGTCGCCGAGGGCGTCGAGGTCGTCGGTGCGCGAGATCTCCCAGCCCTCGGGCAGGGCCGATGCGAGTGCCGACGCGAGCGCCTCGTCGCCCGTCATCAGGACGAACCGCTTGCGCCGCCGCGATGCGACCGTCGGGCCCGTCATCCCCTACCCCGGCACGGCCCCCTGCACGAGCGTCGCATCGCCGTGCTCGCCGGCCACGAGCGAGAGCGCCGCGTTGAGCTTGATGCCGTCGGGCACGCGGCGCCGTCCGCCCGTTTCGATCGGCTCGGCGAGCTCGCGCCGCCACTCGGCGATGCACGCCGCCTCGCGTGCGTCGGGGGCCGAGGGCACGGCGTCCCAGCCGAGCTCGCTCGCCAGCGCGCGCCGGAAGGCCGCGGCCACCGCCTCGGGCTGCGGCACTGCGCCCTCCCGGGCCCAGTCCGTCATCGCGCGGGCGAGCCCCTCACGCACCCGCGCCCGATAGCGTGGCGTCGGCGCGGCCACTGCGGCCGCGAAGCGCTCGCGCGGGAACCGCAGGAGGAAGCTCGAAGCGACCACGGCGGACCGCCCGATCGTCGCGGCGCCGCTGCCCGCGATCTTGCGGCCCGCCGCCCAGAGGTCCTCGCCCACCCGCGTCACGCGCAGCCCGAAGGCCGCGAAGGTCGCGACCGCCGGCGCGAGCGCCCAGCCATACCAGTCCTCGTGCCGGCGCGGCGCCCGCCGCAGCGGCGCGACGAGGGCGTACGAGAGCTGGTCTTCGTCCACCCACACCGCCCCGCCGCCGAGCGGGCGGCGCACCACCGGCACCGCGACGCCCGGATCGAGCTCCGCGAGCGTCTGGCTCTGGCCGAGCGAGACGTGCGCCGCGACGCGGCCCCAGACCACCAACGGCCGCGCGAAGGCGTCCTGCGCTTCGGCGAGGCCGGCGTAGGCGGCGTGGAATTCGAGCGGCGCCGCGCGGCGGAGGTCGATCCAGCGGGCGGGGAGCATTTCAGGGGACACGATCCTCGGGGCACTTCGCCATCCAGGCGTTCCCGCGCGGGGCCGACGCTAGCGCCCGGAGCCCGGCTCCTGCCTGGCGAAGTACTTCTCGAAATAGAAATCGCGGCGGTTCAGCTCCTCGAGAGCCGCGGCGCGCTCGCGCACGCCCTGCTCGAGGATCGCGGCGAGGTGCTCGCCCTGCTCCGCGTCGAGGATATGGATGAACTGGTAGAGGTCCTCGTCCACCACGAGCACGTGCGCGGCGACGCCTTCGGGGCGCTCGACGTAGAGCAGCCACGATCTCGTCTCCGGGTCCTCGGGATCGAGCGGCGAGAGCACGACCTTGCCGAGCCAGGCGAGCCGCGCCGCCTGGTTGAACTGGCGGATGTCGAGCTTTCTTCCCTTGCGGTACTTGGCGAGCTCGTTCCGCAGCGCGCCGACGTCGGTGAGGTTGATCGTCTTCACCGCGCTGCACCCTCGAGGATCTTCTTCGCGCCGGCGAGGAAGGCGGCGGCCTTCGCTTCGTCGATCGTGAGCTTGGCGAGCTTAGCGCCCGACTCCACGGCCGACAGGAGCTCGGCCGGGTGCGCCCCCGCGGCGTTGAGCTTCTCGACGACCTTCCCCGCCTTCCCGCCGAAGGTGTCCTCGGCGAGGGCGACGAGCGATGCGCGCAGCGCCTCGCCGCCAGGCTTGGCGGGGCCCGCCGCCCCCGGGGGCCGGCTCGCCGGGCCGCTCGCCGCCGCCGACCCGGCGGGCGCGATGAGGCCCAACGCCACGAGCGACTGCGCGATGCCCACCAGCTCCTCCGGCGCGCCGCCGACCATGCGCGCGAAGTTGCCGAGCGGCGACTTGCCGTCGGCGAGGATCAGGAGGTTGCGCTGCGGGCGGGAGAGGGCATGCGCCTTCGCCTGGACCTCGCCGAGGCCGGCGGGGGTCTTCGCGAAAACCGTCTGCAGGTCGGCCATCAGGGGGCGGTCAGGACGAGAGCTCCCTGATGATGCCGTAAATCAGCCGGATCGTGATGAGCACGTAAATCGCCCCGCCGAGGAAGATGAAGGACACGATCGCCCGCAGGGTCTCGATCGGCATCCGGTTCAGGAACGGGAGGATGAGGTATCCGGCCATGAACATGACGACCAGGACGATCAGGATGTTCCAGCGCTTGCCGACCATGCCGCCGGAGAGCTGGGACTTCAGCACGATCGCCATGACGAGGTTGACGAGCATGACGATGACGGCGGCGAGGCCGACGAGACCGATGAGATCGAAGGACATCTGCTTCTCCCCGAGAGTCGTTGCGGACCGCGCGGCGCGGCGCGCGTGAGCGCAGGATCTTGCCGGCGCGCGGCCGCCTGCGGCGAGGAACGAGTGCACCCCGCCCGCTATTTCGCCGGACAGGCCTTCGTGTCGCCGGGGACCTTGCCGACGAGGAGCAGGAAGCTCTCGAACGGGCCCATGTTGCCCATCGCCTCGCCGATCGGGCCGTCGAACGTGAGGCGGTTGAACATCATCGCGCGCATCGGGCCGTACTCGCCCTTGCCCATCTCGACCCACCGGCGCGTGTCGGCCCACATCATGTAGTCGACGCTGGTGTCGACCCGGGTCTCGGCCCGGCCGCCGTAATTGCAGATCGCCTTGCCGTCCTTCTCCGCCACCCGCAGCTCGATGCGCGGGCTGTCGGGGCAGTCGGCGCGGTAGATCTGCATCACCTTGTAGCCGCGCCCCTTGTTGTTCTTCACCCAGCCCGACTCGGCGAGCTTCACGGTGAGGGTCGGGTCGGCGTTCCACGCCTCGCACATCGCACGGGCCCAATCCGCCGACATCATCACGCTCTGGGCGTGCGCCGCGGACGCGGCGGCGAATGCGGCGGCCGCGACCAGGATCCTCGCTCTCATCGCTTTCCTCCCTGCGGCCCCGGAGGCCGCCGAAAAAAAGCCAAGGCGCGCGCGCCTTGGCCCCGGCCGTTCCGTTCAGGCGATCAGAACTTGTACGAGTACTGGATACCGAGCGACCACTGGTACATCTCGATCTTCTCGTTGATGTTCGACGTTCCGGGCGGGAACACGGCGTTGAAGAAGCTCGGTCCGGTCACGTCGTTGTTGAAGGCGTACATGAACGCGCCGGTGAGCTCGCTGCGCGGGCTGACGTTGTAGGTCGCCCCGAGCGTGATGTGGTTCTGCACGACGCCCGGCGCGAGGATGTTGAACGTGACGTTCTCCGAGGTGACCGGGTTCGACGTGTAGTTGTAGCCCGCGCGCAGCGTCCACTGCTGGTTGAGCACGTACTGCACCCCCAGCTTGAAGACGTTCACGCTCTTCCACCCGAAGCCCGCGCCGCTCGCGCCGCCCAGGCAGTTCGGGTTCGAGGTCGCCGCGCCACCCGCGAAGACGGTGTTCAGGCAGGAGAGGATGTTGTTCTGCTGGTTGTTGATCGAGTCGATCTCGCCGTAGTTGATCCGCTGGTAGTCGGCGGCGATCAGCCACTGCGGGGTCGGGCGGAACCCGACGCCGATGTTCCAGTTCGACGGGATGTCGAACTGCCCCTGCTGCGCGAAGAGGCCCTTGTAGTCGTCGAAGTTGCTCATCGACATCTTGGTCGCGTAGGCCGCGCCGACCGACCACTGGCCGAAGTCGCCGTACACGCCGACGCGCGCGCCCCAGCCGAACGAGCTCGAGTAGCCGTTGTTGGTCAGGTTGCTCGGGTCCTGGGACACGCCGGCGAAGGCCTGCAGGCCCTCGGCCTTGAACCGCTGGTAGGTGAAGAGCGGCGCAAGGCCCACCGACCAGTTCGGGTGGAACTTCCAGGCGATGGTCGGTGCGAAGGTCACCTGCATGAGGTCCACGCCCAGGCTGCCGTTGCCGCAGAGGAGGTTGTAGCTCGGCTGCTGCGGGCCCATGCCGCCCGTCTGGAATGCGTTGCAGAGGAAGCCGCCCGCCGGGTTGGTGAGCGTGCCGCCCGGGTAGTTCGTGTTCATGCCGCCGTTGCCGTACACGGTGAGGCCCACGGCGAGGTCCGGCCGGATCATGTAGTTGATCCCGAACTCGGGCACGAGGAAGTAGTTCGACTCGCTGTCCTCCTGGCCGTTCAGCCAGTTCGGCGTGCCGCTGCGCTCGGCGCTGCGGCGGGGGCTGAAGAGGTCCACGCCCACATCCACCCGGTTGCCCGAGAACGCCATGGTGGCCGGGTTGTTGGCGCCGCCGAAGGCGTCCTGGGCGACGGCCGTGACGGCACCGCCCATGCCTTTCGCCTTCATGCCGACGCCGTGGGGGAAGTAGCCGTCGGTCGCGTACGCGGCCGGGGCGGCGAAGCCCGCAAGGGCCAGTGCCAGGGCGAGTCTCTTCAGTTTCATCGTCTTCTCCGTGATTCGCGCGCGGTCTTGGCCGCGCATTCGTTTCGAAATCCGGGCCTCCCCGGAGACTCTCTCTCTTCCTTCGCGCCGCCCGTCTTGCCGCGGGCTCTAGACGAACAGGGTAACGTCGGCCTTCTGCGCCATCGGCAGGAAGGTCGCGGCGCCCGCGTATTCCTTCACTTCCGGGATGAAGTCCGAGTGCTCGTAGCCGAAGAGGTCGACCGTCATCTGGCAGGCGATGAACTTCACGTCGGCCTCCAGGGCGAGGCTGCGCAGCTCGGCGATGCTGGCGACGCCCTTGTTCTTCATGGTCATCTTCATCATGGAGGTCGCGAACGCCTCGAACCCGGGCACGATGCACTGCACCGCGTTCGGGATGTTCCACTTGATCGACTGGAACCACTTCGGGCCGAACGGCATCTTCATCGGCATCGCCGGATTCGCGATCGGGCTCACCTCCAGGTGCGAGACGTCCTTCTTGAGGAGCTCCAGGCCGTAGAAGGTGAAGAAGACCGACACGTCCCAGCCGAGCGCGGCCGCGGTCGAGGAGAGGATGAAGGGCGGGTAGGCCCAGTCGAGCGTGCCCTTCGTCGCGATGATCGTCATCGAGGGCGTCTTCGACGCCTCGCGCGCGGCCATCGCCTCCTCGAGCTTCTGCGGCAGGATCTCGTCGAGCCGCTGCTTGATGACGCTGTCGATCAGCGCGACGTCCGGTGTGGCGCCCATGGCGGTCTCCCCCTCGCGAAACGGGAACTAGGTCCCTGGTTATATTCGGAAAGTCTAATCCGCCGCAGCGGAATCTAACGGAAAATTTCGCTTATGTCCAGATAAGATATGCTTCAAACTTCATCCACGATCCCAGCTCGGACGTCGGCGCCCGCCATCTGCTCGCGCACCACGGCGACGTCCTCGCGTGCCGGGGCGAACGGAAACGAAAGGATATCCCCGGGCGTGGAATCGCCATAGGGGCGGTTGCAGGCGCTCACCGCCTCGTCGCCCTTCCCCGGGCAGCCCGAGGTTCGGAAAGGCTTGCCCGATGCGACGAGCGCCTCGACGTCCGCGGGCGGGAGCCCGAAGTCCACGACTCGTCCCGCGTCGTCGAAGCGCATCGCCTCCACCCGGCCGCCGGCGTAGTCGATGACGAACCGGCCGAGCTGCACGCGCCGCCACTGGCCGCGGTCGACGCCCGGCCAGTCCTCCATCATCGAGCCGCGCTCCGGGTAGAAGGCGAACATGTGGTTGTGGCCGCCCAGGTCGCGGATCCGCTGGCAGATCTCGAGCATCTCGCGCTCGGTCTCGCCCATGCCGCAGATGAGGTGCGCGCCGAACTTCTCCGGCCCGAAGACCTCCGCCGCCCATTCGATCGCCTCCCAGTACTTCTCCCACTTGTGCGGGCTGTCCACGCCCCGCCCGCGCGTGCGGTCGAAGATCTCGGGCGTCACCGCGTCGAGCGCCACCGTGAAGATGTCGGCGCCCATCGCGCGCATCCGCTCGAGGTCGGATCTCTCCAGGGTGGTGGGGTTGGAGAGGATCGACACCGGCACCTGCGGCACCTCGCGGACCCACTTCTCGAGCAGCACGAACGTGTCGTCGTTCGAGCGCGGGTGGGTGATCATCGAGATGCACATCCGCTCGAACTGCCCGCGGTCGCCGCCGGCGCGCACGCGCGCGATGACGTCGTCGTAGCGCGCCGTCGGCCAGTCCACGCGGATGAAGTTGCGGTCGGCGTAGTCGCGCGCCTCCTCGCGGTGCCGCGCGAGCCCGCAGTAGGCGCAGTTCGCGCGGCAACCCTCGGGATAGGTGACGAGCAGGTTGAGGCAGTGGGTGCAGGCGACCCGGTGCATCTTCCCCGGCACGAGGCCGAGCGTGATCGCCGCCGCCGTGCTCATCTGCACGTACTCGGGTGAGCGCATCTCCGGCGTCCGGACGTGGTGGTTCGGCCGGTAGAAGTTGACGGGCTGCGCGCCCTCGATCACTGCACTCATCGCGTCTTCCCCCTGCCTTTCGTTACGGTCGCCCGACGGCCGCGGCCGCCGGACCTCAGAACTCGAGGCCGTCCCTGATCGCGGCGATGCCCGCCGCCGCGCAGACGTCGTCTTCCTTGCCCCCGGGGGCGCCGGAGACACCGATGCCCCCGAGGATCGCGCCGCCCGCCTCGATCATCAGCCCGCCGCCGACGGCCACGACCCCCGGCCGGTGCCGGATGCCCGACTGCGGCCCGCCCTGGGTCGCGGCGGCGAACTCGGTCGTGTTCGTCCGGAAGCTCACCGCCGTCCACGCCTTGCCGATGGCCGTCTCCGGCGTGTGCGCACCGGCGAAGCGGTCGCGCAGCATGACCTGCGCGATGCCCATCCGATCGACGACCGCGACCGCCACCTGAAAGCCGTTGTCGCGGCACTTCTTCAGCGCCGCCTGGGCGGCCTTGAGTGCCGTGTCGGGCGTGAGCATGCGCACGGCGAACGTGGCGTCCTGCGCCGCCACCGGTCCCACGGCAAGCAGCACTGCCGCGAGCGCCACCCTCCCGATCGTCGTCCTCATGGCTCCTCCTCTCCCGTGACCCGTCGCGTCACGCCGTCGCGAGCTCGGACCCGGCCTCGCCGAAGTACTCGGGGAAGGCGATCCAGCCGCGGCGATGCAGCGCGTCGGCGCGGCTCTCGGGCCGGTTCCAGTAGCCGAGCATCCAGCGGCGCCGCTCGACGGCGCGCCGGATGGTGGTCTCGAACTGGTCGCGGACATCCTCCTCGTAGGTCGCCAGCGCGTCCGCGAAGCCCGCCAGGTGGCGCGCGACGCTCCCGCCGGCGGCCTCGCCTGAAATCACCGCCGCGGCGATGCCGGCGCCGGTCACCGGGTGGGTGAGCCCCGCGGCATCGCCGGCGAAGAGGATGTTCCCGATCACGAGGCGCTCGCGCAGCCCGCCCACGGGGATCGCGCCTCCGGTGCGGGCGAGGACTTCGCGCCCGATCAGCCCCGCGGCGGCGAGCTGCGCGTGCAGCGCCTCGAGCGGCGCCTTGAGGTCCGGCGCGAAGCGGGTGTCGATGCCGAGCCCGAGGTTGGCGACACCGGCCTTCGGAAAGAGCCAGGCGTAACCGCCCGGGTACTCCCGCGAGAGCCACACGTCGGTGTAGGCGTGCGGCTCGAGGAGGGGCACGGTGTACTGGCGCGTATCCACGGTCTCGAGCGCGGGCAGGCCGAGGAGCTGTCCGACCCGCGAATGCGGCCCGTCGGCGGCGACGAGCGCCCGGAACCGGATCGCCCGCTCCATCCCGCCCGACTGCACGGTCGCGAGCGACGCGGCCGGATCGAGCGCGACGAGCGACGTGCCGAGCGACAGGACGGCGCCCGCCGCGGCCGCCTCGCGCGCGAGCGCCTGGTCGAACTTCGCGCGGTCGATCATGATCCCGGGGAAGTCCGAGGCGACGCGCTCGCCCGACGGCAGCACCGTGCGCATGCCGACGACGTGCTGCCGGAAGACTTCCGAATCGAGCGCGTACTTGCCCATGGGCAGCGGGACGAACTCGGCGCACTGCACCGGAACGCCAATCTCCCTGCGCCGGTCGATCGCGACCACGCGCGCACGCGCGCGTGCCGCGGCCGCCGCGGCCGACGCCCCGGCCGGGCCGAGCCCGATCACCAGGAGGTCGCAGGTCTCGGGCGCCGCGCTCATTCAGAGGGCGACCACCGGGATGTCGGCGAGCTTCGCGCCGCGCGGCTTCGCGGCCTCGCGCCGCACGAATGCGGCCACGTCGATCGCGAGCGCATCGCGCCCGTCGTCGAGGGCCATCACCTCCTCGCCGAGCGCGATCGAGCAGCACGCCGGCGTGACGCGCACGTCGCGGCCGAGGCGCGCGGCGAGCTCCACCGTCCCGTCGGACGGGTGCGCGATGCCGTTCAGGCCCGCGAGCACCGCGTAGGCGTCGATCTCGACCTTCGCGCGCCCCGGCGGCCGCGCGCAGCCGAGGAGCACGGGCACGCCGGGCAGCGCCGCCCGCGCATCGAGGAAGAAGCGTCCGATCTCGCGGCTCGAAGGCACGGCGAACGGGCGGTGGGCCGGCGCGTAGATCGGCATGATCACCACCAGCACGAGCGCAGCCGGGCGGTGGCGCGCGATCATCTCGAGCGCATTCCACTCGCCGAGCATCCGCCCGTAGTGCAGGCCGAGCACGATGTGCGGCACCACCTTGAGCGAGGTCTCGGTGAGCGCCGCGAGCGAGGCCTCGAAGTCGGCCACGGGCCGCCGCAGGTGATAGACCTGCTGCACGGTGTCCTGCGCGCCGATGATGTCGAGCATCGCCGCGTCGACGCCGGAGGCCTCGATGCGGCGCGCCTTGTCGCGGTCGACGAGCGCCGTGTGGATCGCGACCTTGAACCGGGGGAAGGCGTCCTTGATCCGGCGCACCACCGGGAGGAAGGGCTCGTACTCGACCTCGTCGCGGTGGTTCGACCCGCCGGAGAGGAGCATGCCCTGCGCGCCCGCCTCGATCTGCTCGTTCACGACCCGCCACAGCGCCTCGGGCGTGGTGGCCGGGATCATCGCCTCGAGGAGCTTCGCCTTGCAGTGGTCGCAGGCGAGCTTGCACGCCGGGCCGGTGACCGAGATGGCCGGCCAGGCGGACTTGCCGCAGCCGCGGATCTCGCTCGTCGCGAACGCCTTGAAGGTCGGGACGTAGAAGTTGATCCGCCCGGCGGCAGCCCCGGACGGCTGCGCCCCGCGCGCTTGCATCGCGCGCACCAGGTCCGCGTCGAAGTGCCCGACCTCGAGCGCTTCGACGGCGTGCACCGCTTCGAGCCAGTCGCTCATGGGGATGGGCTCACCGCGAAGGCGCGAAGGAAACCGCCGCGGTCGGCGGGAACACGGCGCGATGCACCCGGAAACCGCAGCTCGGGCTTCGCCGCGGCCCTGCGCGTCCGCCGCGTTGGCGCTTTTCGCGGGCTCAGCACCCGGCGAACCCGTCCGCGGCCATCTTCGCCTCGAACGCGCCCGCCACGGCCGCCCCGGTGACGAGCCCGCCCGACTCGCCGTCCCAGTTGGTCGGCTTCATCTTCACGAGCCAGCCGGCGCCGTAGGGGTCGGCGTTGATCGTCCCGGGCTTGGCGGCCACCGCGTCGTTGGTGGCGACCACCTCGCCGCTGACCGGCGCCTTGACCGGCCCGACCCACTTGCCGGACTCGACGGTCGCGACCGATTTCCCCTGCTCGATCTCCTTGCCCTTCTTCTTCGGCGTGTAGGCGACAACCTCGCCGGCGAGGGCGCACGCGTACTGGGTCATGCCGACGGTGATGGTGCCGTCGCCTTCCTTGCGCGCCCAGACGTTGTTCTCGACGTTGTAATAGAGATCGTCGGGCAGATTGCAGTTCTTCACGCTCGCCATGGATCACTCCCTTCCGTGCACGAAACCAAGCCGCGGCGGGACCGCCCGCCGCACCCCGCGGCTAGGGTGCGCGAACGCCCCCGCCACCCCTTTGCGCCAAGTCAAAAGAACAAAACCTTATCAGAGCTCAGGATGAGGTCGGCGAGCGCCCCGCCGCTCGAGATCTCGTCCACCTCCGGGATCAGGTCGTCGACGTCGATCTCGTAGCCCGGCAGCGCGGGCCGGCACGCCGCGAACTTCACGCCGGCGGCCTTCGCGTCGCGCATGAAGTCGATGATCGGCTTGCCGCCCGCCATCGCGACGAGCTTCTCCGGCACCCCCCGCTTCACCAGCCGCACGCCCTCCATGGTGAAGAACACCGTCACCTGCGCGTCCATCGAGGCGAGCAGCGCGCCGAGGAAGAACGGCGTCGCGCAGCGGTTCGGCGTCGAGGGGCCGCTCGTCATCACGATGACGACGGTCTTCTCCTCGTGATCGACGTAGCGCGCCTCAGCCACCGGCCGCTCCGCCGTCGAGCCGCTTGCACCGGATGTCCTCCCTCCGGCAGCGCGCCTCGAAACCCGCCGCGGCGGGCTCGCCCGTCACGAGCCCGGCGAGCGCCTCCGCGAGCGGCGCGGTGGGGCGCACGCGCGCGATCCACCAGCGGTAGGGATCGCGGTTCAGGAGCGACGGCTCCTCGAGCACCCGCTCGTTGGCCGCTTCGATGACGCAATCGAAAGGGTTGGGGACGGGACCGGCCCACTTGCCGGTCTCGACCGTCGCCACCGGCTTGCCCCTGGGGCGGAGGCTTCCCGGCCTGCGCACGCGCACGTGCAGCACCTTGCCCGCGATCGTCTGCGAGATGTCCGTCATGCCCACCGATACCGCGCCGTCGGCCTCCGGGCGCACCCAGATCTGGAACTCGCTGTCGTAGAAGAGCTCCGGGCGGAACTCACAGGCGGAGGGCATGGGGGGTGGGGATTCAGGATTTAGCCTCGATCCCAGATCCTGGATCCTGGATCCTGCCCCCTACACCACCCCCTTCTCGTGCAGGAAGTCGATCGAGTCGCTCACGTTCTCGTGCAGCGCCACCTTGCGTGCGGAGAGCCCGAGGGCGAGGCCGAGGAGCTGCGTGAAGTAGACGATCTTGACGTTCGTCTTGATCCCGAACTCGGTCTCGGCACGGATCTGGTGCATCTCGAGGCCCGAGTGGCAGGTCGGGCACTCGGTGGCGATCACCTCGGCGCCCGACTCCTCGGCCGCCTGCAGCAGGTTGAGGACCAGCTGCGTGGAGG
>JAOAEA010000027.1 GCA_026417035.1 Burkholderiales bacterium
AATAGAAACCGAAGTACGTGCCGTCGATGATCCCGAAGACCTTCTCGACCCCTTCGGCCTTCAGCATGCGCGCGAGGACCTCGCCGCCGCTCGTCTCGGACATGCTCTTCCCCCGTTCGTCTTCTTGTCGCCGGGTTGCCCGGCAGCGGCACTATACGCCCGGCCGGTCGGGCCGCCATTTGCGGAGGATCAAGCGCCGGCGCAGGGTCCGGAGCCGCGCGCCGCGCGATCCGCCGGGCCGGCCCGCGGGCTTCCCGAGCCGGCCGCAGCCGCGGCAGGGGCGGCCGGATTCCTCGGGGACCGGCGCTCTGTTATACTTCGCGCCCTTCGCGCCCGTAGCTCAGTTGGATAGAGTACCTGGCTACGAACCAGGGGGTCGTGGGTTCAAATCCTGCCGGGCGCGCCAGACACTTCGTTCGGGGGCTTGCGGCGATGCGGGCCCTTTCTGTTTCCGCCGTAGCCCCTCGCTCGGGGCCATGGGGCCCCCGATCTGCGACCACGCTGCCTCAAGGAGCGTGGCGCTCGACGGGCTTCCGGCCCAGGAACCTCAGAAGCAGCGACCGCCGTCAGGCCGGGACGAAGTGGGACCACCGGGCCGCCCCTGCGTCTGACGTGGCGGTCGCTTCGCAACCCAGCGAACGGTGATGCGCGCCGACCAGGCGGTCGGCGAAGTCTGCTGCCGAGTCACGCCAGAGGTGGCGCGCCTGCTCCACGACCGGATCGCTCTCGACGCGCACCTCGGCGGCATCGAGGAGCGCCGAGAGCGCGTCGGCGATCGCATGGTTGCCCATGCCGTAGCGGCTGCGCAGCACCCACGCCGTCTCGAGCAGGACGAGAAGGCTGATGCGCGCGGGCTTCCCGCGATCCACCTCCCGCAGGACGAGACGACGCGCGCGTTCGAACTGCCGCGTATCGTCACCGACGAGGAGGCGGACCAGGACGTCGCTCATCCAAGCCGATCATCCAGCGCGACAGGCCTCGCCGGGAAGCGGTTTCCGGCCTTTGCGACGCAGCCAGCCCGCGACGCTCATCACACGCTTGTTCTCGACGCGCAGCAGCACCGTCCCGTCGGGCATCAGCGTGAATGTCATCCGGTCGCCCGGCTTCACCGCGAGACCGTCGCGGATCTCCTTGGGGATGGTGGTCAGGCCCTTGCTGGTCAACATCGCCTCGGTGTTCATCGGCCGCTCCTCTCCACCCGACCGACGGCGTTCCGTAAGGCGACGGGGGCCGGCGGGCGCGGCTCCGCCGAGCCAGAGTCCGCTCACGCCGCGAGGCAGCCCTCGACCTTCCAGCCGTAGAGCCATTCGAGCGCGTCGTAGAAGCGCTCCGGCGTGCGGCCCTTCCAGAGGTCGTTGCGCACCAGGCGCTCGACGTCCTTCGCGTGGTAGATGCGGCCCATCTCGCGGGCCGAGAGCACGACGCGCGCGGTGCGCGCGACGCGCGAGCGCTCGTAGTGGGCGAAGGCCCTGGCGAAGTCGCCGTTGGCGCGCGTGCCGTTCACGCGCAGCGCCTCGCCGAGCGTGACGGCGTCCTCGAGGGCCATGCACGCGCCCTGCGCGAGATACTGCAGCATCGGGTGCGCGGCGTCGCCGAGCAGCGTCGCGCGGCCGTAGGTCCACTTGCCGATCGGGTCGCGGTCGGCGGTCGCCCAGCGCTTCCAGCTCTTCGGGAGGTCGATGAGCTGCCGGGCGCGCGGCACGATGCCCTGGAAGTAGGACTGCACCTCCTCGGGGCTGCCCTCGCGCACGCCCCACTCCTCCGGCGCCCGGCTGTGGAAGGTGACGACCACGTTGTACTGCTCGCCGCCGCGCAAGGGGTAGTGCACCAGGTGGCAGTCCGGCCCGACCCAGATCGAGGCCGCGTTCCATTGCAGGTCGCGCGGGAATTCACGGCGGTCCACCACCGCGCGATAGACGACGTGGCCGGAGACGCGCGCCGCGTCGCCGACGTATTGCTGCCGCACGGCCGACTTCACGCCATCGGCGCCGACGAGCGCGACGCCGCGATGGGCACCGCCCTGCGTATCGATCGCGGTGACGCCGGTGTCGTCCTGCTCGACGCGCGCGACGCACGTAGAGGTGCGGAACTCGATCGCGCCGGCTGCCTGCGCGCCTTCGAGGAGCGAAGTGTGCACGTCGGCGCGATGGATCACGGCGTAGGGGTTGCCGAAGCGCCGGCGGAACGCTTCCTGCACCGGCACGGACGCGACCTCGGCGCCGTCGAGCGCGTCGCTCATGACGAGCCGGTCGATGTAGACGGCGCGGCCGCGCGCGCGCTCGCCGACGCCGAGCGCGTCGAAGGCGGAGAACGCGTTCGGCCCGAGCTGGATCCCCGCGCCGATCTCGCCGATGTGCGCCGCCTGCTCGAGGACCCTGACGGCGAAGCCCTGCCGCGCGAGCGCGAGCGCCGCCGCGAGCCCGCCGATGCCGCCGCCGACGACCAGGACCGGTGCCGCAATCGCCATGGTGTGCCTGCTCCCGTTTGCGATCCGCAATAGCTACACAGGCGCGAGCGGGCCGTCAAGCGCGATGCACCGCGCGGGCAGCTGCGCTACATTCCCGGCATCGTCAGGGAAGGAAACGCCGATGCGCCGGCTCGTCCGTTCGCTCCCACTGCTCCTCGTCGTGATCGGCGCCGCCGCTGCCTGGGTCCTCTCGGGCGCCGCCCGCGGGCCGAACGTGCGCGGCGAGCTCGTCGTCACGGGCCTCGCCGACCGCGTCGAGGTCCTGCGCGACGCGCACGGCATCCCTTACATCTTCGCGCAGAGCACGCCGGACCTCGTCCGCGCGCAGGGCTTCGTGACCGCGCAGCACCGGCTCTTCCAGCTCGAGGCGTACCGCGCCCTCGCCACCGGACGGCTCGCCGAGGCGATCGGCGAAGCGGGCCTGAAGAGCGACCGCGAGATGCGTACGCTCGGGCTCCGCCGCAACGCCGAGCGCCACGCGAAGCTCCTCTCGCCGGCGGCGCGCGACTTCCTCTCCTGGTATGCCGAGGGGATCAACGCTTACGTCACCGGCTACCCCGGCGACCATCCGGCGGAGCTCGCGCTCGCGGGCTTCCGGACCGGGCCGTGGACGCTCGAAGACATCGTGACGGTGCTGCATTTCGTGAACCTGAGCCAGGCCGCGAACTACAAGTCCGAGCTCCTCGCGCAGAAGCTGATCGACCGTCTCGGCCCCGAGCGCGCGGTCGCGCTCCTGCCGATCAACGTGAACATCGACCGCCGCGAGCAGCCGGCGAAGCCCGCCGTCGGGGCGATCGAACCGCTCGGGATCGAGCGCGATGCGAGGCTCGCGTGGTTCCTCGGCGAGCCGCCGCTCGCGCCGATCGCGACGGGGAGCAACAACTGGGCGATCGCGCCGGCGCGGTCGGCGAGCGGCGCCGCGGTCGTCGCGAACGATCCGCACCTCGACGCGCGCGTGCTGCCCGGCATCTGGCATCCGGTCGGCCTCTTCACGCCGGAGATCAGCGCGATCGGTGCGGCGCTGCCGGGCTTGCCCGGGATCATCGTCGGGCGCAACGCCCTCGTGGCGTTCGGCGTCACCAACGGCTACGGCGACAGCCAGGACCTCTTCATCGAGCGCCTCGCGCCGGGGCGCCCCGACCACTACCTCGACGGTGACGAGGCGCGGCCCTTCGAGACGACCGTCGAGACGATCCGCGTGAAGGACCGGGAGGCGCCGGGCGGCTTCCGCGAGGAGAAGCTCACGGTCATGCGCACCGTGCGCGGGCCCGTCGTGTCCGGGCCAGGGCTCGGCAAGGAGGGCGACCGGCTCCTCGCGCTGCGGGCCGCGACCGCCGAGATCCCCGGCGGCGACCTCGGCTTCGACCGTCTGCTCACCGCGCGATCGGCCGCGGAGGTGGACGCGGCGGTGCAGGGGATCGACGTGATGTACTTCAATTTCGTCTTCGGCGACAAGGCGGGCGCGATCGGCCACCGCGCCACGGGGCGCGTGCCGATTCGCGCGAGCGGGCAGGGCGCGCACCCGAAGCCGGCGACGAAGACCGACGACTGGCGCGGCTTCATCCCGGCCGCGGCGATGCCGGGCACGATGTCCCCCGCGCGCGGCTGGGTGGCGACCGCGAACAACGACACCCGGCCCGACGGCTACCCGTACGACTACTCGTCGTTCTTCTCGCCGGGCTACCGCTACGAGCGCATCGGGCAGGTGCTGGGCGCGGGCAAGGGCATGAAGACCGACGACCACCGCGCGCTCATGCTCGACGCGACGAACCTCCAGGCGCGGCGGCTGCTCCCGGCGATCGTGGCCGCGCTGAAGGAGGATCCGGCGCAGGCGGACTTGGCGGCGCTCCTCGCGGCGTGGGACGGGCGCGATCGCGCGGGCGAGGCCGCGCCGCTCGTCTATCACCGCATCTACCAGCGTCTCGCGTACGAGACCTTCGTGGACGAGCTCGGCGAGGCGCTGGCGAAGGACTATCTCTCGAGCTGGTACGACTGGCAAGAGCGTTTCGACCGTCTGGCGCAGACACCCGACTCGCCGTGGTTCGACGACATGCGCACCCCGCAGGTGGAGCGGCTGCCCGACCTCGTGCGGCGCGCCGCCACGATCGAGCGCGCCGAGCTCGCGGCGAAACACGGCGACGACCCGAAGAAGTGGCGCTGGGGCGACGAGCACCGCATCGCGTTCGTGAGCCCGCTGCGCCGCTCGGGGTTCGGCCGCGACTTCCTCGGCAGCGCGCCGCGGCCGATGGACGGCTCCGGGGAGACGGTGATGCGGGCGCGCACGCGCTTCTTCGCAGGCTTCGACGTCGAGTTCTTCGGCTCGATGCGTTTCGTTGCCGACCTCGGCGACGACGCGAAGGTGATGGCGGTGGTGTCGGGCGGGGTGGTCGAGCGGCAGTTCCATCCGCACCAGAAGGACCAGCTCGCGGCGTGGTTCGCGGGCGAGCTCGTACCGTGGTGGCTCGACCGCAGGGCGATCGAGGCGAACGCGCGGCACCGGCAGACGCTCGTGCCGGCGGGCGCCGGGCGCTGACCCGCGCTTGCGCGCGCACCGGGCGGCAACGCGCGCGTGCTATAGTCCGCGCCCGCTTCGTGAATCCTCGCAAGAAAAAGGAGACCCCCGGTGAGCAATTTCTGGGACATCGTGTGGCTGATGCTCTCGACGTTCGTCTTCGTCGCCTATCTCCTCATCCTCTTCCAGATCCTCGTGGACCTCTTCCGCGACCCGGACCTCGGGGGCGGTGCGAAGGCCATCTGGCTCATCGCGCTCATCTTCCTGCCGATGCTGACGGCCCTCATCTACGTGATCGCGCGCGGCCGCGGGATGGCGGCGCGCCAGCAGGCCGCTATGCAGAAGGCGAAGGCGGAGACCGACGCCTACATCCGGCACGTCGCGGGGAAATCCCCGGCCGAGCAGATCGCCGACGCGAAGGCGCTCCTCGACGCCGGCACCATCAGCCCGGAAGAGTTCGCGAAGCTCAAGGCGAAGGCGCTCGCCTGAGCGCGGGGGCCGGGGCTTCGCGAGACAGGCCCGTTTCGCCGGCGGAACGCCATCGGGCGCTCGGGCCGGGAGCGCGCCGCCCTTCCCGGTGATCTCGCCCATGGCGCTCCTCGACAGAAGCCTCAAGTCGGTCGCGGCGACCTGGCTCGCGGGGCTCGTCGCGCTCCTGCCGATCGCCGTCACCGTCGCGGTGCTCGCCTGGGCCTTCGCGCTGGTGAACCGCTTCGTGGGCCCGGGCAGTTTCGTCGGCGGGCTCTTCGCGGCGGTCGGCTATCCGTTCGCGAGCCATCCGGTCCTGGCCTACTTCATCGGCACCGCCGTGCTCGTCGGCGCGATCTATCTCCTCGGGCTCGCCGTGCAATCGGGGCTCAAGGGGCCGCTCACCGGGATCGTGGGCCGCACGCTGCGGCGCGTGCCGCTCGTCGGCAGCATCTACGACCTCTCCAACCGCTTCGTCAGCCTGATCGACCGCAAGCAGGGCGCGGACATCGGCGCGATGAGCCCGGTGTGGTGCTTCTTCGGCGGCGCGGGCACGGCCGTGCTGGCGCTCGCGCCGAGCGCGCAGACCGTGGCGATCGAGGGGCGGAGCTATCGCGCCGTGCTCGTGCCGACGGCGCCGGTGCCGTTCGGGGGCGCGCTGCTTTACGTGCCGGCGGAGTGGGTGCGCCCGGCCGACATCGGCGTCGATCAGCTCACCGCGATCTACGTCTCGATGGGCATCACGCCGCCCGCGCCGCGAGGCGTCTGAAGGCCGGGCCGGGATGCCGCTGCCACCGCTGAAAGTGCGCCTCGCGCTGCTCGTCGGCTTCACCGCGCTCGCCGTCGCCGTGGCGCTCTTCGCGCCCGCCGTCCCGCAGCCGCTCGACTACCACGACTTCGCCGACCAGCGGCCGATGTTCGGCGTCGTGAACTTCCTCGACGTCGCGTCGAACGCGGGCTTCCTGCTCGCGGGCCTCTGGGGCCTCGGGGTCGCCGTGGGCCCGAAGACCGCGTTCGAGCGCCCGGCCGAGCGCTGGCCCTACGCGATCTTCTTCGTGGGGCTCGCCCTCACCGCGGCGGGCTCGGCCTACTACCATCTCGTGCCCGACAACGAACGCCTCTTCTGGGACCGGCTGCCGATGACGGTGGCCTTCATGGCGCTCGTCGCCGCGCAGATCGTGGACCGGATCAGCGTGCGCGTCGGGCTGGCGCTCCTCGCGCCGGCGCTGCTCGTGGGGGCCGCGTCGGTGATCCACTGGATCGCGACCGAGCGCGCAGGCCAGGGGAACCTGGTGCCCTATGGCGTGCTGCAGGCCTACGCGGTGCTCGTGGTGCTCGCCATCGCGGTCCTGCACCCGTCGCGCTACACCCACGGCAACGCGATCTACTGGGCCTTCGGCGCCTACGTGGCCGCGAAGGTGCTCGAAACGTTCGACCGGGAGCTCTTCGCGCTCGGGCACGTGGTGAGCGGCCATTCCCTGAAGCACCTCGCCGCGGCGGCGTCGGGCTTCATCGTCCTCGCGATGTTGATCCGGCGGCGGCCGCGCGCCGCGCCGGCCGCGTCGTCCGAGGCGGCGCGCGGCGCCCGGGGCCCCGCCGCGACCCGCTAGGGAAGCTCTGATCGATTCGCCGGCTGGGTCAGGGCTTCCTCTGACACCGGGGGGGCGAAGGGAGCGTGGCCCCCTTCGTTCCGCCAATCCCTAGCTGCCGGCCTTGGACGGAGCCGGGGCCGCCGCCTTGGGCGCCGGCGCCGCCGGGATGTCGGCGGCGATGCGCTCGAGCATGTACGGGAAGAAGGGGTTGGACGAGGCCCGGGTCAGCGAGTCGAGCGTGACGATGAGCAGACCCACCTCGCCACGCGCCGAGAGCGTCCCGAGGCTCACGCCGAAGTCCTCGTCGGTCTCGCCGTCGGGTCGCATGCCGTACAGGGCGTCGTTCATCGGGAAGGGGATGGCGACGTGCGAGAGCGAGTAGAGCTCGGGCGGGTACTCGAGCGCGAGCGGCCGGACCGCCTCGGCCGTCGCGCCGGGCTCGGTGATGCGCGCGACCGTCTGCCGCACGCGCGGGGCGGCGTTGGCGACGATCGTGAGCCGGTACTTGAGTGGCGGGGCGGGCGCGAGCCGTTCGAGCGCGTTCTCGAAGCTCGTGCGCAGCAGCGGCGTCAGCTTGGCCCCGCGGTTGATGTCGAAGAGCACGAGCTCGCTGCCGTTCGCCGGAAGCTGCGCGTAGAGCGCGTCGATCACCGCGCGCGTGCTCACCGTGAAGTCCACCACCGACTGGAAGGTGAGCACCGGCGGCAGCCCGGCGAGGCGGTTCTCCTGGGCGTAGGTCGAGATCTGGTCTTGCAGCACGCGCGTGAGCAGCGACGACTGGCGCGCGCCGTTGATCGGGAACGAGTTGTACTTGAACGGGTTGAATTCCGTCATCACGCTGAGCCACGCGGCCTGCGCGAACGCCGGGAACACCGCCGGCCAGCCGAACACGCCGGCGAAGCGCGCGAAGGCCGTGATGCCGATCATCGGCGAGACGAGGATCACGCGCTCGGGCTTGGCGAGCTGCGGGTCGCCGAGTGCATCGAGCGCGTACTTCAGTGCGAGCGCGCCGCCGTTCGAGAACCCGACGACGTGGAGCGGGCGGGAAGGGCCGGCCCGGCGCGTCGCCTCGCGCACCGCGAGCCGCGTCGCCTCGACCCAGTCTTCCCATTCGGCGCTCGTGAGTCCCGCGGGCACGGTGCCGTGGCCCGGCAGGCGGATGCCGATCGCGACGAAGCCGCGCGACCGGTAGAGCCGCGCGACGTGGCGCAGGCTGTAGGGCGCGTCGGTGAGGCCGTGGAGCAGGACGACCGCCCCGACCGGCGGGCCGTCGGGCTCCATCAGGTAGGAGCGGTTCCAGTCGGTCTTGAACCGTCCCGGATAGATCGGGCTCTCGGCGTAGTAGCGGTTCGCGGGGATGCGGTCCTCGGGCGCGATGCGCTCGACGACGTTCCTGCGCACGTCCTGGAAGAGCCGCTCCTCGGCCGCGAGGTAGCCTGCCCAGTCGAGCTTCGCGATCTCGGCGGCGTGCAGATCCGCTGGCACGTACTTGTGCCACACCGAGAGCGGCTGGCCGCGCATGATGTCCCAGGTGCGCACGCCCACGACCGTGGCGACGACCACGAGCGCGAGGAGCAGGGCGATCTTGAGGAGCTTGTAGAGCTTTGCGGTCATCGCGGCGGACCCGTGTTCGCGGCGCCGTTGCCGGCGCCCGCTCCGATCCGGCAGGAAGCGCCGGCGGGCGGACTATAGCAATGCCGCGCCCTGCGGGGGGCGCGTTTCAGCGGTGGGACTCGCCGCTCGCGCCGAGGCGCTCGGCGCGGAAGCGCTCGAGGTCGCGCCGGGTCGCCTCGAGGCGGTCGAGGATCGCCTTGCGTTCCGCGGGCGGCATGAGGCGCGTGAGGTTCTCCGCGGCTTCGATCTGCAGCTCGACCTGGCGCAGCAGCGCGAGGCTCACGCGGTCGATGGCCTCGATCTTGTGCGGCTCGAGGTAGTTGGGGTCGAGCTTCATCGCGCCCCCGACCGGCGGCCGTCCGCCGCAGGGCCGCGTGCGCGGCGCGGGCGCGGCGATCGCCGCCGGGCCGCTGCCGGGACGGGACGGGTGGAGGCCTGCGCCATGGGGCGATTCTAGCGGCAGGGGGCGCCGCTCCCGGCGGGCCGGCGCACCGCGGCGCGCGCCGATTGCGGGCGAAAGTCACCGATCGGCGCCGGCAGGCGCGGCCCGCCGCACGGGAGGCCGCGCGGCATAATGCGGGCTCTTCCCGGGAGGAGGCAAAACCATGATGAGAAGAATCCTCGCGGCGCTCGCGCTCGCGGCCGCGCTCGTGCCGTCGGCATTCGGACAGGCTTTCCCGTCGAAGCCGATCCGCATCATCTGCCCGTTCCCGCCGGGCGGCGCGGTGGACATCGCATCGCGGGCGATCGCGGACGCGCTCTCGAAGACGCTCGGGCAGACGGTGCTCGTCGAGAACCGTCCGGGCGCCGGCGGCAACCTCGGCGCGGAGATCGCCGCCAAGTCGCCGCCCGATGGCTACACGCTGTTCATGACGACGAGCGGCATCCAGGCGATCAACCCCTTCCTCTATGCGAAGCTCAACGTGGATCCCAACAAGGACCTCGTGCCGGTGATCGCGCTGGTGTCGCTCAACAACGTGCTCGTCGCCCACCCCTCCGTGAAGGCGAACTCGGTGCCGGAGCTCGTCGCGATGGCGAAGGCCCAGCCGGGCCGGATCACGGGCGCCTCGAGCGGCAGCGGCACGTCGGTCCACATGTCGCTCGAGATGTTCAAGCACCTCACCGGGACCGACATCCTGCACATCCCCTACAAGGGCAGCGCGCCCGCGGTCGCGGACCTGCTCGGCGGGCAGGTGGACATCATGTTCGACAACATCCCGTCCTCGCTGCCCCATATCAAGGCCGGCAAGCTGAAGGCGCTCGCGACCACCGGCGCGAAGCGCTCGGCGACGCTGCCCGACCTGCCGACGGTCGCCGAGGCCGGCGTTCCGGGCTACGAGTCGGGCGTGTGGTTCGGGCTCGCGGCGCCCGCGGGCACGCCCCGGGACGTGATCGCGAAGCTCAACGCCGAGACGCAGAAGGCGGCCCGGTCGCCCGACTTCCAGAAGCGGATGAGCGACCTCGGCTACGACATGATCGTCGGGACGCCCGAGCAGATGGCCGACATGATCAAGGTCGAGATCGCCCGCTGGGGCCCGGTGGTGAAGGCCTCCGGCGCGAAAGCCGACTGAGGCGGCGCGCCGCGGCTCGCGCTGGAGCGCGGCTGCAGGCACCGGATGGCCCGAGGCCCGGGGCTCGCCCCGGGCCTTGTCGCTTCCGGCGCGCGCAGAGGGGGCATCGGTGTGCGGGGGCGTGCGGCGGCCCGCCGCGCATCACGCGGCCAGTGCACCGCAACGGAGCTTCCGCCAGTGCTCATTCCCCGTGCTGGTGCACGCGCAAGCGGGCCCGCGCTCGCGTTTCCAAGCAAAACAACGGCTTGCAGTGATGGAACGCCGCTTGCATGCGGAGGCGCCATTTTTCCCTCGGGAGGTGGCGCATGGAGCAGCTCCAGGTCAGCGGCAACGTCCTCTTCATCCTCCTCGGCGCGATCATGGTCCTCGCGATGCACTCGGGGTTCGCGTTCCTCGAGGTGGGCACGGTGCGCGCGAAGAACCAGGTCAATGCGCTGGTGAAGATCCTCGTGGACTTCGCCGTCTCGACGGTCGCGTACTTCTTCGTCGGCTTCTACGTCGCTTACGGTGCGAGCTTCCTCGTCGGCGCCGAGACCCTGGTGGAAAAGAGCGGTTACGAGCTCGTGCGCTTCTTCTTCCTCGCGACGTTCGCCGCCGCCGTGCCGGCGATCGTATCGGGGGGCATCGCCGAGCGCGCGCGCTTCTACCCGCAGCTCGCCGCGACCGCGCTCGTCGTCGGCTTCGTGTACCCGTTCTTCGAGGGCATCGCCTGGAACCAGCACTTCGGCGTGCAGGCCTGGCTCAAGGGCGCGTTCGGCGCGGAGTTCCACGACTTCGCCGGATCGGTGGTCGTGCACACGATCGGTGGCTGGATCGCGCTCATGGCCGTGCTGCTGCTCGGGCCGCGACGCGGCCGCTACGGCAGGGACGGCAAGCCGATGGCGCAGCATCCGCCCTCGTCGATCCCGTTCCTCGCGCTCGGCGCCTGGATCCTCTCGGTCGGGTGGTTCGGGTTCAACGTCATGTCGGCGCAGACCATCGACAAGATCAGCGGCCTGGTGGCGATGAACTCGCTGATGGCGATGGCGGGCGGCACGCTCGCCGCGCTGGTGGCCGGGCGCAACGACCCGGGCTTCAACCACAACGGGCCACTGGCCGGGCTGGTGGCGGTGTGCGCCGGCTCCGACGTGATGCACCCGCTCGGCTCGCTCGTCGTCGGCGGCGTGGCCGGCGCGATCTTCGTCTATCTCTTCCCGCTGACGCAGAACCGGTGGCGCATCGACGACGTGCTGGGCGTCTGGCCGCTGCACGGGCTGTGCGGCGTGTGGGGCGGCCTCGCGGCGGGCATCTTCGGCACCAAGGCGCTCGGCGGGCTCGGCGGGGTGAGCTTCGCGTCGCAGCTGGCCGGCACCGCGCTCGGCGTGTTCACGGCGGTCGCCGGCGGCCTCGTGGTCTACGGCGTCATCCGGACGCTGGTGGGGCTCAGGCTCTCGGAGGAGGCGGAATTCAACGGCGCCGACCTCGCGATCCACCGGATCTCGGCGACCCCCGAGAAGCAGCCCGTGCCCTGAGGCTCGGGCCGGCGGCTCTCGAACGCGGGCGGAACGCGTGCTAGATTGCGCGCACCGCCCGCAGCCGCCGGCCCATGCTCACCCTCGGCACCCTTCCGCTCGTCGTCATCCCGATCGTCGTGGCCACCGCAGCGCTCGAGGGCGTGGCGCTCGCGCGCCGGCGCGGCCGGTACGACTGGCGCGCCTTCGGGGTGTCGGTCGCCGACCTCGTGGGCCGGCAGCTCCTGCTGCTCGCGCCGATCTCCCTCGCCGCGCCGTTCCTCGCCGCGGCGTACGAGCACCGGATCGTCACGGTACCGCTCGACACCGGGTGGGGCCTCGCGATCCTCGTTCTCGGCCAGGAGCTCTGCTACTACTGGCTGCACCGCGCGAGCCACGAGGTGCGCTGGTTCTGGGCCTCGCACCAGGTCCACCACTCGCCGAACGAGCTGAACCTCGCGGCGGCCTTCCGGGTGGGCTGGACGGGGCGCGCCTCGGGCGTGCTGATTTTCTACCTGCCGCTCGCCTTCCTCGGGTTCGACCCGGTGGCGATCTACGTCGTGCACACGCTGAACCTGCTCTACCAGTTCTGGCTGCACGCCGACTGGATCCCGAAGCTCGGGCCGCTCGAGTGGGTGCTCAACACGCCCGCGCACCACCGCGTGCACCATGCGGCGAACCCGGAGTATCTCGACGCGAACTACGGCGGGATCCTGATCGTTTGGGACCGGCTGTTCGGCACGTTCGTCGCCGAGCGCCCGGGCGTCGCGATGCGCTTCGGCCAGGTGAAGCCGGTGACGACCTACAACCTGCTCGCGATCGAGTTCGGCGAGTGGACGGCGATGCTGCGCGACCTCACGCGCGCCGACGGCTGGCGCGAACGCCTGGCGCGCATCTTCGCGCATCCGGCGTGGCGGCCCGATGGGCAGGGGCTCACCGCGGCCAACCTGCGCCGCGCGCGGCGCGGTGCGGCGGCTCTCACCGCCCCGCCGCTTTCCGGTTGACGGTCTCCCGGTCGAAGCCGGCGGTCTGCTTGTAGCCGGCCGCGATCGCCTCGAGCTCGGCGCGCGGGATCACGTCCTCGACGTGCGCGAACCCGTTGGGCGCGCGTTCCTCCGCGAGTTGCAGCACCCGGTCGGGACCACCCTTGCGGTTCGCGAGCACCACCGCGCTGGTCGGCGGCCGGCGCGCCTGCTCGTAGGCGGCGAGCGCCGCGTCGATCGTCGGCTGCCCCGCGAGCTGGTCGGCCAGCTCGCGCGCGTCGAGGATCGCCTGCGAAGCCCCGTTCGAGCCCACCGGATACATCGGGTGCGCAGCGTCGCCGAGCAGCGTCACCCGGCCGTGCGTCCAGCGCGGGAGCGGGTCGCGGTCGACCATCGGGAACTCGTACACCGCGTCGGCGCCGTCGATGAGCGCCGGCGCCGACAGCCAGCCGAAGTCCCAGCCCGCGAACGGCTCCCGGAACACCGACTTCTCCACGCGCCGGTTCCAGTCGGTGCGCGGCGGGGTGGCGTCGAGGGGCACGCGCAGCTCGGCGATCCAGTTCACCAGCGAGCGGCCGCGCCGGCGCGCTTCCTCGGAGATCGGGTAGCAGACGAACTTCTGGCTGTCGTGGCCGGCCCACACCATCGAGCGGCCGGTGAGGAAGGGCTCGGTCTCGGTGGTCGCGCGCCAGAGGATGCGGCCGGAGAACTTCGGCTCGCCTTCGTCGGGATAGAAGCGCCGGCGCACGGCGGAGTGGATGCCGTCGGCCGCCACGAGGAAGTCGCCGCGCGCGGTCGCGACGGGCACGCCGCCCTCACGGTCGACGAAGTGCGCGTACACGCCCTGCGCGTCCTCGCCGAAGTCGGCGAGCACGTGCCCGGTGCGCACACTCCCCGGGGGCAGCTCGGCGAGCGCGGCGCGGTAGAGGATCATCTGCAGCTCGCCGCGGTGGATCGAGTACTGCGGCACCGCGTAGCCGGCCGCGCGGCCGCGCGGCTCCTGCCAGATGTGCTGGCCGAACTTGTTCACGTAGATGAGCTCGGCGGTCTCGATGCCGGTGGCGGCGAGCGCGGGCTCGAGGCCGAGCTCGCGCAGGATGAGCACCGAGTGCGGCTGCAGGTTGATGCCGACGCCCAAGGGCCGGATCTCGCGCGCCGCCTCGTGGACCTCGACCGCGACGCCCGCGCGATGCAGGCAGAGCGCCGCGGCGAGCCCGCCGATGCCGCCGCCGACGATCACCGCTCTCGCGGCGTTGCGATGTCCCGCGACCATGCCCTCTCCCCCGAGTGAACGCGCCCGGCGCTGCCGGCCCGGCGCGGGCGGATTCTACCGTCGCGCCTTGCCAGCGCGGGCCGGCGCCGTCATCATCGCGCGCCACCATGGACTCGCCGCTCACGATCCGCGCCGGAAAGGCGGCGCTCGCACGCATCGCGGCCGCAGGGCTCTGCCCCGCCGACGTCTCGGTCGTCCCCGGCGCGGCGGGCGGACCGAAGGGCCTCGTCCTCAACGGCCTCGACCGGTGGATCTTCGGCGAGTGGCTCGCGCGCGCGCCGCGCGGCCGCGTCCTCGTCGGTGCTTCCATCGGCGCATGGCGCATGGCCGCCGCGGTGCAGGCCGATCCCGCCGCGGCGCTCGCGCGCCTGGCGCGGGCCTACGCCGGGCAGCGCTACCCGAAGAAGCCGAGCGCGGAGTACGTGACGCGCGTGTGCCGGGAGATCGTTGCCGCGTTCCTCGACGGGCGGGACGAGGAGGTGCTCTCGCATCCGCATCATCGGGTCGCCGTGCTCGCCGTGCGCGGGCGCGGGCCGCTCGCGCGGCCGGGCACGCGGCGGGCCGAGATGCTCGGCTTCGCGCTCGCCTCGGCCGCGAACGCCGCCGCGCGGGCGCGGCTCGCCGGCTACCTCGACCGCGTCGTGTTCCACGACCCGCGCGAGGGCATCGCGTGGCTGCGCGGCGGCTTCGACGCGTTCCACACCGCGTTCGCGCCGCTCTCGGCCCTGAACCTGCGCGAGGCGCTGCTCGCCTCGGGCTCGATCCCGCTCCTGCTCGAGGGGGTGGCCGACATCGCGGGGGCGCCGCAGGGCGTCTATTGGGACGGCGGGATCATCGACTACCACCTGCACCTGCCCTATCCGCGCGCCGGCGGGATCGTGCTCTACCCGCACTTCGCCGACCACGTCGTGCCGGGCTGGCTCGACAAGGCGTGGCGCTGGCGGCGCGCGCGCGGCGAGTGGCTCGAGAACGTGGTGCTGGTGGCGCCCTCGCGGTCGTTCACCGCGCGGCTTCCGAACCGGAAGCTCCCCGACCGTAAGGACTTCGCGCGCTACGGGCTCGACCACGACGCGCGGATCCGCGACTGGCTCGCGGTCGTCGCCGAGAGCGAGCGGCTCGCGGAGGCGTTCGCGCGCTGGGTCGAGAAACCCGACCCGGCGGCCGTGGGCGTGCTCGACTGAAGCACGCGGGCCTCTTGACGGGACGGGGCGGGCAGGGCAGTTTCGGCCGCGAACCCCGGCGTCACACCCGGCTTCGCTTCCCACGGACGGGCCCGCGATGAACGAGCATACGGGCGTCGATCTTCCCGCGGCGACGAAGAGCGCGACCGCGCTCGTCGCAAAGCTCGTGCGCGCGGCCGGCGACGCGTTCCCGGCGCTGGCGGAGGCGGCGGGCGGGCTCGACGGGAAGCGCCTCGGCGAGAGCGTCGTGCGCTTCGAGGCGGCGCGCGCCGCGCTGCCCGCGCCGCAGCGCGTGGATGCCGCCGCGTTCCTCGCGCGCACGGCGGCGCGGGCGCTCGTCTATGCCGATGCGCGCGAAACGCCGCTCGCCGAATACATGCAGGCGGCCGCGCCGCCGCTCGCGGTCGAGCGCAGGACGTTCGGCGCGCGCACGCTGCGCCCCAGCGTCCCGCTCGGCGATGCCGCGCACGCCGGCGCGGACATCGTGAGGCTCGCCGAGGCGATGGCCGCGCGCCACGAGCTCACGCGGCCCGCCCACGACGCGCTCGCGTGGATCGCGCGGCGGCGCGAGATCGACCTCTCGCGCGAGCGTTTCGCGATCATGGGTGCCGCGGCCGAGATCGCACCGACGGAGCTCCTGCTCGCCGGCGGCGCGACGGTGCTCTTCCTCGACGTGAACGACGCGGCGGCCTGGGCCGCGGCGCACGGCGTGTCGGCCGGGACGCTCGTCTCGGTGAAGGGTGGCGCCGATCTCCTGCGCCAGCCGCGCGAGATCGCCGCGACCATCGCGGCGTTCGCGGATGGGGCGCCGGTGCACGTCGGCGCCTTCGCCTACCGCGGCGGCGGCAACCGCGAGTGGCGGCTCGCCGCCGCGATGAACGCGATCGTCCGCGCGCTCGACCCGAAGATCGTGAAGTCGGTCGGGATGGCGGTGTCGCCGACCGCGCCCGCGCAGGCCTCCGAAGAGGACGCCGCCGAGTCCTTGCGCCGCTACGCCCGGCCTTCCGTCGCCGACCGGGTCTGGCGCGCGATCGGCGTCGCGCCGCCGGCGCTCGTCGTGCACGGCGGCGCGGCCTTCCCGCGCGCCGTGGTCGCGATGCAGGGGTCGAGCTACCTCGCCGCGCAATACCTCGAGAAGCGGCTCGCCGCGGAGGTCTACGCGACGCGCGGCCTCGCCGGCGACGGCGCGGGGCCGATGCGCGTCTCGGCGAACGTCGCCGGCATCACCCGCACCGCGTCGATGGACATCCCGCTCTTCCGCGCCGCCTTCTCCGGGGCGGAGGCGCTCGGCGTGGCGAGCTACGCGCCGCGGACGACGCGCGCTCTCTTCGGGCTCATCTACCTCGAGAACCTCTTGAACCCGGCCTCGCTCGCGGCGCCCGGCGGAAGCGAGGACGAGCGCGCGCGGCGCGTCCACGCGACGCAGGTGCACGGCGGGCTCTACGCGTTCCCCTACGCGATCGACCCGACCATGCCGCGCGCGGCGCTCGTGGGGCTCGCGCGCAACCCCGCGCTCATCCCCGCCGTGCTGCGGAGCCTCGCGGGGCGGCGGTAGCGCCGCACGCTCAATCCTGCCAGGGCTCCGCGATCTCGATCAGGTTGCCGTCCGGATCGCGCACATAGACGGAGCGGATCGGGAAGCGCGCCCCGGTGCGCCGCACCGGGCCGATCTCGATGGGCACGCCCTGCGCCGCGAGCTCCGCCATCACCTCGTCGAGCGGCTGCCCGGCGAGGAAGCAGAGGTCCACCGACCCGGGCGTCGGCACGCGTGCGACGGCCACGACGTCCGCCTTCGACTTGCCGTCCTGGAGGTTCAGCTTCTGCGCGCCGAAGGCGAGCGCCTTGCGGCCTTCGCCGAAAGTCTCGAGGCGCATGCCGAGCACGCGGGTGTAGAAGTCGATGGTCCGGTCCATGTCGGCGACCGTCAGGACGACATGGTCGATGCTCGCGATCTTCACGGCCCGGGCTCCCTTGCGTGCGCGCCGGCGGGGCGCGGGCAGCGCGCGCGACGCGGTGACCTCACACGTCCCTCATCGCTTGGAGATCGCCACCCCCTGCCCGAGGGCTCGCGATGACGGGCGGGGAATGTTATCGCGAGGCGCGCGCGAGCGACGCGGCCATCCCGTGCGCGGGCGCGATTCAGCGGAGCGCGGCGCGGCCGGGCGGCGCGGCCGGGAACCGCATCGGGGCCGACACCGGGTGCGGGCCCGGGCGCGGCGCGACATGGCCCGGCCAGCGCGGCGGCGGGAAGCGCCCCGGTCCCCAACCCGGTCCCCAGACGGGTACGCCGACGACCGGCACGCCCCACCAGCCCCAAGGCGAGCAGGTCGTGCAGGCAACCGGCGCGGGCGCGGTCACTACCATCACGGGCGCCGGTGGCGGCTCGCGCAGCTCGCGCTCGAGCCGGGCGATGCGCGCTTCCAGCAGGAATTCGCGCTGGCGTGCGCGCTCCTCGGCGCTCGGCGCGGAGACCGTGCTCACGCGCGACGCATCCTCGTCGAGCCGGCGCACGTTCGCGACGCCGGACGGCGGACGGTTGCCGTAGTTGACGACGCCGTTCGTGTCGATCCACCTGTAGACCGTCGTATCCGCCGCTGCCGGGCCTGCGGGCGCGGCAGCGATCACAATGGCGAGGGCGAGGACGCGACGCATGGCGCCACGATTCCACCGCTCGCGCCGCGTGTCAACGGCCCGCCCTCGCGGAAGCGGCGGCGGCCCGCGCGAGCGCGTCGAGGAAGCGCCGGTGGCGCAGGACGAGCCGCGCGTGACGCGTTTCGTCGCCCGAGAGCTTCGCTGTGAGCAGCGCGGCGAGCGCGGCGCGCTGCGGGCGGGTCCACCGATCGACGTCGCCGAGCATCGCGAGCAGCGGGCCGAAAGCGCGCGCGATCGCCTCGCTCTCGGCGCGCGGCACGAGCGCGGCGAAGAGCGCGAGCGCGCGCGGGCGCGCGGCGGCGACCGCGGCGGCCCGATCCCCCGCGTGCTCGCGGGCGATGCGCGCGGAGAGCGCGCGGTTCACGGCGTACGGATCGGGCGTGGGGAGCGACCCGGCGCCGGGCACGGCCCAGCGCAGATCGGCCTCGGCGAGCCGGCGCAGGGTGGGCGCGGGCGTCCGGTAGCCGCGCTCGCCCGCCATCCGCGCACCTTCGGCGGCGGCGAGCGCGTCGAGCTCGTGCTGCACCGGCCGGAACCCGAGCCGGTAGTAGAACCAGAACGCTCCCGAGCGGATGCCGTCGGCGTTGCCGCGGCCGATCTGGTAGGGCTCGACGAAGAAGACGCCCGGCCCGAAGCGGCCGCGATAGACGCGCATGAGCTCGGCGAAGAGGAGCGCCGACTCGCCGCCGCGCATGTGCGGGAACACGTTGATGCCGATCTTGCAGCGGTGGCCGAGCGTCCAGGCGCCGCCGTAGGCCGCCGGGACGCCGTTGCGGAACGCGAGGTAGCCGAAGTAGGTCTCGAGGGCGAGGCGCCACGGCGGGCGCATGCCGAAGAGCGCCACGTCGATGCCCCGCTCGAGCCGGTAGAGTGCGACCGCGTCCTCGTCGGCGTAGGTCACCGGGTCGGTCTCGCGCAGGAGCGAGCCGAGCACGACGCGCGCCGTGGCGACGAGATGCGCCCGCTCCGCCCTCGCGAGCGCGGCGGGCCGCGGCAGCGGCCGCGCCAGGCGCTCGCCGAGCGCCACGTCGCGCGCCCAACCGTCCTGGAAGAAGGTCGGGCGCGGCAGGCCGCGAGCGGTGGCGAGCGCGGGCGAGGGCGGCGCGAGCCGCCAGCGCAGGGTCGGCGCGAGCGAAGCATAGAGATACTCCCGCAACCGCTCGTCGCCGGTGGCGCTGTCGATCGCGGCGAGGAGCGCCGGCAGCCGTCGCGCGCGCATGGAGGGAGCGATGCGTGCGAGCCAGCCCTCGAGCCGGTAGTGCTCGCGCTCGAGGCGCTCGGCTTCCCCCGGCACCAGGGCGAGCCGCATGAAGAGCTGCGTGAGCTCCGGGTCGGCGCGCGCGCCGGCGAGGGCGACGCGCGCCGGATAGGCGCTCGCGAGCCACTTCGCGAGCAGATGGCTGAAGTCGGCCTCGATCAGCGTGCCGGGGAGCCCGGAGTTCGCGAGCCGCGCATCGGTGGTGCGATCGGCCGCCGCGCGCGCCGCGATGCGCTTGCCGAGGCGCGCGAGACAGCCTTCCGCGGCGCTCTGTGTCGCTTCGTCCGGCGGGTGGGCGATCGTGAAGAGGAGCGCGTCGTGCGCGGCACGCATCGCCGCCCCGGCGCGCAGGCCTGGCACCGCGCGCGCCAGCCGATTGACGACCCGCCGCGCGTCTTCGCCGTCGCAGCGCCGTACCGCCTCGCGCAGCGCGTCGGCGAGCGCGCGCGGGCTCAGTCGTCGGTCTTCGGGCTCGCGCATGCGTCCACGAGATAGACGATCGATCGGTACAGGACGCCACCGTGCTGCGAGAGCCCGATTTCGCAGGTGCGGCTCGTCGAGTAGCCCGCGACGCAGCCTTCGGGCAGGGCGGCGGCGAGACCGCGCAGCGCATGGGCGTTCAGCTCCGGCACGGTGAAGCCCTTGTCGCCGGCGAAGCCGCAGCAGCCGACTTCGGGCGGCATCGTCACGCTCGACGCGCACGCTTCGGCCACCGCGGCGAGCTTCGCCTCCAGACCCTGCTTGCGGACGCTGCATACCGGATGCACCGCCACGGCGCCCTGCCGTTTGGCGAGGTCGAGGCGCGCGAGCGCGTGGTCGTGCAGGAACTCGACGATGTCGAGCACCGGGAGGCGCGTCCCGAGGAACCGCTTCATCCGGTAGGCGCAGGGACTGGTGTCGAAGACGATCGGCAGGCGGCCGTCCTCGCCCGCTTCGCGAAGCGCGCGCTCGAGCTCGGCCGATTTGCGGTCGGCCGCCGCCGCGAGCCCTTTGCTCTCGAACGGCTGCCCGCAGCAAAGCTCCGCGAGGCGCGGCGGGTGGACGACGTTGTAGCCCGCCTTGGCGAGCAGCCGGCCGGTGACGGTCGGGAGGCTCTCTTTCTCGGCGTCGCCGCGCGCGGGCCCCATCGTCCGCGCCGCGCAGCTCGGGAAGTAGACGATGCGGTCGGTGGCCACGGCGTCCGCGGCCGCAGGGCGCCTGAACGACGCGGCGCGCGGCATCGCCTCGTACCAGAGCGGGACGCGGTTACCCGAGAGCCGGCGCGCGCCGCGCGTGAGCGCGGTCATCGCCGGCGTGCCGAGCGTGCCGTGGAGCCAGTCGGCCGCCGCGAGCCCCATGCGCACGCCGGCCGTCACGGCGCCGAAGTGGTCCGCGACGGCGTCGCCCGCGCGGTGCGCGAGCGGTCCCGCGCGCCGGCCGCGCAGCGCCTTGACGAGCATTCCCGTCTCGATCCCGACCGGGCAGGCGGTCGCGCACAGGCCGCAAGCGGCGCAGGTGTCGAGCGACTGGTAGTCGTAGAGCGCGCGCAGCGCCGCGGCGGATCGGCCCGACGCCTCGACGCGCGCGATCTCGCGCCAGCCGACGATCCGCTGGCGGGGCGAGAGCGTGAGCCCTCGCGACGGGCACTGCGGCTCGCAGAAGCCGCACTCCATGCAGCGGTCCACCAGGGGGTCGGCCGCCGGCATCGGCTTGAGGTTCCGGAGGTGGACCTCGCGGTCGTGGTTCACCACGACGCCGGGATTCAGCAGGCCCGCGGGATCGAACAGCCGCTTGATCTCGGCCATCAGCGCGAAGCCCTCCGGGCCCCACTCGAGCTCGACGAACGGCGCCATGTTGCGCCCGGTGCCGTGCTCGGCCTTGAGCGCGCCGTCGTACTTCTCGACGACGAGCCGCGCGAGGTCGTCCATGAAGCGGCGGTAGCGGTCGATCTCCGCGGCGTCGCCGAAGTCCTGGGTGAAGACCACGTGCAGGTTCCCCGCGAGCGCGTGCCCGAAGACGATCGCCTCGAAGTAGCCGTGGCGCCGGAAGAGCGCCTGCAGGTCGAGCGTCGCCTCGGCAAGGCGCGCGACGGGGAAGGCGACGTCCTCGATCAGCACCGTCGAGCCCACCGCGCGCACCGCCCCCACCGAGGGGAGCAGCCCCTTGCGAACGTTCCAGAGCCTCGCCATCTCCGACGGCGAGCGCGTGAAGGCGACCGGCGCCGCGGTGCGGACGCCCGCGAGCGTCGCCGCGACCGCCTCGACCTGGCGCTCGAGCGTGGCGCCGTCGGCAGCGCGCGTCTCGACGAGGAGCGCCGCACCCTCCGGCCCCAGCGCCGCGATCCCCTCCGGCATGCCGGGCTTGAACTCGACCGAGGCGAGCGCGGCCCGGTCCATCAGCTCGACCGCCTCCACCGGCTCGCCGGCGAGCGCGGTGACGGCGCGGCACGCGGTCGCGAGGTCGTGGAAGAGGACGAGCGCGGCGGCCTTGTGCGGGTGATCCGGCACGGTCCGGTAGGTGATCGAAGAGATGAAGCCGAGCGTGCCCTCGGAGCCGATCATCAGGTGCGTGAGGATGTCCACCGGGTCGTCGAAGTCGACGAGCGCGTTGATGCCGTAGCCGGTGGTGTTCTTCATCCGGTACTTGTGCCGGATGCGGGCGGCGAACGCGTCGTTTCCGCGCACGCGCGCGGCGAGCCCCGCGAGCGAGGCGAGGAGCCCCGCGTGGCTCCTGCGGAACGCCGCCACGATGCCCGGATCCTCGGTGTCGAGCACCGCGCCGTCGGCGAGCATCACGCGCATCCCGGCGAGCGTGTGGTAGCTGTTCTGCTCGGTGCCGCAGCACATGCCGCTCGCGTTGTTCGCGGCGATGCCGCCGATCCTCGCCGCGGCGAGCGATGCCGGGTCGGGGCCGATCTTGCGGCCGTGCGGCGCGAGCAGCCGGTTCGCTTCCGCCCCGATCACGCCGGGCGCGAGGCGGATGGTCTCCCCGCGCGGGCCGATCGCGACGCTTCGCCAGCCGTCGCCGAGGATGGCGAGCACCGAATCGCTCACCGCCTGGCCCGAGAGGCTCGTCCCGCCGGCGCGGAAGGTGACCGGGGTGCCGCGCGAGCGGCACGCGGCGAGGAGCTGGCTCACCTCGGCTTCGTCCTCGACGATCGCCGCGACGCGCGGCACGAGGCGGTAGAAGCTCGCGTCCGTGCCGTAGGCGAGGAGGCGCAGCGGATCGGTGACGATGCGCGCCGGCGGAAGGAAGCCGGCGAGGTCGGCCGCGAGCGCGACGTGCGCCGGCGAGGGCGGTGGCGTGTGGGTCGCGGTCGCCTGCTGCATGGGGTCTTCCGGTCGCGCGTCGCGCGGGAGCGTAACAGCCCGGGCGCCGCCGCACCACGGCACCCGCCCTCGGGGCGCGGCGCGCTATCATCGGCCCGCTGCGAACGACCTCGCTGCCGATGCGTTCACCGACCCGAAGACGCCCCAGCGCCGCCGCCCGGCGGGTGTTCCTCGCGCGCTCGGCAGCGCTCGCCGCGGCCGGGCTCACCGCGAAGCTCGCGCTGCTCGGCGAGGTGCTCGCCCTGGGAACGGTGGAAAAGGGCGTCTACCGGGTCCGCGGCGACGCGCGCGTGAACGGCGAGCCGGCAAAGCCGGGCATGGACGTGAAGGCGGGCGACGTCATCACTACCGGCCCGAACGGCGAGCTCGTCTTCGTCGTGAACCGCGATGCGTTCCTCGTGCGCAGGAACAGCCGCGTGGAGGTCGAGGGGACGGTCGGCGCGCTGATCGCCTCCGGCCTGCGTGTCGTGACCGGCGCCGTGCTCTCGGTGTTCGCGCCGAGCGAGCCGAAGCGCGTCACGACGCCCACCGCCACGATCGGCATCCGCGGCACCGGCCTCTACGTCGAGGTCGAGCCGAGCTGGTCCTACGTCTGCACCTGCTACGGCACGGTGGATATCGAAGCGGTCGCCGATCCGGCGCAGCGCGAGACGATCACGACCCGGCATCACGAGCAGCCGCGCTACGTGTACGCGAGCGGCGCGGCGATGATGGTGAAGGCGCCGGTGTTCAACCACAGCGACGCCGAGCTCATCCTCCTCGAGAGCCTGGTCGGACGCGTGCCGCCCTTCGGGGCGCAGGGCGGCACGTACTAGAACCCGTCTCGCAATCGTTGTTTCGATGGGCGCGTGTTCCCACAACCGCACTCGTGGTTCGCTCGAGCGACGATCAGTGGGAACGGATTCGGGGCCATTTCCCCGGGGATAAGATCCCCGAAGGTCGCGCGGGTCGCGAGCCCATCCCCACGCGCGCGGGGCTCGAAGCGGCGTTCTGGGCTCCGAACACCGGCGCGCGGCGGCACGCGCTTCCTCACTGCTACCCCAACTGGAAGACAGTTCCTCGGCGTGCTCAGCAGTGATGCGAGCGCGAGGTGCTGACCGATCTCGCGAATACGTTGCGTGAGCAAGGCGCGATCGACGAGCGCGAGAGCTTCATCGACGCAAGCGTCGTATCGGCCGAGGGTGGTCGCGACGCGCTCGGCAAGATTCGCCGCAGCAAAGGGGTTAAGATCCTTTCCATCGTGCGTCGCCGCGGGTTGCCGCTGGCGGCGCGTCGATGGATCGTCGAACGGTTCTTTGCGTGGCCGCAAAGACGGCGTCGCCTGCTCGTTCGGTGCGCGTACGAGCCTCGAACTTCCCGGGCGTCGTGCGGCTCGGGGGCGTCGCGATCCAGTTCGGGCAATTCGGGCGAGGATCGCTATCCCTTCTTGGCTTTCAGCGCCCCCGATGGCCGACTCCCAACGGTTCAGCCGATCGACCGATAGACCGCCGTTTCGAACGCTTCGAACAGCGGCAACGCTTTCTTGTCAGCGAACGGCACCATCTGCGTCAGGTAAACGCCGCCGATGCCGCGAGCCGGATCGATCCAAAAGTAAGAGTTCGCGAGACCCGCCCATTGCAGGCCCCCCGGCGAACGGCCAGTGGGCGCGCGATCGATGTTGATTTGCCAGGTCAGTCCCCAGGTCTTGGCCAGGCCGGGGAAGAATTCCGCGTCGTTGGAGAACGCTGGCATCGCCGACTTCAGTCTCGTCACCCTGAGGTCGCCCATCGCGTTGCGACACATCAGGTCCACGGTATCGGCCCTGAGCACGCGGTCGCGGTCGCTTTCCCCACGATTGAGCACCATCCGCACGAACTTGGCGTAATCGACCGCCGTGCCGTAGAGCCCGCCGCCGCCCATCTCGAACTCTGGCTCCTGTGGTATTTCGAACTCCATCGGGGCGAGCACATCGCCTTCGCCCCGTGCATGAACGGTGGCGAGACGCGCCCGCATCTCGGGGCGGATCTTGAAGGCGGTGTCGTTCATGCCGACCGGGCCAAGCAAGCTGTCCTGCATCTGCTGGCCGAGCTTCTTTCCGCTGACCGCCTCAATGGCCTTGCCGACAAAATCGATGTTGATCCCGTATTGCCACCGATCGCCCGGATCGAACGTTAAGGGGGTCGTCAGCGCCTTGTTCTCGCAACTGGCGATGCCGGGCACGCCCATCGCCTGCTGGTACGCGAGGATGTCTTCGCTCCAGAACTCATAGACAAATCCTGCGGTGTGCGTGAGCAGATGGCGCAGCGTGATGGGGCGTTTGGGCGCGCGCAGCTTCGGCTTGCCGCTGGCGTCCCAACCCTCGAGGACCTTGGCTTCCGACAGCATCGGCACCCACTGGCTGGCCGCGCCATCGAGATCGAGCTTGCCCTGCTCGACCAACTGCATGGCGCACGCCCCGGTAATGGGCTTGGTCATCGAGGCAATCCAGCCCACGGTGTCGATCGTCATCGGCTCGCCGGTGGCCAGGTTACGCTTCCCGAAGGCGCCCTCGTAAAGGGTTCCGCCGCGGTTGACCGCCACGGCCGCAACCCCGGGCACATCGCCGCGCTCAACGGCGGCTTTCAGGAGGCCATCAACGTGTTCCTTCAATGACATGGGTTCCTCCTTTCTGGTCCTGCTTTGTCTTTGTGTTGGTTCAACCGTTTGTTTCTGTTCGTTCGAACCGAGTCGGAGAGACCGGGAAGTGCAACCCAGCCCGCGCTCAGCCGACTGAACACCCACAAGAATGTCCGACTCGGACTTACCTTCGCCTGTCGGCTGGAACTGGTGATGGACGTTCTGGAGCGAGACCTCACGCTGTGCGCGGCCGCGCCCGGCGTGAGCGTGCCCGCCGCGCGTAAGTGGGTCGGCCGCTACCTCGCCGAAGGCGAGGCGGGCATTGCCGACCGCTCCTCGCGCCCCAAGGCGAGCCCCCGGGCGATCGCCCGCTCCAAGGCGCTGGCGATCGTGGCGCTGCGCCGCCGGCGTCTGGTCCAGGGGCGCATCGCAGCAAGCCTCGGGGTGTCCAAGAGCATGGTGGGCCGGGTGCTCGCCCGGGCGGGGCTGTCCAAGCTTCGCGATTCGGTCGACGGGGCAGGCCGGGAGTTCCTGTTCGTGGCCATCGACGATCGCGCGCGCATCGGCTTCACCGAGCTCTGTCCCGATGAGCGCAGGCAAAGCGCCGTGCCGTTCCTCAGGATCACCGTGGCCTACTTCGCCTCGCTCGGTGTGCGGGTCAAGCGCATCCTCGCGGACAACGGCTCAGCGTTTCGCTGCCGGGCCTTCGCCAGTGCCTGCCGGCGCCTCAACCTCAGGCAGAGCTTCACTTGAGCCTACCGACCCCAGACCAACGGCAAGGCCAAGCGCTTCATCCAGTCGGCCCTGCGCGAGTGGGCCTACGGCATCCCCTCTATAACCGCTCCACCGAGCGCGCCGCCATGCTCAGCCGCTGGTCCTATCCCTTCAACTGGCATCGCCCTCGTCAGGGCTTCGGGAGCCTCGCGCCCATGGTGGCCGCCTGGCTCGGTCCAGAGGCAACCTCTTGACGCTTCACCACTGGCCGGCCGCCTGGCCGGCGACGCGCCGCGCCCGCGGGAGCGGCAGCGACCCGCTTCGGCGCCCGGAGCTTCAATCGGCCGCCCGGGTGGTAACACGCTTGCCATCCGGCCCCGCCGAAGCGGAAGCGCGCTTTTCGCCGCACGCCGCAGCGCACCGCAGGCCAGACTTTTAAAGCATTGATCCGCCGTCGAAATTCCGCGCTGCCTGCCGCGGGCACGCATCTTGTGAGGAGAGGTTCGAGTCCGTCCGCCCCGAGGCGGCGGACGGCGCAAGAACGAACCCTCGGCTCGCAAGGGAGAAATCCATGTCCGAGACCTATTACGAGTGCATGCGGAAGCAGGGCATCACGCGCCGCAGCTTCCTCAAGTTCTGCAGCCTGACCGCCGCGTCCCTCGGCTTGGGCGCGCAGGGCGCCCAGCAGATCGCCCACGCGCTGGAGACCAAGCCGCGCACGCCGGTGATCTGGCTGCACGGCCTGGAGTGCACCTGCTGCACCGAGTCGTTCATCCGCTCGGCGCACCCGCTGGTCGGCGACGTGGTCCTCTCGATGATCTCGCTCGATTACGACGACACGCTGATGGCGGCCGCGGGCGACCAGGTCGAGCAGGCGCTCGAGGACACCATCAAGAAGTTCAAGGGCAACTACATCCTCGCGGTCGAGGGCAACCCGCCGATCGGCGACGACGGCATCTACTGCATCCCCGGCGGCAAGCCCTTCGTGGAGAAGCTCAAGCACGCCGCGAAGGACGCGCTCGCCGTGATCGCCTGGGGCTCGTGCGCCTCCTGGGGCTGCGTGCAGGCTGCGAAGCCCAACCCCACCACGGCGGTGCCGATCGACAAGGTGATCAAGGACAAGCCGATCATCAAGGTGCCGGGCTGCCCGCCGATCCCCGAGGTGATGACCGGCGTGGTCACGTACTTCCTCACCTTCGGCCGGGTGCCCGAGCTCGACATCCAGGGGCGGCCGAAGATGTTCTACGGCCAGCGCATCCACGACAAGTGCTACCGGCGGCCGCACTTCGACGCCGGGCAGTTCGTCGAGCGCTTCGACGACGCCGGCGCGCGCATGGGCTACTGCCTGTACAAGGTCGGGTGCAAGGGGCCGACGACCTACAACGCCTGCTCGGCGATCCGCTGGAACGACGGCCTCTCGTTCCCGATCCAGTCGGGGCACGGCTGCATCGGGTGCTCCGAGGACGCGTTCTGGGACAAGGGCGGGTTCTACGAGCACCTCACCACGGTGCGGCCGCTCGGCACCGCGGGCATCGAGGGCACGGCCGACCAGATCGGCGGCACGCTCGCGGCGGTGGCGGGCGTGGCGATCGCGGCGCACGCCGCGGCGAGCGCGATCAAGCAGGCGCGGAGCAAGACGCGCAACGACCTCACCAGCGTCCCCGAGAAGAAGGTGGAGTAGTCACATGGCGACCTATCAGACCCAAGGCTTCACCCTCGACGACAGCGGCAAGCGCATCGTCGTCGACCCGATCACCCGGATCGAGGGGCACCTGCGCATCCAGGTGAACGTCGACAAGGACAACGTCGTCCGCAACGCGATCTCCACCGGCACGATGTGGCGCGGGCTGGAGGTGATCCTGAAGGGGCGCGACCCGCGCGACGCGTGGGCGTTCACCGAGCGCATCTGCGGGGTGTGCACCGGCGTGCACGCGCTCGCGTCGGTGCGGGCGGTCGAGGACGCGCTCGGCATCAAGATCCCGAAGAACGCCAACACCATCCGCAACCTGATGCACGCGGCGCTCTACGCGCAGGACCACCTCGTGCACTTCTACCAGCTGCACGCGCTCGACTGGGTGGACGTGGTCTCGGCGCTCAAGGCCGACCCGCGCAAGACCGCCGAGATCCAGCAGCTCATCTCGACCTGGAAGAACGCCTCGCCCGCGTACTTCCGCGCGGTGCAGGACAAGCTGAAGCGGTTCGTCGAGAGCGGGCAGCTCGGCATCTTCGCCAACGGCTACTGGGGCAGCCCCGCGTACAAGCTGCCGCCGGAAGTGAATCTCCTCGCCGTGACGCACTACCTCGAGGTGCTCGACTTCCAGAAGGAGATCATCAAGATCCAGACGATCTTCGGCGGCAAGAGCCCGCACCCGAACTGGCTCGTCGGCGGCGTGCCGAGCCCGATCAACGTCTCGGGGACCGGCGCGATCGGCGCGGTGAACCAGACCACGCTCAACATGGTGAAGGACATCTGCGACCGCACCATCGAGTTCATCGAGCAGGTCTACATCCCCGACCTGCTGGCGATCGCCGGCTTCTACAAGGACTGGGCGAAGATCGGCGGCGGCCTCGCCGCGAAGAACGTGCTCGCCTACGGCGAGTTCCCGACGATCCCGAACGACTACTCCAATAAGAGCCTGCTGCTGCAAAGCGGCGTGATCATCGACGGCGACCTCAAGAACGTCCAGGACGTGGACCTCAAGGCGCCCGACCAGATCCAGGAATGGGTCACGCACTCCTGGTACAAGTACGCGCAGGAGCAGAACGGGCTGCACCCGTTCGACGGCGTCACCGAGCCGAACTTCGTCCTGGGCAAGGACACCGTCGGCACCCGGACCAACATCGAGTGGCTGGGCACCGAAGGCAAGTACTCGTGGGTCAAGGCGCCGCGCTGGAAGGGCCACGCCGTCGAGGTCGGCCCGCTCGCCCGCTACCTCGTCGCCTACGCGCGCGGCAACAAGTACGTGCAGGAGCAGGTGAACGGGGTCCTGAAGAAACTCGACGTGCCGATCACCGCGCTCTTCTCGACGCTCGGCCGCACCGCGGCGCGCGGGCTGGAGGCGCAGTACACCGCGCACATGATGCTCGACTTCTACAACGAGCTCGTCGCCAACATCAAGGCGGGCGACCTCGCCACGGCGAACGTCGAGAAATGGGAGCCGAAGACCTGGCCGCGCGAGGCGAAGGGCGCGGGGCCGTGCGAGGCGCCGCGCGGCGCGCTCGGGCACTGGATCAAGATCAAGGACACGAAGATCGACCTCTACCAGGCGGTCGTGCCGACGACCTGGAACGGCGGTCCGCGCGACGCGAAGGGCCAGATCGGCGCGTTCGAGGCCTCGCTCCTCGGCACCCCGATGGCGAACCCGGCGCAGCCGCTCGAGATCCTGCGCACGATCCACAGCTTCGACCCGTGCCTCGCGTGCGCGACCCACGTGATCTCGCCCGAGGGCGAGGAGCTCGTGTCGGTGAAGGTGCGCTAGGGGCGCGCCGGGGGGGGCGCGACCCCCGCTCCGCCGCTCCGGAGGCCAAGACCGCGACGCACGTCGGCAACCGTACCGCCAGAAAGGAACCATCCATGCGTGCCGATCCCGTGACCGGCGAAGTCCTGCAGGGACCGCTCGAGCCGGTGTACGTCTACGAAGCGCCGGTGCGCCTCGCCCACTGGGTCTTCGCGATCGCCATCACGGTGCTCGCCGTCACCGGGTACCTGATCGGCGACCCGGTGTCGATCCAGCAGGGCGAAGCGAGCGAGAGCTTCTTCTTCGGCTGGATCCGGACGATCCACTTCATCGCCGGCTACACCCTCGCGATCATGTTCGTGGTGCGCGTCTACTGGGCGATCGTGGGCAACAAGAGCGCGCGCTCGATCTTCGTGCCGCCGCTCTGGAGCCCGCGGTGGTGGAAGGGCGTCTTCGCCCAGGCGAGCTACTACCTCTTCATCGGCAAGGAGCGGCTGTGGGTGGGTCACAACCCGCTCGCGCAGGCGGCGATGTTCTTCATGTTCACGCTTGGCGTGATCTTCATGATCCTCACCGGCTTCGCGCTCTACGCCCAGCAGTGGGGCTGGGGCCTCACGCCGATGAACCTCTTCGGCTGGCAGTTCGTGCTGTTCGAGCAGCCGCAGACGTTGCGCACGCTGCACCACCTCGGCATGTGGTACGTGCTGCTGTTCGTCATGGTGCACGTGTACATGGTGTTCCGCGAGGACATCATGAGCGGGCAGTCGGTGATCAGCACCATGATCAACGGCGTGCGCATGTGGAAGGCGAAGCCGAGGGCGCACTGAGCCGACCCTTCCGGCGGGGGGCGCCGCGATGGGCGCCACGCTGCGAAAATCCGAGCGGCAGGCCCTGGCGAGAGCGCGCCCCGCGGCGGGTGTCGGCGCGCGTCCTCCGCGCCTCGCGGGCAGCGGGCGCATGCCGCCGCAGCCGGGCCGCTTCCTCGACACCCGCTTCCTCAAGCCGCTCGCCATCAGCCAGAGCGAGCTGGCTGCCGGGCTCGGGGTTTCGCGCCGGCGCGTGAACGAGCTCGTGCGCGGGCATCGTGCCATCACGCCGGACACGGCGGTGCGCCTCGCCCTCTATTTCGGCAACGACGCCGCCTTCTGGCTGCAGCTCCAGCTCGCGTGGGACCTGTACACCGCCACGCGCAGCGCCCGGCGCGCGCGCGCCGGGCGGCGCTGAGCGGCGCATACCCCCAAATAACCCGCTGTCACGTTTGGGTATTCCGCTGCGACGCGGCGGCGATGTCCCATGCCCGGTTGACCTAGATCAACGAGGCGCAGGGGCGGCAGCGTAGCTTGCGATCCGAGGCCCGTGTTACGGGCGGCGTAACACGGCGGTCCCCGGGGGAGGCACAGGTGGAGGTCTCGGTTCTCGGCATCGGCAACATCCTATGGGCCGACGAGGGCTTCGGCGTGCGCGCGGTCGAGGCGCTGCACGCGGCGTACGCCTTCCCGGAGGGCGTGGAGCTCGTCGACGGCGGCACGCTCGGGCTCAACCTCAGCACCTACGTCGAGAGCACGCGGCGGCTGCTCGTCCTCGACGCGATCGACTTCGCGCTCGCCCCGGGCACGGTGAAGGTGCTGCGCGACGCCGAGGTTCCCGCGTGGACGAAGGCGAAGCTCTCGCCGCACCAGACCGGCTTCAACGACATCCTCGCCATGGCGGCGCTGCGCGGCTGCGCGCCCGAGTCGGTCACGGTCATCGGCGTGCAACCCGTGGACCTCATGAGCTTCGGCGCGGCCCTCACTGCGCCGGTGCGCTCGCGCCTTCCCGAGGCCGTCGGGCTCGCCGCGCGCGAGATCGCGGCGTGGGGCTTTCCGGGGCGCCCGCGCGCGCCGGGCGAGGCGGTCGAGCCCCTCGGCCCGATGCCGCTCGCGATGGCCGAATACGAGTCCGGCCTGGCGAACGAGGACGATCCCGCGCGATTCGGCGATCCGCGGCTGATCGCGAAGCGGCTCGCCGGCGACGCGGGTTGAGCCATGTGCATCGGCATCCCCGTGCGCGTGATCAGCGCCGACGAGACGAGCGCGCTGTGCGAGACGCGCGCGGGCACGGTGCGCCTGGACAACATGCTGGTGGGCGCGGTCGCGCCCGGCACGTGGCTCCTTTCCTTCCAGGGGCGGGCGCTGCGGACCATGGATGCCGACGAAGCGCAGCGGACGCTCGCCGCCCTCGAGGCGCTCGACGCCGCGATGCGCGGTGAGGCGACCGGCCTCGACGCGTTCTTCGCCGACCTCGTGGGCCGCGAACCCGAGCTTCCCGAGCACCTGAAGGGGACCGTCGAATGACCGAGACCATCACGGCGCCCGCCGCGCCGCCCGCTGCGCGCCACTCGCTGATCGAGCGGCTCTTCGCCGAGCACGGCTTCGCCGAGGTCACGGTCGAGGGGTTCGACGCGTTCGTCGCGCAGCCGGGTCACACGATGCTCTTCTTCAGCGAGGACCCGGTGCGGTTCCGCGAGACGCTCGACCTCGCCGTGATCCTGCCCGAGCTCGCGCGCGCGTTCCCCGGGCGCTTCCGCGCCGGTGTGCTGCTGCCCGAGGCGGCGAAGCGGTTCCATCCCCGGTACGGCTTCCGGCGCTGGCCGGCGTTCGTGCTCCTGCGTGCGGGCGAATACCTCGGCGCCATCGACGGCGTGCGCAACTGGGACGACTACGTCGGCGAGATCGAGCGGCTGCTCGCCGCGGAGCCGACGCGGCCGCCGTCCATCCCGATCCCGGTCGCGCCGGCGCCGACACCGGCCGGCCGCCGCTAGCACGCCATCCATCCATCCGAGCAGGGAGACCCCATGAAACCTTTCCCGGTCCCGATCCGCGTCGCCGGCCCAGGGTCGCACGTCGAGGAAGAGGCGCTGCAATACCTCGAGATGCCGCGCGGGATGTCGGTCTTCGAGATGCCGCGCGTCCCGTCGACGGCCGACGCGGCGGAAGCGGGCGCGGCGCGTGCGCTGCTCACGGGGCTGCTCGAGCGCATGGAACGGGGCGCCGAGGGCACCGTGCCGCGGCTCGACCTCGCCGGCGTCCCGAAAGGCACGCTCGCGCTCGTGAACCAGATGCTCGGCGAGGGCGAGGTCTCCGCGCGGGTGGACGGCGCCAGGACGTTCCGCATCCAGGAGTCGGTGTTCGCGGGCGTCTGGCGGGTGTGCGAGCTCGGCGCGGACGGCGGGCTCGCAAACGACTGGGTCGAGGCCTCGCCGCTGCCGTCGGTGGTCGTCGAGGCCGCGCACGCGGGGTCGCGCTCGGAGCTGCCCGCGGTGGCGCTTCCCGAAGGCGCGATGAACTCGCCCGCGCTGCTCGCCGAGATCCAGGCGCAGATCCGCGCCTGGCGCCCGGGCATGGACGCCCACGTCATCAACCTCACGCTCTTTCCCATGTCGCCCGACGACCATCGCGTGATGGCCGAAGCGCTGCCCGTCGGGCCGGTGGCGATCATGTCGCGCGGCTTCGGCAACTGCCGTGTCACTTCCACGGGCGCGCGCAACGTCTGGCGGGTGCAGTATTTCAACAACATGGACACCCTGATCCTCGACACCCTCGAGGTCGTCGGGCTGCCGGAGGTCGCGGTCGCGGCGGCGGAGGACCTCGCCGACAGCCGCGAGCGGCTCGCCGAGCTCATCGACTGGATGGCGGAATCCGAGGGAGCGTGAGCGTGTCGCGCAGTCCGGTCACGCGCTTCGAGGGGACGTACCTGGGCGACGCCACGCGCATCGGCCCGGCGACGCGGCTCGAGTGCAAGGTGTGCTGGTACGTCTACGACCCGGCGGCCGGCGACCCGCACTGGCAGATTCCCCCGGGCACGCCGTTCGCCGAGCTGCCCGCGCACTGGACCTGCCCGAACTGCGCCGGCGAGAAAGAGCAGTTCATGGTGGTCGGCGATGACTGAGCCCGCCTTCGCGTCCGACCCGACCGCGCGGCTCGAAGCGGCCTACCGCGCGATCCACGCCGAGCGGATGCACGGGATCCCGATCGTGAACCCCGCGCTCGGCGTCGCGGCGGTCGGCTTCGCCGACTGGGAGGGCCGGTGGCTGGGCGTGCTGGTCACGCCCTGGTGCATGAACCTCATGCTCGTGCCGCGCGATCCTGCCGCGTGGCGGCCGCTCGCGGTCGGCGCGAAGCGGAGATACGCATTGCCGGCGGGCGAGTTCGAGTTCATCGGCGGCGAGGACCCGGCGATCGGCGAATACCAGATGTGCTCGCTCTTCTCGCCGATGGAGCGCTTCGGCGACATGGAGACGGCGGTGCTCACCGCGAAGCTCGCGCTCGAGGCGGCGCTCGCCCCGGCGCAGGCCGAGCGGCAGGCGGCGGAGCCGCGCCCGCTCGAAAAGCTCGCGCGCGCGGTCGAGGCGCCGATGTCGAAACGCGACTTCCTCCGCGGCTCCTTCCTGCCCGGTGTCGATCGAAGGTGAAATCCGTGTCGCCTTGCGCTGGAACGGCAGCGAGGTCGTGGCGGCGGACGTGCGCTCGACGCGGCCGTTCGCGGCACCGCGGGTGCTCGCGGGCAGGCGCGTCGACGAGGCTTGCGCGCTCGTGCCGCTCTTCTTTTCGGTCTGCGGGCGCTCGCAGGCCATCGCCGCCGCGGCGGCCTGCGAGGCCGCCCTCGGCATCGCGCCGCCGCCCGGCGTCGCCGCGGCGCGCGCGCTGATCGTCGCGGGCGAGGCGATGCAGGAGTATCTGTTTCGCATGCTGATCGGCTGGCCGGAGTCTCGCGGGGAGCCCGCGGCGGCGCCCCTCGTCGGCGAGGTGCGACGGCGCATCGCCGCTGCGCTCGCGCCGGTCGCTGCCGTGGCTCGACCCGCGGCGGAAGCGCCCGCCGCGGGCCTGGTCACCCAGGCGGGCGAGAGCCTGCGAGACGCCACCGCCGAAGCCACGGGTGCCGTTCTGGGCACGGGCGCGGCGGAATGGCTCGATGTCGCCGAGCGCGGCGAGCTCGACGCTTGGGCCGCGCGGGGCGACACGGCCGCAGCGCGCCTCGCCGCGGATCTCCTCGAAGCCGATCCGGGGTTCGGCGCGACCGACGTCGCGTTGCTCCCCGCCGGCGCGACCGCGGGCCTGGCGGAGGGGCTCGCCGAGGCGCTCGCCGGCGACCCGACGTTCGAGTGCGCACCGACCTGGCTCGGTGGACCGGCGGAGACCGGTGCGCTCGCGCGCACCGCGGGCTCGCCCGGCGTGTCCGCGTTCGTCGCGCGCTTCGGCCGTTCGGTGCTCGCCCGCGTCGTCGCGCGCGTTGCCGAGCTCGCCCGGCTTGCGAGCGGCACCTTCAACGCGCCGGTCGGGCAGCTCGCGCTCGGCAGGGGCGGCGGCATCGCGTGGGTCGAAACGGCACGGGGGCTCCTGATCCATCGCGCGCAGGTGAAGGACAACCGCGTCGACGCTTACCGGATCGTCGCGCCGACGGAGTGGAACTTCCATCCGCGGGGGGCGCTGCCGCGCGGGCTCGCCGGGGTGCGTTTCGCCGGCCGCGATGCCGCCGCGCGCGGCGCGCGGATGCTCGTCGATTCGCTCGATCCCTGCGTCGCGGCCCGGATCGAGGTGCTGCATGCATGAGATGAGCCTCGCCGAGGGTGTGCTCGCGATCATCGAGGATGCCGCGCGCCGCGAGCGGTTCGCCCGCGTGAAGGCCGTGCGCCTCGAGATCGGGCGGCTCGCCGGCGTGGAGCCCGACGCCATGCGCTTCTGTTTCGACGTGGTGACGCGTGGGAGCGTCGCCGAGGGTTGCCGGCTGGAGATCGTCGATACGCCGGGCACCGCCTGGTGCATGCATTGCGCGCAGCCGGTCGAGGTCGCGCAGCGCTACGACGACTGCCCGCGCTGCGGCGGCCACCAGCTCACGGTGACCGGCGGCACGGAGATGAAGGTGAGGGAGTTGGAGGTGGATTGAGGATTCAGGATTGAGGATTGAGGGTGGGGCGTGCGGAATCGAGCAACGGGATTCGCTGCTCGCTGCTCGATGCTAGACGCAACGTCCTGAATCCTGGATCTTGGATCCTGTCTTGGAAGGAGCACACCATGTGCACCACTTGCGGTTGCGGGCAGGGCGATACGCGGGTCGAGGGCGATGCCGTGCACGAGCACGAGCACCGGCACGCGGCCGGGACGGTGCACTCGCACCCCCATGCGCACGAGGGCGAGCACGCGCACGAGCACACGGGCCACGCGCACCCGCACCGGCATGCGGACGGGACCGTGCACGAGCACTGGCACGAGCACGAGGGTGAGCACGCCCACCACCACGAGGGCCACGCGCACCCGCACCGGCACGCGGACGGGACCGTGCACGAGCACTGGCACGAGCACGAGGGCGAGCACGCGCACGAGCACCACGACCTCGGGGCAGGGCACGTCCATGAGCACCGCCACGCGGACGGCACCGTTCACAGCCACTGGCACAGCCACCAGGGCGAGCACGTGCACGGCCACCCCGCCGGCGCGTGGCACGCCCATCCCCACCGGCACGAGGACGGGACGGTGCACAGCCATCCGCACGAGCACGCGGGCGAGCACCACCACGACCACGGCCCGCACGGCACGCACGTCCACGCCGACGGCACCGTCCACGGCCACGGACCGGAAGGCGACGCCGTCCGCGAGGGCGAGGACCACCTGCACTACGGTGCCGGGCCGGCGCGCGCGCACGCGCCCGGCCTCTCGCAGGCGCGCATGCTGACGATCGAGCAGGACATCCTCGCGAAGAACGACGCCTACGCCGCGCGCAACCGCGAGTGGCTCGCCGACCGCGGCATCTTCGCGCTGAACCTGGTCTCGAGCCCCGGCTCGGGCAAGACGACGCTCCTCGTGCGCACCATCGAGGCGCTGCGCGGCGCGGTGGAGCTCACGGTGATCGAGGGCGACCAGCAGACGACCCACGACGCCGACCGCGTGCGCGCCACGGGCGTGCGGGCGATCCAGATCAACACCGGCAAGGGCTGTCACCTGGACGCGCACATGGTCGGCCGCGCGCTGGAGCGCCTCGCGCCGCCGGACGACAGCGTCCTGATGATCGAGAACGTCGGCAACCTGGTCTGCCCGTCGTCCTTCGACCTCGGCGAGGCGCACAAGGTCGTGGTGCTCTCCGTGACCGAGGGCGAGGACAAGCCGCTCAAGTACCCGGACATGTTCCACGCGGCGAGCCTGATGCTGCTCAACAAGATCGACCTCCTGCCTTATCTCGACTTCGACGTGGACGCCTGCCTCGCGAACGCGCGCCGCGTGAACGCGAAGATGGCCATCCTCCCGGTGTCGGCGCGCACCGGGCAGGGCATGGAGGAATGGCTCGCGTGGGTCGTGCAGGGCGCGCAGCGGGCGCAAGCCGCGAAGGCCGCGACCGTCGAGGCGCTCAAGCGCCGCATCGCCGACCTTCAGGCCGAGCTCGCGCACCTGCGGAGCCAGTGAAGAAGGCCCTGCAAGCCGGTCATGAGCGCCGTCGTCTCTCCGCGCCGCGAGGTCGTCCGCCACGCCATCCGCGTGCGCGGCGCCGTGCAGGGCGTCGCAGCGATGGAACAAGGGGGCTACGCGCCCCTTGTATATCCCCCGACCCAGGGCCCTGCACGCCGGTCATGAGTGCCGTCCTCTCTTCGCGCCGCGAGGTCGTCTGCCACGCCATCCGCGTGCGCGGCGCCGTGCAGGGCGTCGGATTCAGGCCCTTCGTCTGGCGCCTCGCCAACGACATGGGGCTCGCTGGCTGGGTCCTGAACGACGGCGAAGGCGTGGCCATCGAGGTGCAGGGGTCGCGCGAGGCGTTCGAACGTTTCGTCGCGCGGCTCGCCGCGGAGGCGCCGGCGCTCGCGCGCATCGACGCGATCGAGACGAGCGAACGGCCCGCCGCGCCCGCCGCGCGCGGCTTCGCCATCGCGCCGAGCGGCGGCGGGCGCGTCGCCACCGGGATCACGCCGGACGCCGCGATCTGCCCCGACTGCCTCGCGGAGCTCTTCGACCCGCGCGACCGCAGGTACCGCTATGCGTTCATCAACTGCACGCAGTGCGGCCCGCGCTACACGATCACGCGCGAGCTTCCCTACGACCGCCCGAACACGAGCATGGCGCGGTTCGCGCTGTGCACGCCGTGCGCCGACGAATACGGCGATCCGGCGACGCGCCGGTTCCACGCGCAGCCCAACGCCTGCCCGGCGTGCGGCCCGGCGCTCGCGCTGACGGATGCGCGACGGCCGCGACGGCGACGCGGTCGCCGCGGCGCTCGCGCGGCTCCTGCGCGGCGAGATCCTCGCCGTCAAGGGGCTCGGCGGCTACCACCTCGCGTGCGACGCCACCAACGCCGAGGCCGTCGCGCGGTTGCGCCGCCGCAAGCACCGGGAAGAGAAGCCGTTCGCCGTGATGGTGGCCGGTCCCGCCTCGGCCGGGCGATTCGCCGAGCTCGGCTCGGCCGAGCGCGCCGTCCTCGAGGCGCGCGAACGGCCGATCGTGCTGCTCCGGAAGCGGGCCGGATGCGACGACCTCATCGCCGGCGTCGCGCCCGGGATCGCATGGGTCGGCGTGATGCTCCCCTATACGCCGCTGCAGTACCTGCTCTTCCACGAGGCGGCGGGCCGGCCCGATGGCACCGCGTGGCTCGGCGAGCCGCAGCCGCTCCTGCTCGTGATGACGAGCGCGAACCCCGGCGGCGAGCCGCTGGTCACCGACGAGGAGGAAGCGTTCCGCCGGCTCTCCGGCATCGCCGACGCCCTTCTGGTGCACGACCGCGCGATCGCGGTCCGCTGCGACGACAGCGTGGTGCGCGCCGCGCGCGGCCAGCCGGCCTTCATCCGCCGCGCGCGCGGCTTCACGCCTGCGCCGGTGAAGCTCGCCGCCGGCGGGCCATCGGTGCTCGCCGTGGGCGCCTGGCTCAAGAGTACCGTCTGCGTCACGCGGGGCGACGAGGCGTTCGTGTCCCAGCACGTCGGCGACCTCGACAACGCGCCCGCCTGCCGCGCGCTCGAGGAGACCGCCGCGCACATGCTCGAGGTCCTGCGCATCGCGCCGGAGGCGGTCGCGCACGACCTGCACCCGGATTTCCACAGCAGCCGCTTCGCTGCCGCGTTCGCGCACGACCGCGGGCTGCCGCTCGTCCCGGTGCAGCATCACCACGCCCACATCGCCGCGGTGGCCGCCGAGCACGGCGTGACCGGCCCGGTCGTCGGTCTCGCCCTGGACGGTGTGGGGCTCGGCGCCGATGGCGGCATCTGGGGCGGTGAGCTGCTTCGAGTCGACGGCGCCCGGATGGAGCGCGTGGGGCATCTTCGCGAGCTCGCGCTGCCAGGCGGCGACCGCGCCGCGCGCGAGCCCTGGCGCATGGCCGCCGCCGCGCTGCACGCGCTCGGCCGCGGCGCGGAAATCGCGAGGCGCTTCGGCGACCCGGCGGCGCCCGCGGTCGCGCAGATGCTCGCGAAGAACGTCAACGCGCCGCGCACCTCGAGCGCGGGCCGCTGGTTCGACGCTGCGGCCGGCCTGCTCGGCGTGCGCTCGAAAGCGGCGTTCGAAGGGCAGGCCGCGATGCTGCTCGAGGGGCTGGCCGAGAGCCACGGCGCGGTCGCGCCGCTCGCGGGCGGCTGGCACGTCGGCGCCGACGGCGTCCTCGACCTCCTGCCGCTCGCGGACGCCATCGCCGGCATCGACGACGCGGCCTACGGCGCGGCGCTCTTCCACGCAACGCTCGCCGCGGCGCTCGCCGAGTGGATCGCCCGATTCGCCGCGCGTTCGCGCCTCACGACGGTCGCGCTCGGCGGCGGCTGCTTCATGAACCACGTGCTCGCGAGCCGGCTCGCCGGGCTGCTCGAGGCAGAAGGCCTCAGGGTGCTCGAGGCGCGCCAGGCGCCGCCGAACGACGGCGGCATCTCGCTCGGCCAGGCCGCCGTCGCCCGCGCCGCGATGCTCGATCCCGATTGCCGATTCGCTCCTGCCGACTGCTGAGCCCGTCATGTGCCTCGCCATTCCCGCCCTCGTCGTCGAGCGCCTCGCCGGCGACGACGGTCTCATCGACCTCGGCGGCGTGCGCAAGCGCGTCTCGCTCGCGCTCGTCCCCGAAGCGGTCCCGGGCGACTACGTCATCGTCCACGTCGGCTATGCGATCAGCCGGCTCGATCCCGGCGAGGCGGAGCGCACGCTCGCCCTGTTCGCCGAGACCGGGATCGCGGGCGACGCGGCGGGAGCGGCGGCATGAGGTACGTGGACGAGTTCCGCGACGGCGGGCTCGCGCGGCGCATCGCCGAGCGGCTCGCGCTCGCGGTCGAGCCGGGGCGCCGCTACAACTTCATGGAGTTCTGCGGCGGCCACACGCACGCGATCAGCCGCTATGGCGTCACCGACCTCCTGCCGCCCGAGGTGAACATGGTCCACGGACCCGGCTGCCCCGTGTGCGTGCTGCCGATCGGGCGCATCGACAACGCGATCGAGATCGCGAGCCGGCCGGAGGTGATCCTCTGCACCTATGCCGACACGATGCGCGTGCCGGCCTCCGGCGGACTCTCGCTGATGAGAGCCAAGGCGCGCGGCGCCGACATCCGCATGGTGTACTCGGCGGCCGACGCGCTGCGCATCGCGCGCGACAATCCTGCGCGCGAGGTCGTGTTCTTCGCGATCGGCTTCGAGACCACCACGCCGCCGACGGCGCTCGCGCTGCTCGAGGCCGTGCGCGAAGGGCTCCCCAACTTCTTCGTGTTCTGCAACCACGTGCTGACGCCGGCCGCCATCGCGAACATCCTGGAATCGCCGCAGGTGCGCGCCATCGGCACGGTGCCGCTCGACGGCTTCGTCGGGCCGGCGCACGTTTCGTGCGTGATCGGCAGCCGCCCCTACGAGTACTTCGCCGAGGAGTACCGCAAGCCGGTCGTCATCGCCGGGTTCGAGCCGCTCGACGTCATGCAGGCGGTGCTGATGCTGGTGCGGCAGGTGAACGAGGGCCGCGCCGAGGTGGAGAACGAGTTCACGCGCGCGGTCACGCCCGAGGGCAACGCGCGCGCGAAGGCGCTGGTGGCCGAGGTGTTCGAGCTGCGCCGGTCGTTCGAGTGGCGCGGGCTCGGCGAGGTGCCCTACAGCGCGCTGGCGATCAAGCCGATGTACGCCGCCTTCGACGCCGAGCGCCGCTACGGCATCGCCTACCGCTCGGTGCCGGACAACAAGGCCTGCGAGTGCGGCGCGATCCTGCGCGGCGCGAAGCGGCCGCAGGACTGCAGGGCCTTCGGCACCGTCTGCACGCCCGAGAACCCGATCGGCTCGTGCATGGTGTCCTCCGAGGGAGCGTGCGCGGCGCATTACACGTACGGGCGGTTCCGCGACGCGCCGCAAGCGAACCGCAGAGGTGCAGAGGGCGCGAAGGAGCGCGCAAGCCCTGCCGGGGGGGAGAGCATCCCGCCCGCGCACCGGAAACCCACCGAGGTGGCGTGATGCGGGCGGGCGCAGTGACGACGCGACCCTTTCGCGGACCTTCGCGCCCTCGGCGCGTTCGCGGTGGCCCCTGAGATGAGCGCTGCAAAGAGAGACTACATCCGCCCGGTCGACTTCCGCAGCGGCCGCGTGGACATGACGCACGGCGGCGGCGGCCGGGCGATGGCGCAGCTCATCGAGGAGCTCTTCCTCGCCGCGTTCGACAACGAATGGCTGCGCCCGATGAACGACCAGGCGGTGTTCGCCCTGCCGCGCGGTGCGGACGGTGGCCGCATGGTCATGGCGACGGACAGCCATGTCGTCTCGCCGCTCTTCTTCCCGGGCGGCGACATCGGCTCGCTCTCGGTGCACGGCACCGTGAACGACGTCGCGATGTCCGGGGCGCGCCCGCTCTACCTGGCGGCGAGCTTCATCCTCGAGGAGGGCTTCCCGCTCGCCGACCTCAAGCGCATCGTCGAGTCGATGGCGCGCGCCTCGCGCGAGGCGGGCGTGCCGGTGGTCACCGGCGACACCAAGGTCGTGGAGCAGGGGAGCGGCGACGGCGTTTTCATCACGACCACCGGCGTCGGCGTGGTGCCCGACGGCGTCGAGATCTCCGGCGACCGGGCGCGCCCCGGCGACCAGGTCCTGGTGTCGGGCACGATGGGCGACCACGGGGTCGCCATCATGTCCTTCCGCGAGAACCTCGAGTTCGAGACGAGCGTCCGCTCCGACACGGCCGCGCTGCACCGGCTCGTCGCGGCGATGCTCGCGGCCGTGCCCGGCATCCACTGCCTACGCGACCCCACCCGCGGCGGGCTCGCCGCCACGCTGAACGAGCTCGCGCGCCAGTCGGGCGTGGGGATCCGCATCGAGGAGCGCGCCGTGCCGGTGCGCCCCGAAGTCAGTGCGGCGTGCGAGTTCCTCGGCCTCGACCCGCTCTACGTGGCGAACGAGGGCAAGCTCGTCGCCGTGTGCGCGCCGGAGGACGCCGGGCGGCTGCTCGCGGCGATGCGCGCGCATCCCCTCGGGCGCGACGCCGCGATCGTCGGCGAGGTCGTCGCCGATCCCCATTGCTTCGTGCAGATGGAGACCGCTTTCGGCGGCGCGCGCGTCGTGGATTGGCTCTCCGGCGAGCAGCTGCCGCGGATCTGCTGACCATGGAACCGCGAAAGCGCGAAGGACCGAAGAGCCCGCAAGGAGAAGCACGATGCGGCGCGCCGCCGGCGTCGGGCTGGCGCGGTCGTTCGGTGCGGCCCGAAGGGCGAGGACGCGTCGAGGGGCTCACCCGCGGGATCCTGGCGGGAGCCGCGCACGACGGCCGAGGCATGCCGACGCGGAGGGCGCGCCGCGTCCCGATGGTCCCGGCCGGGCCCGCAGTCGGCGTGGCCCGCGAGGCGTGGCGGCGGGTCGGATGCGGTCCGTCGCCCGCACGGTCCGTTCGCGTGCCTGGGCGTCCTTGGTGCTTCTGCAGTTCCGCATAGCTTCGGCACGATGAAGATCCTCTTCCTCACCCACGCCTTCAACAGCCTCACGCAGCGGCTCTTCGTCGAGCTCGCCGCGCGCGGGCACGAGGTCACCGTCGAATTGGACGTCAACGACGCGGTGAGCGAGGAGGCCGTGCGCCTCGCCCGGCCCGACGTGGTGATCGCGCCGTTCCTGAAGCGCGCGATCCCGGCATCGATCTGGTCGCGCGTGCGCACGCTCGTCGTGCATCCGGGGATCGTCGGCGACCGCGGTCCCGCGGCGCTCGATTGGGCGATCCAGGAGGGCGAGCGCGAGTGGGGCGTGACGGTGCTCGAAGCGACCGGCGAGATGGACGCGGGCCCCGTCTGGGCGTCGCACGAATTCCCGATGCGGGAAGCGGCGAAGGGCAGCCTCTACCGGGCGGAGGTCACGGAGGCGGCGGTGCGCGGCGTCCTCGAGGCGCTCGAGAAGGTGCGCGATCCCGCGTTCCGCCCTGAGCCGCTCGATTACGCGCGTCCCGGGGTGCGCGGCCGGCTGCGGCCGCCGATGCGCCAGGCCGACCGCGCGATCGACTGGGCGCGCGACGACGCCGCCACGGTGCTCGCGAAAATCCGCGCCGCCGACGGCTTCCCGGGCGTGCTCGACAGCCTCTGCGGCGAGCCGGTGTACCTCTACGACGCCCACCCCGAGGACACGCTGCGCGGCGGCGAGCCGGGCGCGGTCATCGCGAAGCGCGGCGGCGCGATCCTGCGCGCGACCGCCGACGGCCCGGTGTGGATCGGCCATCTCAAGCGCCAGGCCGAAGGGCCGCAGCTCAAGCTCCCTGCGGCCATGGTGCTCGGCGAACGGCTCGAAGGCGTGCCGGAGGCGGAGCTCGCGATCGACGCGCGGCCGGCGGGCCGCACGTTCCGCGATCTCTGGTACGAGGAGGCAGGGGCCGTCGGGTACCTCCACTTCGCCTTCTACAACGGCGCGATGAGCACTGGCCAGTGCCAGCGGCTCGCCGAGGCGATCCGGTTCGCCAAATCGCGCCCGACGCGGGTGCTCGCGCTCCTCGGCGGGCCCGACTACTGGTCGAATGGCATCCACCTCAACGTCATCGAGGCCTCGCCGCACCCGGCCGACGAGTCGTGGGCGAACATCAACGCCATCGACGACGTCGCGCTCGAGATCCTCACCGCGGACCGCCAGCTCACGGTGGCGGCGATGCAGGGCAACGCCGGCGCGGGCGGCGTGTTCCTCGCCCTCGCCGCGGACCGCGTGCTCGCCCGGCGCGGAGTGATCCTGAACCCGCACTACAAGGGCATGGGCAACCTGTACGGCTCGGAATACTGGACTTACCTCCTGCCGCGGCGCGTCGGCGCGGACCGCGCCCGGGCGATCACCGAGGACCGACTGCCCATCGACGCGCCGCGCGCGGCGGAGCTCGGGCTCATCGACGCCTGCGGGCCCGCGGCGGCGGAAGCGTTCGGAGCCTGGGTGCGCGCCGAGGCCGAGGCGCTCGCGGCGCGGCCGGACTTCGCGGGGCAGCTCGCGGCGAAGGCGGCGCGGCGCGCCGCCGACGAGGCCGCGAAGCCGCTGGCGGAATACCGCGCCGAGGAGCTCGAGCGCATGAAGCTCAACTTCTACGGCTTCGACCCGAGCTACCACGTCGCGCGCTACCACTTCGTGTTCAAGGTGCCGAAGTCGCGCACGCCGCTCTATCTCGCGCGCCATCGCGCGGCGCGGCCGGTGGAACGCGCGCGCGCGCCGGAGGGGGTGGCGGCATGACGGCCCCGCCCGTCGTGCTCGTCGTCGACGACGAGGTGCGCTCCCAGGAGGCGATCGCCCGGGCGCTCGCCGACGAGGCGCGCGTGCTCACGGTGTCGTCGGCCGCGGAGGCGCGGGGCGTGATGGAGCGCGAACCGGTGGACGTGATCCTGTGCGACCAGCGGATGCCGGAGATGACCGGCGTGGAGTTCCTGCGCCTCGCGCGCGAGCACTGGCCGGACGCGGTGCGCATCATCGTCTCCGCCTACGCCGACGCCGACGACATCATCGCCGGCGTGAACGAGGCCGGCATCCACCAGTACGTCGTGAAGCCCTGGCACCCCGAGGCGCTCGCCCTCACCGTGCGCGGCGCCGCGGAGCTCGCGCGGCTCGCGCGGGACAACCGCCTCCTCGACGCCGAGCTGCGCGCGGCGGCGCCGCTCGTGCGCGCGCGCGTCGACGCCAAGCGCGCGGCGGTGCGCAAGGCGTTCACGTTCGAGCGCATCGCGCGCGCGCCGGGAAGCCCCCTCAACGCGCTGGTCGCGACCGCCGAGCGCATCGCCGCCTACGACATCCCGATCCTGATCACCGGCGAGTCGGGTACGGGCAAGGAGCTCGTCGCCCGCGCGATCCACTATGCGAGCCCGCGCGGCAACGGGCCGTTCGTCGTCGAGAACTGCGCCGCGCTGCCCGATCCGCTGCTCGAGAGCGAGCTCTTCGGCGCGAAGCGCGGCGCCTACACCGGCGCCTACGAGGACCGCACCGGCCTCTTCGCGCAGGCCGACGGGGGCACGATCTTCCTCGACGAGGTCGGTGAGACCTCGCCCGCCTTCCAGGTGAAGCTGCTGCGCGCGCTGCAGGAGGGCGAGATCCGTCCGGTCGGCGCGAGCCGTCCGGTCACGGTGAACGTGCGCGTGATCGCCGCGACCAACCGCGACCTCGAGGCCGACGTGCGCGCCGGGCGCTTCCGCGAGGACCTCTACTACCGCCTGTGCGGCATGGCGCTGCACGTGCCGCCCCTGCGCGAGCGGCCGATGGACATCCCGCTGATCGCGGCACGGCTGCTCGACGAGGCGCGCGCGGCGCTCGGCAAGCCGGTGGCGGGGTTCGCGCCGGCGACGCTCGCGGCGCTCTCGGCCTACGCCTGGCCCGGGAACGTGCGCGAGCTCGCGAACGAGATCTACCGCATGGTCGCGCTCGCGGATGCCGCGGCACTCGGGCCGGAAACGCTCTCGCCGCGCATCCGTGGCGGCGCGCCCGTCGCGCCGGCGGCCGGCGACGGCAGCCTGCGCTCGCGGATCGAGTCGCTCGAGGCCGAGGCGCTGCGCGAAGCGCTCGCGCGCCACGGCGGCAACAAGACGAAGGCGGCGGCGGAGCTCGGGCTCTCGCGCGTCGGCCTGCGCGCCAAGCTCGCGCGCTACGGGCTCGGCCGCGAGGACCGCCGCAAGGCGCGAAAATCGCGGCTGGTCGCGGTGAAGTAGGGAGGAGAGGCCATGGAGCGTTTCACGATCTCGCTGGAGGGGCGGCTCGCCAAGGAGTTCGACGCGCACATCCGCAGCAAGGGCTACCGCAACCGCTCGGAGGCGGTGCGCGACATGCTGCGCAGCCGGATCGAGGGCGAGCGCCTGATGCGTGACGAGGCGCCGCACTGCGTCGGCTGCCTCTCCTACGTCTACAACCACCACGAGCGCGACCTCGCGGAGCGGCTCACGGAGATCCAGCACCGCCACCACGACCTCGTCGTCGCCGCGACGCATGCGCACCTGGACCACGAGAACTGCATCGAGAGCGTGATCGTGCGCGGCGCGACCCGGGACGTGCGCGCCCTCGCCGACGCGGTGATGGCCGAGCGCGGCGTGCGCCACGGCAACCTCAACCTGGTGCCGGTCGACGTCCAGGCCGGGCGGCACGTGCACGTGCACGCGAGGCCGAAGTCGTGAGCCCGGGGAAGCCCGTCCCGCCGCGCCGGCGGGCGCGGCTCTCGCGCCGCGGCCTGCTCACGAAACAGCGGATGGCGGCGCTCGCCGCGGGCGGGCCGCAGGGGGAGGCGGTGTGGGCGGAGCTCGTGCGCAACATGGACGAGGCCTACGCCGAGCTCGCGCAGTACGAGGAGGCGCTGGAAGCGGCCAACGCCGAGCTCGCCGGCTCGCGCGAGTTCACGCTCTCGGTGCTCGCCGCGATGTCCGACGTGGTGGCGGTGTGCGACCGCGACGGCCGCATCGAGGAGGCGAACCGCGCGCTCGAGCACCTGCTCGGGCGCAGGACGAAGGACCTCGCGGGGACGCCGCTCCTCGAGCTCTTCGCCGACGACGAATCGCGCCGCCGCGGGCGCTGCCTGGTGGCGAAGGGCCGCCCCGGGATCGTCCAGGACTGCGAGGTGGCGCTGCGCGCGCGATGGCACGGCGGTGCCGGTGACGCTCAACTGCACGCCGCGCTACGACCGGACCGGCCGCGTGGCCGGGCTGGTGGTGGTCGGGCGGCCGGTCGGGGAGCTCCGGCGCGCCTACGGGGAGCTGGCGGCCGCGCACGAGGAGCTGAAGCGCGCGCAGGCGCAGCTCGTGCAGTCCGAGAAGCTCGCTTCGCTCGGGCGCCTCGTGGCCGGCGTCGCCCACGAGCTCAACAACCCGATCAGCTTCGTCCTCGGCAACATCCACGTCCTGGGCAAGTACCTTGCGCGCGTGCGGCGCTATCTCGACGCGGTGCACGCCGGCGCGGGCGCGGCGGACCTCGCGGCGCTGCGCGAGGCGCTCGCGATCGACCGGGCGCTCGCGGACCTCGATTCGCTCCTCGCGGGCACCGTGGAGGGAGGCGAGCGCACGCGCGCGATCGTCGAGGGGCTGAAGCGCTTCGCCGCCCCGGACCGCGAGCCGGAAGGGGAAGTGGATCTCGGCGAGCTGCTGCAGCGCGCCGCGCACTGGGTCGCGCGCGGGACCGGCACCCGGATGCGCGTCGCGTTCGACCTCGCCGGGGAGCTGCGCGCCTGGGGCTCGGCGAGCGCCCTGCAGCAGGTGGCGGTGAACATCCTCGCCAACGCCGCCGACGCGACGGCCGGGGTTCCGGCGCCGCGGCTCGACGTCACCGGACGCGTCGCGCGCGGCCTGGCGCGCATCACGTTCCACGACAACGGCCCGGGCATCGCGCCCGAGCATCTCGCGCGCATCTTCGACCCGTTCTTCACCACCAAGCCGCCCGGAAAGGGCACCGGGCTCGGGCTTTCGATCAGCTACGGGATCGTCGAGCGCCACGGCGGGCGGCTCGAGGCGGCCAACCACCCCGAGGGCGGGGCCGTCTTCACCCTGATCCTGCCGACGGCCGCCGCCCGCAGCCGGCGGTCCGCGGCCGCCTGAGGCTTGACCCCGAGCAGGCGCGTGTGTAGCCTCCGATGTGAAAATCCGGCGCGATTTCCTAACCCGAGCCCCGCTGCGCGAGCCGCCCGATGGACGCCGCCACCCACGACTGGATCGCCCTCGTCGCGCTCGCGCTGACCCTCGGCGTCAAGCACGGCCTCGACGCCGACCACCTGGTGGCGATCGACGGGCTCACGCGGTTCAACGGCGCGGCGCGCCCGGCGCTCGCCCGCTGGGTCGGCGTGCTCTTCTCGCTCGGGCACGGCGCGATCGTCGTCGCGTTCGCGGTGGGCGTGGGCCTCGCGGCCGGCAAGTGGATCGTGCCCGCGTGGGTCGAGGACCTCGGCGCGTGGATCTCGATCGGCTTCCTCGCGGCGCTCGGCACGCTCAACATCGCGGCGGTCGCGCGCACGCCCCCCGACGGCGTGGTGCAGACCGTGGCGATCCGCGGGCGCTTCCTCGGGCGGCTGATGCGCACGTCGAATCCGCTCGCCATCATGGCCGTCGGCGCGCTGTTCGCGGTCTCGTTCGACACGCTCTCGCAGGCGGCGCTCTTCGCCGTGGCGGCGACCAAGGTCGGCGCGTGGCAGGACGGCGCCGTGCTCGCAGTCGTGTTCATGCTCGGCATGGCGATCGCCGACGGCGCCAACGGCTTCTGGATGTCGTCGCTCCTCGCGAGCGCCGACCGCCGCGCGCGCATCGCCTCGCGCGTGATGGGCCTCGCCGTCGGGGCGCTCAGCCTCGGCGTCGCCGCGCTCGGGGTGGCGAAGTACTTCTCCGGCGCGCTCGATGCCTGGCTCGAAGGCAGGGAGCTCGCCCTCGGCCTCGCCGTGATCGCCGCCGTCGCGCTCGCTTTCCTCGTCGCGGTGGCCCTCGCGCCGCGGCCGGCGGCGGCGCGCGCCGCGGCCGCCGAGAACCCGATCCGCTAGCTTCGCGGGATACGCCCCATGCGCACAGGTGCAGCGATCAGTAAGAAGTCCTGCAAAATCTTCCCATTCCGGCTCCGGCGCGGGGCGCTTGCGCTCGCGCTCGCCGCCGCCTTCGACCTGGCGCAGGCGCAGGAGCCGACCGTGCTGCCGGAAGTCGAGGTGACCGCAGCGCCGGGACTGCTCCTCGGGGAAGCGGCCGCGGCGTCGGAGGGGACGGTGACGCAGCGCGAGATCGTCTCGCGCCCTTCGATCCGGCCGGCGGACGTCCTCGAGCTGGTGCCCGGCATGATCGTCACGCAGCACAGCGGCGCGGGGAAAGCGAACCAGTATTTCCTGCGCGGCTTCAACCTCGACCACGGCACGGACTTCTCGGCGCGCGTCGCGGGGATGCCGGTGAACATGCCGACCCACGCGCACGGCCAGGGCTATCTCGATCTCAACTTCCTGATCCCGGAGCTCGTGCGGCGCATGGACTACCGCAAGGGCCCGTACTACGCGGACGTCGGCGACTTCTCCTCCGCGGGCAGCGTCTCCATCGACTACTTCCGCACGCTCCCCGAGAACTTCGGGCAGCTCGAGTACGGCAACTACGGCTACCGGCGCGCGGTCGTCGCCGCCTCGCCGCGCCTCGGGCCCGGGACGCTGCTCGCCGCCGGCGAGCTCTTCCACGACGACGGACCGTGGGAGGTGCCGCAGGACTACAAGAAGCTGAACGGCGTCCTCTCCTACAGCGCCGGGACGCTCGCGAACGGCTGGGCGATCACGGCGATGGGCTACTCGGGCAAGTGGAACGCCACCGACCAGGTGCCGCTGCGCGCGCTCGAATCGGGGCTCATCGGCCGCTTCGGGACGCTCGACGCCTCCGACGGCGGCGAGACCTGGCGCTACTCGCTATCCGGCCAGTGGACGCGCTCGGACGCGACGAGCGCGACCGCCGCCAATGCCTATTTCGTGAGCTACGGGCTCGACCTCTGGTCGAACTTCACCTACTTCCTCAACGACCCGGTGAACGGCGACCAGTTCCGGCAGTCCGACCGGCGCAAGATCGGCGGCCTCGATCTCGCGCAGCGCTGGCAGGGGCGCTGGAACGCGATCGAGTACGAGAACGCGATCGGCTTTTCCGGCCGCTACGACCGCATCAACCCGGTCACGCTCGCGCTCACCCGCGAGCGCCAGGACCTGACGCTCGTGCGCGAGGACAAGGTGAACCAGACCTCGGCGGCGCTCTGGGCGCAGAACGACACGCGCTGGACGCCGTGGGCGCGCACGGTCCTCGGCCTGCGCGCCGAACAGTTCTGGTTCGACGTCACGTCGAACCTTCCGGAGAACTCGGGCCGCGAGTCCGCGGGGAAGGTCCTGCCCAAGGCGACGCTCGTGCTCGGTCCTTGGGCGCGGACCGAGCTCTACGCGAACTGGGGGCAGGGCTACCACTCCAACGACGCGCGCGGCGTGATGACGCGCATCAACCCCGACCCGCGCGACCCCGGTTACCTGCAGCCGGTGACCCCGGTCACGCCGCTCGCCAAGACGACCGGCTACGAGGTGGGCCTGCGCAGCGCGCCCGGCTTCGGGTTCCAGACGACGCTCGCGCTGTGGCGGCCCGACATCGACTCGGAGCTCCTTCGGCGACGCCGGCACCACCGAGCCGAGCCGGCCGAGCCGCCGGGAGGGGGTCGAGTGGTACGCCTACTGGTCGCCGCGCCCGTGGCTCGCGTTCGACCTCCTCTACGCTTACACGAAGGCGCGCTTCACCGACGGCGACCCGGTCGGCGACCGAGTCCCCGGCGCGATCGAGCAGGCCGCGAACGGCGGCGTGACGCTCTTCCCCTGGAACGGCTTCTTCGGGAGCCTGCGCTTCCGCTACTTCGGCTCGCGGCCGCTCGTCGAGGACAACTCCGTGCGCTCGTCGTCCTCGCTCATCTGGAACCTGCGCGCCGGCTACCAGTTCACGAAGAACTGGCAGCTCGCCCTCGACGTGATCAACCTCTTCGACCGTGACGCGAGCGACATCGACTACTTCTACACCTCGCG
>JAOAEA010000028.1 GCA_026417035.1 Burkholderiales bacterium
GATCCTCGGCTCGAAGAACGAAGTGGAGCGGATCGCCTCGTATCACGCGGGGTGACCTGAAATTCGACGCGGAGGACGCGGAGGACGCAGAGGCACGCACGGGGCAGGCTCGATTCGTACGTGGCCGGGGGGCGCCCAAGCAGTGCGCCGCGCTTCCCGGTGATGCGCCAACCGAGTGCCTTCCTCTGCGGCCCTCTCCGTTCTCTGCGGCCTCTGCGTTGAAGCCCTTTGGCAGGGGCTAGGGCCTTGAGACGCCACGCGACCGCATCACCGCGGCGGTGCGCGTCTCCACCCCGAGTTTCTCGTACACCCGCTCGAGGTGCTTCTCCACGGTGCGCGGCGACGCCCCGAGGATCGCGGCGATGTCGCGGTTCGTCTTGCCCGCGGCCACCCAGTCGAGCACTTCCCGCTCGCGCGGCGTGAGCCGCGCGAGCGCGGCCTCGCTCTCCGCCGCATCGCGGGCACCGTTGCGGCCCTCGAGCGCGGCGCCCAGCCGGTAGAGCGTCGCGAGGTGCGGTCGCAGGATCTCGGCGAGCGCGAGGTCGCCGTCGTCGAAATCCCCGCCGGCCCGGTTGAGCACGAAGCTCACGAGGAAGCGGCGGTCCACGTGCACCGGCACCGCCATCACGTGCGCGAGGCGCACCGTGCGGTAGTAATCGTTGTAGAGCGCGCTGCGCCGGAATTCGCGGTCGGGCAGCAGATCCGAGAGCCGCCGCGTGACCGCCGCCGGGTTGCGCCCGTGGTGGCGCACCAGGGGATGCGCGTGGAAGTGGTGGTCGAAGGCCTCGAGCGCGGCACGAGGGATCGCGCCGGGCCGGTCGGTGACGACGCCCCGGTGGCCGGAATCGAGGTCGCAGACGGAGAGGGTGGTGACGTCGGCGGCGATGAGCCGCGGGAGCAGGCGCACGGCCTCGCGCGCGAAGGGCGCGCTTCCGGTGCAGGCTTCGCCGAGCGCGTGCAGCACGTCGAGCGCGCCTCTGAGCTGCCGGGTCGTGATGGGGCCCATCCCCTCTCCCCCGGGAAGACCCGAGAGTACGTGGAACTACGCATTCTCCGCCTCGATCGCCGGGACTACAACTCGCGTACGGACGGGCGGTCCCGTCATGCCCTGGCGCCGGGTTCCCGGGCGCGGGGCCTCGAGCGAGCGAGGTGAGCCATGGAACAGGCGGTCAAGGAACGTGCAGAGCTGAAGAGCTTCGGCGAGCCCGACGAGGTGCGCGAATTCCCCAAGGGGCGGCTCGAGCTCGTCAACATCGGCGGGGCGATGGTCGGCCGCGCGGTGTTCGAGCCCGGCTGGCGATGGGCCACCTCGGTCCAGCCCCTCGCGAACACGAAGAGCTGCGAGGCGCCGCACTTCCAGTACCACGTGTCGGGCATTCTGCGCGTCCGCATGGACGACGGCGACGAGTTCGACTGCAAGCCGGGCGACGTGTCGCTGCTGCCGTCCGGGCACGACGCCTGGGTGATCGGCGACGAGCCCGCGGTGGTCGTCGACTTCCAGGGCATGCTCGACTACGCGCAGTCCCGTTAGCGGGCCCCGCCATGCTCACCCGAGCCCCGATGACGGCGATCCTGCCGGTGAAGGACCTCGGGCGGGCGCGCGAGTTCTACGAGCGCAAGCTCGGGCTCGAGCCGGTCGGTCTGCAGCAGGACGGCAAGTTCGTGTTCAACGCGAACGGGGCGCAGCTCGCGCTCTTCCCGAAGCCCGAGGGCACGAAGGCCGAGCACACCGCGGTGTCGTTCCTCGTCGACGACATCGTGCGCGAGATCCGGGAACTCGAGTCGCGCGGCGTCGCGTTCCACGACTACGACCTTCCCGGGCTGAAGACGGTCGCGCACGTCTGCGTGCTCGGGTCGGAGAAGGCCGCGTGGTTCAGCGACACCGAAGGCAACATCCTCTGCCTGCACCAGCAGGCGGGGTGACGGGAGGCACCCATGGACGCGCTCGTCTACCACGCCGGGCAGATCGCGGTGCAGGAGGAGGCGCAGACCACCCGCGTCGCCGCTAGGCTCGCCGACTGGGTCGGCCCGGTGCGCGAGTTCGCGCGCGGCGCGGACCTCGTCGTGCTCGCGGTCGCAGCGCCGGGCGGCGGGCTCGAGTTCGTCGCCGTTTCCGGGGCGCCGCCCTTCGTCGAGCCGCTGCCCGAGCCTGCGTGGGGCCTGCGCTTCCCGCCCGAAGCCCGCCTGCCGGCGGGCGCGGCCTGCGGCGGGCTCGTCATCCACCTGGGCCTCGCGCGCCGCGCGCGGATCAACGGGCGGCTCGAATCCCGCGGCGGGCGCGCCGAGCTCGTCGCCACCGAGGCGTTCACCCTCTGCCGAAAGTACATGGCGCCCTCGGTCGCGACCGGACGCGAGCTGCGCGTCGGGCCGCGCGCACGGCACGCGCTCGCGCTCGACGATCCGTGGATCGCGGCGACGCTCGCGCGCGCGGAGACCGCCTTCCTCGCCTCGGCGAGCCCCGCCGGCATGCCGGACGTCGCGCACCGCGGCGGGCCGCCGGGCTTCCTCGCGTGGGATCCCGCGCGCGCGCGCCTCGCCTGGACCGAGTACGTCGGCGACGGCGTCTTCAAGAGCGCGGGCAACATCCGCGCGACCGGCGTCCTGTCGCTCCTCGCGATCGACCTCGCGACCGGCGACGGGGTCGCGCTCTCCGGCCGGGCGGAATACCGCAACCTGCGCGAGCGCGGCGCGCCGCGCGAGAGCCCGCTGGTGCAGGACCGCGAGGATTTCCCGGCCCAGGGCGAGATGACCTGCGTGATCGCGCGCGCCGAGCGGCTCGAGGCGTTGATGCACCCGAGGAGCCGCATCGCCCGCGCGCCGCGCATCACCTCGCGCTCGACCGTGCAGGAGCAGCAGCCGCAGTAGCGGCCCGGGCGCGCCGCGCGCGTCGCGCGCCGGCACGGTAAAGTGGCGCCGCCCGCGCGCGCCGCTCCACCCTCCGTGCCTTCGATTCCCGACCGCAAGCCCGTGGATGCCTACGCGTTCGGCGTGATGGTGCTCCTCACGCTCACGTGGGGCTTCCAGCAGGTGGCGATCAAGGTCGCGGCCCCGGGCGTCTCCACCGTGATGCAATCGGGCATCCGCTCGATCGTCGCGACCGTGCTGCTGCTCTTCTGGGCGCGGCTGCGCGGCATCCCGCTCTTCGACCGCGACCGGACGCTCGGGGCGGGCGTCGCCGCCGGCGTGCTCTTCGCGGCGGAGTTCTTCTTCATCTACCTCGGGCTCAACTACACCGCCGCTTCGCGCATGGTGGTGTTCATCTATCTCGCGCCGATCGTCACCGCGCTCGGGCTCGCCATCTTCGTCCCGGGGGAGAAGCTCTCCGCGCGCCAGTGGGCCGGGGTGCTCGTGTCCTTCGCGGGTGTCGTGATCGCGTTCGGCGAGGGCTTCGTCGCCGCGCGCGGCGCGACGTGGCTCGGCGACGCCATGGGCGTCGTCGCGGCGGTGCTTTGGGCGGCGACGACGGTGCTCATCCGCGCGACCCGGCTCGCGAGCGCGCCGGCCGCGAAGACGCTCTTCTACCAGCTCGCGGTGTCGGCGGCGACGCTGCCCTTCGCGTCGGTCGCGATCGGCGAGCCCGGCGTCGTCGCGCTGACGCCGCTCGTCATCGCGAGCCTCGCGTTCCAGGGCGTCGTGGTGGCCTTCGCGACCTACCTCGCGTGGTTCTGGCTCCTCACCCGCTACCTCGCCGCGCGGCTCGCGGTCTTTTCGTTCCTCTCGCCGCTCTTCGGCGTCCTGTTCGGCGTCGCGCTCCTCGGCGAGCCGTTCACGCCGCTCTTCGGCCTCGCCGCCGCCGCCGTCCTCGCCGGCATCGCCCTCGTGAACCTGCGCCGCCGCTGAGCGCCGGACGCGCCACGCGTTTGTTACGGCAACATGACGGTCGTGATCGTCGCGCTTTCGAGGCGCGCCTCGAATCCACGTTTCCGGGAGGGAAGGACGCGCGGCGCGCCGCTACAATCGAAGCGTCACAACGACACGCTGGAAGGGAATCATGGCGTCCCCTTATCTCCCGTTCGCATTGGGCGCGGTCGCGGGCGCGGCGCTCGCGCTCGCCGCTCCGACGATCTCGCGCAACTACCGGCCGGCGCTCAAGGAAGCGATCAAGGCCGCATTGATGCTGGCGCGCGAAGCGCAGGTGAAGGCAGTCGAGTTCGTCGAGATGCTCGAAGACGCGTACGCCGAAGCGCAGGTCGAGATGCGCGCTGCCGCTGCGACGCCCGCCGCCGCCGCGCCGTCCCCGGCGCGCCGGCGCACGGCGGCGCGCAAGGCGAAGCAGGCGCCGGCGCGCAAGGGCGCGCGGCGCGTGACGCAGCGCGCTGCCACCGGGGCCGCTGCGAATGCCTGAGCGCATCCCGCGCGCGGAGCTCGCGCACGCCATCGAAGGGCGCACGCGGCTCAGGTTCCGCGAGCACGCCGGCGATGCGGCGGCGCTGACCGCGATCGCCGCCCGGCTCGGCGAGCTCGAGGGCGTGGATACCGTCAGCATCCGCGCGATCAACGGCACCGTCGTGATGACGCACGACGGGCATTTCGACGAGTACGCGGACCGGGCGGTGCGCGCCGGGATGCTCGAGCTCGTGACGGCGCCGACGGCGGCGCGAGCGGCGAGCGCCGGGCATGCCCTCGAGGTGCCCGCGTCGGTGCCCGCGCTCGTGGGGCTCGCGTTCGGCGCGCTCGGGCTGCTGCAGATCGCGGAGAAGCGCGTGCTTCCGCCGGCGCTGACGCTCTTCTGGTACGCGGCGGAGCTCGCGCGGCGCGCGCAGGGACCCGCCGAGCCGCCGGCGGAGTAGCTGCCCGCCGCGTCGCCGGGGTCTATTTCGCGAGCGCCGCGGCGAGGTCCGTCTCTTCCCAGGGAAGGGCGAGGTCGGTGCGCCCCACCTGCCCGTAGACAGCGAGCGGCCTGAAGAACCCCGCGGCGCCGGCGGCTGCGGCGCGTTCGCGCAACGCGAAGCGCTCCTCGATGGCCGCAGGACGGAAGTCCGCCGCGCGCTGCACGCGCTCGGCGATCTCGTCGTCGGGCGCGGCGCCGGTGCCGAAGGTGTCCACCGAGAGGCTGATCGGGCGCGCGCTGCCGATCGCGTAGGCGAGGTGCACCTCGCAGCGCTCGGCGAGCCCCGCGGCGACGATGTTCTTCGCCGCGTGACGGGCCGCGTACGCGCCGATGCGGTCGATGCGCGACGGGTCCTTGCCGGAGAGGGCGGCGCCGCTCTGGCGCGCGTACTCGCCGTAGGTGTCGATGCCGTTCTTCCGCCCGGTGAGCCCGGAGTGCTTCGCCGGGCCGCCGACCAGGTACGGGCCGCCCGGGTTCACGTGGATGGCGCAGCCGGCGTCGGGCTTCAGCGGCTCGTCGCGGAACGCGCGCCGCACCACGAGCTCGCGCATCGCCTCCTCGACCATCGACTTCTTCAGCGGCCGGTCGGCGGTCGCCGCGGTGATGGTGACGCTGTTGATTCCGGCGGGCTTGCCGTCCCGATAGCGCACCGCGACCTGGGTCTTGCCGTCCGGGCCGAGCCAGTCGAGGCCGCGGCCGCGCGCGGCGTCGAGCTCGCGCGCGAGCCGGTGCGCGAGCCAGATCGGCAGCGGCATCAGCGCCGGCGTCTCGCGGCAGGCGAAGCCGAAGGCGTTCACCTGCTCCTGCGCCGGCTCCGAGCCGTCGCGGCGGGCGCGGCGTGCCGGGGCGTCGAACGGCGTGAGGCTCGTGAGGATCGAGCAGCTGCGCGCGTCGAAGCTGTCGCCGGTGTAGCCGACCTCGGCGATCACGCCGCGGGCGAGCGTCGGCACGTCCACCTGCGCTTCGGCGGCGAAGCGCGCGGCGATGAAGAGCACGCCGGTCGCGATCGCGCACTCGACGACGATGCGCGCCTCCTCGTCCTGCGCGAGGAACGCGTCCACCGCGGCGTCGCTGATCTGGTCGCAGAGCTTGTCGGGGTGGCCGGGCGTGACCGATTCGGAGGTGAAGATCGCTTCCCTGGTCGTCATGGTTGCCCCCCTGCGGGCGGATGGCTGCGCCGCTCGATTCGCCGGATGATCGCGCCGACGGCCTCGTTCGCGACGGCCGAGCCGATGCCCACGGCGAGGATCGCGGCGAGGTCGGCCGGCGTGAGCGGGGTGAGGCCGAGCAGGCGCCGCGTGAACGGCGCGGCCTGGGCGGTCGCCTGCAGCGCGAGGCACGCGGCGAGCGCCGCGTAGAGCTTGCGGTTGGGCGGGCGCGTGAGCTCCTCGAGGATGCCGTGGTGCTCGGACCGGCAGACGACGGCGTGCGCGAGCTGCGACAGCGTCAGACCGTGGAAGGCGACCGTGCTCGCCCGCGAGGGCGACGGCGTCGGTGTCGCCTGGTGCGGGCCGCGGGCGCCGCCCTCGGCGAGGAACGCCGCGAGCGTGGCGCCGCCGAGGACCGAGCCCTCGAGCAGCAGGCGGCGGAAGTCGCGCGCGGCGAGGATCGGCGCGCGCGGGTCGTGCGGCGGCTCCTCGAGGACGTCGGGCTCCGGCGGCTCGAGCCCGAGCGCGAGGCCCGGCAACACGTCGGTGACGAGGTTGAGCCAGAGGAGTTGCATGGGCTTGAGCGGCTCGGGCCACCCGGCGATCGCCGCGCCCAGCATCACCATCGTCTCGGCCGAGTTGGTGCTGACGAGGAAGCGCAGCACCTTGCGGATGTTCGCGTAGGTCGCGCGCCCGAGGCGCACCGCCTCGATCACGCCGTCGAGGTCGTCGGTCGCGAGCACGATGTCGGCGACCTCGCGCGCGACGTCGGTGCCGCCCGCGCCCATCGCCACGCCGACATCGGCGGCCTTGAGCGCCGGACCGTCGTTGATGCCGTCGCCCGTCATCGCCACGATGTGCCCGTCGGCCTGCAGGGCGCGCACGATCTCGAGCTTGTCGACGGGGCTCACGCGCGCGAACACGTGCGGGTTCGCCGCGATCGCCGCGAGCACCTTCGGGTCGACGCCCTTGATCTGGCCGGCCTCCAGCACGCGGATCTCGCCGCCGTCGCCGAGATCGAGCTCGCGCGCGATGGCGAAGGCCGTCGGGCTCTGGTCGCCGGTGATCATCACCGTGCGGATGCCGGCGCCGTGGAGCGTCCTGATGGCCTCGCGCGTGCCCTTGCGGATCGGGTTCGCGAGCCCGGCCAGGCCGAGCCAGACGAGGTCCTGCTCGTCCTTCGGGTCGCCGCCCCGCTCGCGAGCGGCCATGCCGAGCACGCGCAGCGCCCTGCCGGCCATCCGCTGGTTCGCCTTCAGGATCTCCGCGCGCGCCGCGGCGCCCAAGGGCTGCACCCCCTCGCGCGTGAGGACGCGGGTGCAACGCTCCAGCACCTCGACCGGGTCGCCTTTCACGTGGAGCTCGCGGCGGTCGCCCGCGGCGTGGAGCGTGCTCATGCGCTTGCGCCCGAGCGTGCGCGGGACGGTCGCGACGACCGGGCGCGAGCGGCGCGCCGCGGCCACGTCCACGCCGAGGTCGAGCGCGGCCTGCACCAGCGCAGTCTCGGTCGGCGTGCCCTCGACGGCGATGCCGTTGCGCGCGGGGTTGAGCGCGGCGTCGCTGCAGAGCGCCGCGGCCTCGAACATGCGCGCCGCCACGGCGCGCGCGCCCGCGGCCGCGGGTTGGCCGTCGCGAGTCATCCGCGCCCCGTCGAGCGTGAAGAGCTCGCCGTCGACGTGCGCCGCCACGGCCGCCATGCGGTTCTCGGTGAGCGTGCCGGTCTTGTCGAGCCCGACCACCTGCACCGCGCCGAGGGTCTCGACGGCTTCCAGCTTGCGGACGAGCACATGGCGCTTGCGCATGTCCTGCACGCCGAGCGCGAGCGTGGTGGTCGCCACGGCGGGCAGGCCTTCGGGGATCGCCGCGACCGCCAGGGCGATCGCGCTGCGCAGCATCGGCACGAGCCCCTGGCCGCGCAGCAGGCCGAGCGCGAGGACACCGGCGCAGATGAGGCCGTTCACGATGACCAGCTCGCGCCCCACCTCGCCGAGCTGGCGCTGGATCGGCGTCTCGGGTGGCTTCACGCTCCCGAGCAGCCCCTGGATGTGCCCGATCTCCGTCCTAGCGCCGGTGGCGGTGACTACCGCGAGGCCGCGCCCGCCGGTCACAGCCGTGCCCCGGAAGACGAGGTTCACCCGATCGGCGAGGGCGGTGTCGGCGCGCAGCACGCGCGCGGCGTCCTTGTGCACCGGGAGGGCCTCGCCGGTGAGCGCCGACTCGTTGACCGTGAGGTCGTCGGCCGCGACCAGGCGTGCGTCCGCCGGTACCAGCGTTCCGGGCTCGAGCTCGATGAGGTCTCCGGGAACGAGCGCCGCGGGCGGGATCTCCTGCCGCCGGCCGCCGCGCAGCACCTTGACCGGGCGCGGCGCGTAATCCGAGAGGCCGAGGATCGTGCGCTCGGCCTGCCGCTCGGTCGCGGTGGCGATGCCCGCGTTCAGGAGCACGACGCCGGCGATGGCGACCGCGTCGGCGATGCCGCCGGTGACGAGCGACACGACCGCCGAGGCGTCGAGGAGCGCGATCGGCAGCGTCGTGAGCTGCTCACCGAAGATCGCGAGCGCCGAGCGAGGCTCGGTCCGGGGCAGCTCGTTCGGCCCGTGCTTCGCGAGGCGCGCGGCGGCCTCGGCGGGCGCGAGGCCCTCCTGCGGCCGCGCGTCGAGCCGCCGGATCGCTTCCGCGATCGTCAGGCCGTGCCAGGGCGGCGCGTCGGCGCGTGCCGCGGCGCCCGCGAACTGCGCCGGAACCCGTTTCGCGCGGGCGGATCCGGGCGACGCGGCGAGAGCGCGCGCGGTGGCAGCGACCGGTGACACGGCAGCGGCGCGTGCGCGCGCCGCCGGGCGGCGGGCGCCCAGGGCGCTTCCGATCGCGCGAACCAACGCCGCCGGGTCCGTGGGCGGCGCGTAACGAACGAGCACCGAGCCGGTCACGGAGCTCGCGGACGCGGCGGCGACGCCCGCGAGTGCACGAACCGCTGCCTCCACCGCTTGCGCGCGGCCGGGATCGCCGCGAATCGCTTCGCACCGGAACCGGATTCGCCCCGGCACGGCGTCGTGGAGCACTTCCAGGACGGGGATCGGCGCCGCGGGCCGCGAGGCGAGCTGCGCGCGCAGGCCACGACGCGCCTCCGGGCGAGCGCGCTCGCCCGACCGGCGACGGATGGTTTTCCTGCTCGAGCCCGGGGCCGGCTTGCTGCGGCTCGCGCTCCGGTTCTTCACGGCGCGAATCTTGTGGATGGGGAGGCACCCGCGACGGGCGCCCGCCCAATCTAACGTGCGCCCGCGTCGTTGAGAACCGCTGCGCGCCGGCGGGGGCCGCGTTTCACGAATTCTTCATCGAATTGTCATGGTCCGCGCGGCGCGGAACCGGCGGCCGCGCGGCGGGCGGGTCGCGCGCCCGCCGCGCCCCGCTACAGGATCGGCTGGTTCACCTTCTCGCCGCGCTCGTACACGACGTTGGCGCGACCGACGATGAGCGGATCGAGCGGGCCGACGCGGTCGAGGTCCTTCCGCGCGTAAGGGAGCGAATGCAGGAGGTAGCGCATCGCGTTCAGCCGCGCCCGCTTCTTGCAGTCGGACTTGATCACGGTCCACGGCGCGTCCGCGGTGTCGGTGTAGAAGAACATCGCCTCCTTCGCCTTGGTGTACTCGTCCCACTTGTCGAGCGAGGCCATGTCGATCGGCGAGAGCTTCCACTGCTTCAGCGGGTGCACCTCGCGCTCCTTGAAACGGCGCCGCTGCTCCTCGCGGCTCACCGAGAACCAGAACTTGACGAGGTGGATGCCGCTCTTCACGAGCATGCGCTCGAACTCCGGGCACTGGCGCATGAACTCGAGGTATTCCTGCTGGGTGCAGAAGCCCATCACGCGCTCGACGCCGGCGCGGTTGTACCAGGAGCGGTCGAAGAGCACGATCTCGCCCGCGGTCGGCAGGTTGTTCACGTAACGCTGGAAGTACCACTGGCCGCGCTCGGCCTCGGTCGGCTTCTCCAGCGCGACGACGCGCGCCCCCCGCGGGTTGAGGTTCTCCATGAAGCGCTTGATCGTGCCGCCCTTGCCGGCCGCGTCGCGGCCCTCGAAGAGCACCACGACCCGGGCGCCCGTCTCCTTCACCCAGGCCTGCAGCTTGAGCAGCTCCACCTGCAGGCGGTACTTCTGCTTCTCGTAGCTCTTGCGCGAGAGCAGGTTCTTGTAAGGGTAGCCGCCGCTGCGCCAGTCGTCGGCGAGCTCGTCGTCGGCGGCCACGGCCGCGGCCTCGGCGCGCGCCCGCTGCTCCTTGAGGAGCTTCTTCATGAGCGCGACGGCGTCCGCCGGCTCGCGCCCGCGCAGGATGTCCTGGAGCGCGTTCACCTGCGCTTCGGTGGCCCCGGCGGAGGCCTCCGCGACGGCGTAGCTCTCGACCGCGGCGGGGCTCGAGGTCGGGCCGACGTCGCCCGACTTCACGCGCCGCGGCCGGGTCCCGGCGGTGCGGGGTCGTGCAGCGATACGGGCGGAGGGGGTGCGGGTCTTTTCGGCTCGCGCTCGCTTGGGTCTCATACGCCTTCCCGGTCTGGTGAGGACATAAAACAATGAGGATCCTCCCGGCCGCGAGAGGCGTTCTTGCGCCAGATCAGAAACCGTCGCCGGCAGGGGGCAGGGCGCGCCGGACCCGGTCCGGTCGGGACGCTCGCCCGGCGTCGCGCGATCCCGGCCGGCTCAGGGGGCGCAGGGGCCGGTCGAGCGCAGCGCGTCGCGCAGCGCTTCGGCGGAGCGGATGCGGCGTCCGTCGAGCCGCGCCTGGATCGCCTGGCGGTGCTCGCCGACGAGCTCGCGCCCGGTCGAGTCCGAGAAGACCTGGACGGTCACGTAATAGTTGCGGCAGCGGAAGTGCTCGGCCACCGGTGACGCGAGCGTGAGCTCGTCGCCCGGCGCGAGGCGCACCGGGCGCTCCGTGCCGACTTCCATCGTGTCCGGGTCGGGTACGTCGACGAGGCCCGTGTCGCGCGTGCCGGTCGGCGGCAGCTCGAACAGCGCGACGAGCCAGACCTCGCGCGGGTTCTCGCGCCGCGCGCGCACGCCGATGCGCACCGTGCCGGCGAGCACCGGGCCGCGCATCTCGTAGTCGACCGCGGCGCGCGTCGTGACGAGATATTTCGACGCGATGAACGCGGGTTGCGGCGGGCCCTTTGGCGCGGGCGCCGGGGCGGGCGGCGGGGAGGCGGCCTTCTCCCGCTCGAGCCGCTCGAGACGGCGTTTCTGGAACTCGCGCTCCTCGTCCTCGAGCGTCTTCGCCGGCGCTGCGGCCGGCGCGGGCTCGGCCGGCGGGAATTCCTGCGCCCGCACGCCCGGCGGCGGGTTCTCGCCGTAGTGGACATGGCCCTTCTCGTCCACCCACCTGTAGAGCACGGCCTCCGCCGCGCCCGCGGCGAGGACGAGCGCCGCGGCGAGGACGCCCGCGCGCCGGCGGAAGCGGCCCATGAAGCCTTCGCTACTTCGCCTTCCTCGCGCCGGGCTTCTCCTTGCCGGACTTCGTGGCCGGACCCGCGTCGGCCGACTTCGGCGGCTCGTCGCCGAGCACGGTCTTGAGCGGGCAGACGCCGTAGGCCGGGCACTTCTTGCAGCCGACGGCGATGGCGATCGGACAGACGGTCATGGCGGTCTCCCTCGGGCGGTCGGACGCTTACCTTAGCAGAGGCGGCGCCCCGACGTCCGCGGGGCCGGCCCGCGGGTCCTGCTAGACTCGCAGCTCATCCTCGGCCCTCATGCAATCCCGGGTTTCGGCCACGAAGGCCCGAGAGCACGACGTTGCGGCGTCGGCCTCCTGCCCGAAGGGACCGGAGCGATCGCGCCGGGACGCCCTGCTTCGTGTCTTCGTGGCCTCGGGGTGAACCCTTTCCGAAACGGAGCGCCATCATGGCTGCCACGACCACTGCGAGCGGACTCGTGATCGACGACCTCAAGGAGGGTGCGGGCGCGCCCGCGGCCGCCGGCCAGCGGGTCACCGTGCACTACACCGGCTGGCTCACCGACGGGCGCAAGTTCGATTCGAGCCGGGATCGGGACGACCCTTTCGTCTTCCCGCTCGGGCGCGGGCACGTCATCAGGGGCTGGGACGAAGGCGTCGCCGGCATGCGCGTCGGCGGCGTGCGCAAGCTCACGATCCCGCCGGCGCTCGGCTACGGCGCGCGCGGCGCCGGCGGCGTGATCCCGCCCGACGCGACGCTCGTCTTCGAGGTCGAGCTCCTCGGACTCGACTGAAGCGTGCCGGCCGGACGCGGCCGCGGGAAGAAGAAGGCCCGCGATTCGCGGGCCGGTTGCCGGCCCTCCGGCCGGAGGGCTCAGCCGCAGGTGCCCACGGCGCCGCACGCCGTGCAGAAGTCGCAGCCGTCCTTCTTGATGACGGTGAAGTTGCCGCACTCGTTGCAGAGCCCGCCCTGCATCAGCTTGGGGCCGCTCTCTTCGCGCGGCGCTTCGAGGATGCCCATCTCGCGCGTCGGGTAGCCGTGCTCGTCGAGCACGCCGAGCATGGCGTAGCGGTGGATGATGAGCCGCGCGATGTAGGCGACCGTGGACGGCCAGGTCTGCTGGCGCCGCTCGCCCGGGACGAACGCCATGAAGTCGCCGAGCGGCTCGGGGTAGGTGAGGAGCTTCCTGAGCTTCATGCCGATCCACGCCGGGTCGAGCACGCGCATGTCGAGGGACAGAATGCGCGAGAGGCCGTCCAGCGCCCTCGGGTAGTTGCCCGAGAGCCACATCGAGTACGGCCGCGTGACGCCGTCGGGCAGCGTGATCTCCTTCAGGCCGAGGACGAAGTCCTCGCCCGTGGCCGGGTTCTGGATGTCGATGGTCCACGAGAGCGTGCCGTCGGTGCCGGTCTTGGGCTCTTCGCGGCTGAACATCGCGTCGAGCACCGGGTGCGGACGCCCCTCCGGCGAGAGGAGGTCCGGCGCCTTCTCGTCGAGCGCGCCGAGCTGCTCGCAGCGCCAGCGCACCACCTGCGCGACCGCCGACACGACGCTCGGGAAGCGCTTCTTCTCGCCGTTCGGCGGGAAGGGCATGTCGAAGGACTCCTCGCCGACCGTCTTCGCCAGCACGTCGAGCTTGAGCTTGAGCCAGGCGCGGTCGTTCGCGCGCATGTCCATCGACAGCGTCTTGGCGACGGCGCCGAGGCCGCGCGGCTGCTCCGCGCCGTTCACCCAGACCTCGAACGGGAACGCCTTGCCCTCGTGCTCGGTGTGGCCGACGAAGAGCGCGAACTCGCCGTGCGGCCAGCTGATCATGTACGTCCACGCGAGGTTGCCGCCGGGGAGCGAGGGCCGGCCGGGCCAGCGCAGCGAGGCGAGCACCGGGGCCGGCAGCGACTTGATCGAGAGCCGCTTGTTCGCGTCCGCGATCTCGACGTCGTGCGGCTGCTTCTTCTCCGCCGCGGGCTCGACCGAGAGCACGGCGCCCAGCACCTTGTTCGGGCGGTAGGTGGCGAGCCCCTTCAGGCCCGACTTCCACGCCTTGAGGTACAGGTCCTCGAAGTCGGCGTAGGGATAGTCCTCGGGGACGTTCACCGTCTTGGAGATCGAGGTGTCGATGTAGGGCGCCACCGCGGCGACCATCTCCTCGTGCGCCTGCGCGCTGATCTCCAGGGCGGTCACGAAGTACTCCGGCAGCTTCGCGACGTCGCCGCCGAGGTGGCGGTAGAGCCGCCACGCGTAGTCCTCGACCGAGTACTCCTTCCAGGTGCCGTCGGCCATGCGCTTGCGGCGCGTGTAGGTCCACGAGAACGGCGGCTCGATGCCGTTCGAGGCGTTGTCGGCGAACGCGAGCGAGATCGTGCCGGTCGGCGCGATGGAGAGCAGATGCGAGTTGCGGATGCCGTGCTGCCTGATCTTCTGCTTGATCTCCTGCGGCAGGCGCGAGGCGAAGTTGCCGCCGGAGAGGTAGAGGTCGGCGTTGAAGAGCGGGAAGGCGCCACGCTCCTTGGCGAGCTCGACGGAGGCGAGGTAGGCGCGGTCGCGCATGTACTCCGAGATCTTCGCGGCCGCGGCGCGCGCCTCGGGCGAGTCGTAGGCGAGGCGCAGCATGATGAGCGCGTCGCCGAGGCCGGTGAACCCGAGGCCGACGCGGCGCTTCGCGCGCGCCTCCTCGAGCTGCTGCGGCAGCGGCCAGTTGGTCGCCTCCAGCACGTCGTCGAGCATCCGCACCGAGACCTCGACTACGCGGCCGAACGCGGCGAAGTCGAACTCGGCGCGCTCGGTGAACGGATGGCGCACGAACTTCGTGAGGTTCACCGAGCCGAGGCAGCAGCAGCCGTACGGCGGCAGCGGCTGTTCCGCGCAGGGGTTCGTCGCCTCGATCGTTTCGCAGTAGTAGAGGTTGTTGTCGCGGTTGATGCGGTCGAGGAACAGGATCCCGGGCTCGGCGTGGTCGTAGGTCGAGCGCATGATCTGGTCCCACAGGTCGCGGGCGCGCAGCTTGCGGTACACCCACAGGCCGTCCTCGCGCTGGTAGGCGCCGGCCGCCTTCGCGTCCGCCGAGGGCTCGGCCTTGTGCACGAGCTCGACGTCGCCGTCGCGCTCCACCGCCTGCATGAACGCGTCGGTGACGCCCACCGAGATGTTGAAGTTGGTGAGGTCGCCTTCGTCCTTCGCGTGGATGAACTGCTCGATGTCGGGGTGGTCGCAGCGCAGCACGCCCATCTGCGCGCCGCGGCGCGAGCCGGCGGACTCGACCGTCTCGCACGAGCGGTCGAACACGCGCATGTACGACACCGGGCCGCTCGCGCGCGACTGCGTGCCGCGCACCAGCGCGCCGACCGGGCGGATGGAGGAGAAGTCGTAGCCGACGCCGCCGCCGCGCCGCATCGTCTCGGCGGCCTCGGCGAGCGCGGTGTAGATGCCGGGCCGTCCGTCCACGACCTCGGTGATCGAGTCGCCCACCGGCTGCACGAAGCAGTTGATGAGCGTCGCGGCGAGCGTGGTGCCCGCGGCGGAGTTGATGCGCCCGGCGGGGACGAAGCCCTGCTCCTGCGCTTCGAGGAAGCGGCGTTCCCAGTGCGCGCGCTTGTCCTCGGGCTCGACCGCGGCGAGCGCGCGCGCGACGCGCGCGCGCACCTCGCTGACGGTGCGCTCCTGCCCTTTGGCGTACTTCTCGACGAGCACCTCGGCGGAAATCTCCTGCTCGGGGAGCGTGTCGACGTAATCCTGGCCTTTGATCTCGACGGGCGATTCGGCGTGTTGCATGTGGGCGTTTTGTCTTTGTGCGTGAGTTCCGGCGGAACCGACAAGCATACCGGCGTCCGGCATGCCCCTCCAACTCCCATGCGAATCTTGCCCGTCAGCGTAGATCATGACGTGAGCCAGATCAATTCGTTGAAAACCCTTTTTTCAAGTGGCACTTTAAGTGCCGCGCCGCGCCGGCGCGGGGTTTTCGAGGCGGATCAGGCACCTAGATCTTGTGGTCGGGCAAAAACCGGGCACAAGATCTAGGGGGCCCGATGTGAAATCCGTCACGGCCGGTCCGGCGCCGGGCGCGCCCGCGCGCCGCCACGGCCGCGCGTAGACTCTCGCGCGAAGGAGGAAGGATCGCCATGACCCGCGCGCAGCCTGCCGTTCCCTCAGGCCGGGAGGTCGCCACGCTCGCCGGCGGCTGCTTCTGGTGCCTCGAGGCCGTCTACGACGAGCTCGCCGGCGTCGAGAGCGTCGTGTCGGGCTACATGGGCGGGCGCGTCCCCGACCCGAGCTACGAACAGGTGTGCGCCGGCGACACCGGGCACGCCGAAGTGGTGCAGGTCGTCTTCGACCCGGCCGTCGTGTCGTTCCGCGACCTCCTCGAGGTCTTCTTCGCGATTCACGACCCGACCACGCTCAACCGCCAGGGCAACGACGTCGGCACGCAGTACCGGTCGGCGATCTTCTGCCACTCGCCCGAGCAGGAGCGGGTCGCGCGCGAGGTCATCGCGGCGCTCGCGGACGAGCGCGCGTTCGACCGGCCGATCGTCACCGAGGTCGCGCCGGCGGAGACTTTCTGGCCCGCCGAGGACTATCATCAGGAATACTTCGCGCGGAACCCCTATCAGCCCTACTGCATGTTCGTCGTGAGCCCCAAGGTCGCGAAGTTCCGGAAGCGCTTCGCCGGGAAGCGCAAGGGCTGACGCGACGGCGGTCAGAGGTCAGAGGACAGAGGACAGAAGACAGAGGACGGAACGCTCCGCACCCCGTCCGACCCCTGTCCCTGCCAGGGGAAGGCACTCACCTTCCCGGGTCTGGCCCCTGAATCCCGAATCCCGAATCCTCGACCATCCCCATGCTGATCACGTTCAAATCCAAGGCGAGCGGCAGCATCACGATGTTCGCCGACGTCGCGAAGACGCTGCTCAAGATGATGGGTCAGTCGGGCGAGTCGCCCGGGGCGATCCTCGCCGCCGACGTGCCCGCGGCGCTCGCGCGCCTGAAGGCCGCAGTGGCGGCGGAGAAGGAGCGCGCGAAGGGCGAGCCCGTGGATGAGGAGAAGGAGCGCCGCGAAGGCCCGGCCGTGGGCATCGCGACGCGCGCGTTCCCGCTCGTGAAGCTCCTCGAGGAAGCGGCCGCCGGCGAGGCGGACGTCCTCTGGGGACCGACGCGCTGACGGCGCCCGCGGCGGCTCACGCGCCGGTGGGCCGCGGCGCGAGCGCCTCCGCGAGGGGCGAGCGCGCCTCGCGCGGCGTGCAGACGCGGTCGCGGCCCGCGTCCTTCGCGGCGTAGAGAGCGCGGTCGGCGAAGGTGAGCAGCCGGTCGAGGTCGCGGCCGCAGGTCGGCGTGTCGGCGAGGCCCGCGCTGATCGAATACGCCACGCGCTGCCCGCCGTGCTCGACCGGCGCGTCCGCCACCGCGCGCCGGATGCGCTCGGCGACCGCGAGCGCCTCCTCGAGCGCCGTCCCCGGCAGCAGCACGCAGAACTCCTCGCCGCCGTAGCGCGCTAGGATGTCGGCGCGCCGCAGGCAGTCGCGCGTGGCCTGCGCGAAGCCGCGCAGCACGGCATCGCCGGCCGCGTGCCCGAAGCGGTCGTTGATCGACTTGAAATGGTCGACGTCGAGCATCAGCACGCTCGCGGGCGCGCCTTCGCGCTCGCCGCGCGCGAGTTCGCGCTCGGCGAGGTCGATGAAGGCGCGCCGGTTGAAAACGCCCGTCAGCGGGTCGAGCGTCGCGAGCCGCGCCATCTCCGCCCGCAGGCGGTCCTGCACCATCAGCGTGAAACCCACCGTCGCGACGATCGTCGCGGGCACGTACACCGCGACGAACGCAAGCGCGAGCGGGCTCGACGAGAGGCCGCCGGCCGGCGCGGGCCCCGCCGCCAGCATGCCGGCGCCGCGCCCGAGCGCGACGACCGCGCACAGCGCGAGCGCCCAGCCGGTGAGGGGGGCGAACGGCAGCCGCTCCGCGCGCGCGGGCGCGAGCAGCGTCCAGGCGGCGAGGGCGAGGAACGCTCCGCCGAGAACCGTGAAGGCGGCGATGCGGACGTAGAACGTGTCGCCGACGGCCCAGGCCACGGCGAGCGCCGCCACGCCGGCGAGCCCGATGCCGAGCACGAGCGCTTCGCGCGGCGGGAGCCCGACGAACCGCCGCACCCCGTCGTACTGGAGCGCGTGCGCGAGGAGGACGCCGCCGACGCCAAGCACGAAGGAAGCGAAGTCGGGAACGATCGTGCGCAGCCCGATGAGGATCGATCCGACGCCGCCCAGGACGCACGCGAGCGCCCAGCTGCCGACGCCCGCGACGTGTCCGGAGAAAGTCCGCGCGAGGACGGCCAGCGCAAGCCCCAGGGCGAGCGACGCGAACGCGCCCGTGAGGATCATCGTCCGGGGATCGATGAGGTCGGCCAGTTGCACGGCGGCGCGTGCTCTCCTTCAGCGACCCGGGGGCGCGCCGTCCGCGCCGAAGAGCGGCAGCTGGCTCGCGCCGAGGAGGACGGCCGCCTCGACCGCGCGCTTCGCCTCCGCGAGCGTCGCCGCGGCGCCGGCGTGGGTTCCCGCCTGCCAGCGGTACTTGGACTCCGGCGGCGCGTCCCGGTCGAGCAGCACGGCGCCGACTTTCTCCTTGCCGAGCCAGTAGCCGTGCGAGAGGAAGCCGCGCTCCCAGATCGGGAGCGCTTTGCGGCGCTTGCGTGGCTGTGGCGGCACGGCGGTCCCCGTCGGTCGTCGCGCAGCGGGGCTCGGTCGCGCCTCCCCCGCTGCGGCGTGTCGGACCGGGCCGCGCCTCGCGCCGGCTCCGGTCGCAGTCCCACCCGTCGTCGGGCGGACGCGGCCGGAATCTTACGGAAAGTTGGCGGCCGCGGCCACGCTGCCCGGCGAAGCGCCGCGCGGCGCGGCCTGGCTCAGCGGACCGGCGCGGCAGGTGACGGCGCGAGCCCGAGGGGCAGGGGCGGGGTCTCGCCCGGCACGGCGTGCGGCCGCGCGGCCGCGCCCTCGCGCGCTCTCGCCGGCGCGCGTCCGCCGAGCTCCGAGATGAGCATGGAGGCGACAGTCGCGAGGTAGGGCAGCGACTGCACTGCGAGCAGCGTCGCCCAGAGGAGCGCCTCGCGGTGGTCGGTGCCGAGCCGCAGGGCGACGCCGGACGCCGCCAGGACCAGCGCGAGCAGCATCAGCGATTCCTCGCGGATGACGGCGAACGCCGCGGCGAGGCGGGTGCCCGGGGCGCGCGTGCGCGTCGTGCGTACGAAGACGCCCTTTTTCTCGAACAGGCCCTGGAAGACGCCGCGTGCGATCGCGTGCGAGAGCCCCATCGAGGCGAGCGAGGCGCCGAACACGTCGGCCCAGCCGCACGGCACGCGCAGGCGATAGAGCGCCGGGCCGAAAGCCGCCTTCGCCACGAAGAACCCGAGCACCGGGACCATGAAGAGGTCGAGCGGCAGGCTGAAGACGCCCGGCGCGGCGAGGATGCCGATCGTCCAGGCGAGCGACGCGAGCGTGAAGACGAGGTGCAGCGCGTCGGAGAACCAAGAGGCCCAGCCGGTGAGGAAGTGGAAGCGCTGCCCGGACGACAGCGGGCTTCGCCCCACGAGCCAGTCCCAGCGACCCTTGAGGATCTGCATCGCGCCGAACGCCCACCGGAAGCGCTGCGACTTGAAGGCCTTGAAGTCGGCCGGCGTGAGCCCGCGGCCGAACACGTGGTCGACGTAGCGCGTCTCGTAGCCGGCGTGCATCAGCCGCAGGCCGAGCTCGGCGTCCTCGCAGATGCACCACTCGGCCCAGCCGCCGGTGCCTTCGAGCGCCGCGCGCCGCACCAGCGTCATCGTGCCGTGCTGGATGATGGCGTTGCGCTCGTTCCTGTGGTGCATGCCGATGCGGAAGAAGCCGTCGAACTCCCAGTTCGCCATCCTGCGGAAGAAATGGTGCTCGTACTCGCGGTGCGCCTGGGGCGACTGCACCACCGCCACTTTCGCGCTCGCGACGAAGTGCGGGGCGAGCCGCGCGAGCCAGTCGCGGTCGACCTCGTAGTCTGCGTCGACGACGCCGATCACCTCGGCGCGCGGGTCGGTGACGGTGAGCGCGAAGTTGAGTGCGCCCGCCTTGAAGCCCGGCCACTGCGGGAGGTGGAAGAAGCGGAACCTCGGTCCGAGCGTCGCGACGTATTCCGCCACGGGCTTCCAGACCGCCTCGTCCTTCGTGTTGTTGTCGACGACGATCACCTCGAAGTTCGCGTAGTCCAGGCGCGCGAGGCTCGCGAGCGTGAGCTTCACCATCTCCGGTGGCTCGTTGTAGCAGGGGAGGTGGATCGACACGAACGGCTCCCGTTCGGCGGGCAGCGGCGCGGCCGGCCTGAACTCGCGCTGCCAGCGCCGGCGCCAGGCGACCTCGGTGAACTCGAAGCCGTTCACCAGGAGGATCCCCGTCATCGCGACGAGCGCCGGCAGCAGCAGGGCGAGGGCCAGCCAGTCGACCGGCGAGAGGTAGAACTCGAAGGGCAGCGTGACGAGCCAGACGATGAGCGCCGCCGAGGCCTGGATCAGGGCGGCGAAGAAGAGCTTGCCCGTCGGCTTGAAGCGGCGAAAGCGCACCGCGAACCAGAAGATGAAGGGCGCGGCGAGCAGCGTCGCGGCGAGCGCCTTCTTCGGCCAGGTCGGGTCGGTGACCACCGGCTCGTCGAGCGGGAACTTCGGCGTGCGGTCGGCCCGATAGAGGCCCCAGTAAGCGCCGGTGCGGCCTTCGCCGATATCCTTCCAGGGCTGGTCGTACGCCTCCATGAAGTAGTAGTCGAGCTTCATGTCGCGCGTGCGGTCGAGGAACTCGCGGACGAAGGTCGCCTGCGCGGCGGGCGAGGCCTCGGCGCCCTCGAAGCGGTCGCCGCGGCTCGGCCAGCCGACCTCGCCGATCACGATCTTCTTGGTCGGGTAGGCCTCGCGCAGCTCCTGGTAGCGCATCAGCACGTGGTCCACCGCCTTGTCCACCGGCACGCCTTCCCAGAACGGCAGCAGGTGCACGGTGATGAAGTCGACGTGCTTGACGAGCTCGGGGTGCTTCAGCCAGATGTGCCAGGGCTCCGCGGTCGAGACCGGCACCTTCATCGCCTTCTTCGCGTGCTTCAGGTAGCCGATCAGCTGCTCGACCGAGAGGTCGCCGCGCAGCAGCGTCTCGTTGCCGATCATCGCCCGGTCGATGTTGCGGTTCTCGCGCACCGACCGCGCGAGCGCGGTCAGCTCCCGCAGGTTGTTGTCCTCGCGCTTGTCGAGCCAGGCGCCCGCGGTGACCCGCAGGTTGTGCTCGCGCGCGAGCGCCGGCACTTCGCCGTTCTCGATCGACGTGTAGGTCCGTATCCGGTTGCTGAGGCCGGCGAGCTGCGCCATGTCCGCCGCGAGCTCCTCCCGCGTTGGGAAGACGCCCTTGGTCGGGTCCTGCCCGATGCGGAAGCCGCTGTACGCGAAGCCGCGCACCTTGCCCTCCCACTCCGGCAGGTCGATCGGCCGGTGCGTCCAGGCCCAGCCGAGGTAGTGGAACGCCGCGACGAAGAGCGCGAGCGTGAGGGCGGCACCGGTGAACCACGCGTTGCGCGCGGTCTTGAGGAGGTGCAGGCGGGTGCGGGGCATCAGCGAAATAGATGGGGAGATTTTCCGGCGGGGCGGCTGCCCCGGCGAGAAACGCGCGAGACCGAGCCGCGTTGACCCGCCGAGGCTGCCGGCCCGCCCTTATGGGAAACTTAAACGGCTGCAAACGGCGCCGGAATCCCGGCGCGGCGGCAGGCCCTCGGGGCGGGCGTGACGACCCTTTCAGGCAAGCCGCGGAAGGATAAGGACTCGTCGGGATTTTTCAATGAGCGCGCGCAAGCGGGCGGCAAAAAACCGGTCTGGGAGCCCCGGGAATGTCGGGCGGCGGTGACGCGCGCCGGGCCGGGGGGGTCGGGTGGGGGGCGGTCGTCGCTCCGCTCGTCGTCCTCGGCCTCGCCTTCGCCCTGCGGCGGTGGGTCGTCGAGCCCGAGGCGCTCGGGTTCGCCTGCCGGGCGGGCGGGCCCTGGTGGTGCCCGTTCCGGGGCGCGCTCGTCGCGACCTTCTCCCACGGCGCCCTGGGATTCGCGAGCCTCGCGGCCGGGCTCCTCTCCTTCGCCACCCGGCGGGCGTGGGTGCCGGCGCTCGCGGCAGCCCTCGGCTTCGCCGCGCTGGTGCTCTACAACTACGAGCTGGGGGCGGTGGGCCTCGTCCTCGCGGCGCTACGCCTCGCGCGGCTCGCGGCCGCGGCGCCGCAGGAGCTCGGGCGCGAGCACGGGTAGCGCCAGCGCCCAGGAGACCGCGCACCACGCCAGCGCGTCGTGGTTGGCGAGCGTCTCCTTGAGGGCGATCGCCGGGGCGAGCGCCGCAATCATGGCCGCGAGCACCCGCTCCTCGATCCCCGCGCGGCCGGCCCGGCCGGAGGCGAACGCGAGCAGCGCGAAGGCAGCGGCGGGAATCGCGTAGGCGGGGAGGGGGAAGTCGCGGTAGCGGGCGTCGAAGACGAGGAGCACGTTCACGAGCGCGGCGCCGAAGAGCGTCGCGAAGCGCAGTGCGCCGAGCCACTTGGGAACGACGCGGCCCGGGCCCCCCGCGCGGTGCGGCGCGCGCAGCTCCGAAACCGGGGTGGGCGCAGGCGGATCCCCGTGGCCGTCGACCCAGCGCGCGAGGACGAGCGCCGGGAGCAGCCCCGCGAGCGCCGCGACGGCGGTCATGCCCCCGTTGGCCGTCCACTCGAGGAGGTCGCGGCTGGCACGGAGCATGTAGGCCCACTGCGCCGCGAGCGTCGCGCCCGCCGCGAAGCCCGCGAGCGCGAGCAGCGCGGCCCCGGCGAGCCTCGGCCGCGGCCCGGCCAGCCATGCGACCAGGAGGAATGCGATGGCGCCGCCCGCGCCCGCGATCGGCCCTCGCGCCCAATCGGGATCCTCCGCGAGCGGCCCGCGGAAGGGGAACTTCTCCCGCCCCTGCACGTCGAGCAGCCCCCAGTAGCCGCCGGTCGCGCCCTCGAGCTGACGCTTCCAGGGCTGGTCGAAGGCCTCGATGACGTTGTAGTCGAGGCGGCGCTCCGCGGCCGCCACCGCGAACTCGCGCAGGAACCGCGCCTGGTTCACGCGGCCCGGCACGGCGCCCTCGCGCGTGCGCCCGGCGCTCGGCCAGCCGATCTCGCCGATCAGGATGCGCTTGCCGGGAAAGGCCTTCGCGAACTCCTCGAGGACGGCGAGCGCGTGCGGAACCGCGCGGTCGATCGGCTGCGGGTCGTCCTCCCAATAAGGGAGGAGGTGGACCGTGACGAAATCGACCGAGTCGGCGAGCGGCCGGTTGCGCAGCCAGAACTCCCAGACATCCGCATAGGTCACCGGCAGGCCGGTCTCGGCCCGGAAACGCCGCGCCAGGCGCGCGAGCTCCTCGGGGGGCAGCTCGCGGCGCAGGAGCACCTCGTTGCCCACGACCACGCCGGCGATCACGTCGCGGTGGGCGTTGGCGAGCGCGATCGCTTTCTTCATCTCCCGCTCGTTCTCGATCGCGCTGCGGCCGATCCACACGCCGAGGAGCACCTTGAGGCCGTGTTTCGCGGCAAGGCGCGGCACTGCGTCGAGGCCCTGGTCCACGGAGTAGGTCCGCACGCAGTCGACGCGCCGGGCGAGCAGCGCGAGATCCTCGTCGATCTGCTCGGCCGGGATGAACGCCCCTTTCACGAGCGGCGTCTGGCCGGGCTTGCGGTAGGGGGCGTAGGAGACGCACGCGAAGTGCGGCGAAGGCGCGTCGGCCACCGCGACCGGAACGCCGAGCGCGTGCCAATGGGCGTACGCCGCGGCCGCGGCGAGCGCGAGGAAGGCAAGGACGGCGGCCCGCTTCACCGCGCGCTCAGGCGCTCGCGCCGCCCGCGGCGGCGAGGCTCACCTGGTTCCGCCCGAGGTCCTTGGCGCGGTAGAGCGCGGCGTCGGCATCGCGCACCAGCGCGTCGAGGTCGAGCCCCGCCTTCTCCGAGTGCGCGACGCCGGCGCTGATCGTGTAGCGGATCTCGCGGTCGCCGGTCTGTGCCGGGCCCTGCTCGACGAGCTCGCGCAGGCGCTGCGCGATCATCACCGCCTCAGCGGCGGAGACGCCGGGCAGCACCACGCAGAACTCCTCGCCGCCGTAGCGTCCGAGGAGGTCCTGCTTGCGCAGCGCCGCGCCCGCCGTCGCCACGAACGCGCGCAGCACCGCGTCGCCGGCGACGTGGCCGTGACGGTCGTTCACCGCCTTGAAGTGGTCGAGGTCGATCAGGACGAGCCCCACGGGCGCGCCGGCGCGCTTCGCCCGGGCGAGCTCCCGCTCGGCGAGGTCGGTGAACGTGCGCCGGTTGTAGATGCCGGTGAGCGCGTCGAGCGTCGCCATGCGCTCGAGCTCCAGGCGCAGCCGCTCGGCGATGAGCAGCACGAAGGCGAGACCCGACATCACCCCCAGGATCACGTAGGCGGAGACGTAGACGAACTGCACCACGTCGCCGCTGAAGAGGGTGTTCGCCGGCGGGCCGAGGAACACGGTGTACACGCCACGCACGGCGAGGATCGCGGCGAGCCCGAGCAGCAGCAGCGCCGTGTAGCGCGCCCCGGTGAGGCGCGGGTCGGCTTCCCGGTAGAGCGCGCGGCCGCCCGCGACCAGCACCACGATCGTGGCGAGCGCGGTCGTCGCGCTGCGCACGTAGAAGTCGTCCGCCGGATAGGTGAAATAGGCGCTCACCGCGAGCACCGTCACGCCGAGCAGCCAGAGCGGCCAGCGCCGGTAGGGCGAGTCGAGGAACTCCTTGATCGCCACGTACTGGACGATGTGGCCGGCCACGAGCAGCGTGTTGCCGAGCGGGATCAGCACGATGTCGGGATAGACCGAGCGCAGGCCGACGAGCAGCGCGCCGCCCGCCTGGAACGCGTAGCCGACCGACCAGGCGCGCGCGCCGCGCACGCTCTCGGGAAGCCCCTTGCTGATGAGGTACAGCGCCGCCGCGAGCACGAGGCCCATCAGCGTCGCGAAGAGGACGATGGTGCGGACGTCGAGCGTCAAGCGCGCCGCCCTTCTCCGGCGGCCGACGCGACCGCCCGGGCGAGCGCGATGAGGGTGAGGGGCGCGGAGCCCTCGGCCTTGTTGTTGGCGATCACGAACGCCGGCGCGCCACGCGCGATCGCTCGCGCGGCGAGCCGCGCGAGCGCCGCGCGCGTGTCCGGGTCCTCGTCCACCAGCCGGTCGAACGGCGCGTACTGCGCCTTCGCTTCCGCGTACGCGAAGCCCGAGTGCAGGTTCCACCGCGCCACCAGCGGGCCGCGCGCGGGCGCGCCGAGCGCCGCCGCCTGCGCGGTGACGTCGGGCATGCGCGGATGCACGCCGAAGCAGTAGCTTGCGCCGGCGTCTTCGAGCGCGCGCGCCAGCGGCGCGCCCACGAGCTCCGCGTCACGCACCTCGACCGCGAGCAGCGCATCCCTCCCGCGCAGCCCGTCCCGGATCTCGCCGAGGAAGCGCCCGAGCCGCGCGGCGAAGCTCGAGGGATCCGCCGTCCAAGCGCGGCCGAGCGGCGAGAACTGGAACACGAGCGGGCCGGCCTTGGGGCCGAGCCCTTCGAGGACCGGCCGCACGAATGTCTCGAGCGCGAGGCCGGCGTCCAGGAAGCGCGGATTCGCCCCCGACGCGCGGCCGCGCTCGCCGCGAATGACCGCGTCGGTGACCGCGGCCGGCGCCTTCACGACGAACCGGAACCCTGCGGGCACCTGCTCCGCGTAGCCCGCGAACGCCTCGGCGTCGAGCGGCGCGTAGAAGGTCCGGTCGATCCCGGCCGCGCGCAGCACCGGGTGCCGCGCGTAGGCGGCGAGCCCGCGCCGGGAGAGCACGCTCTCGGGGACGGGCCGCGCGTAGACGATCCCTGCCCAGCCGGGGAACGCCCATGAGGAGGTTCCGAGGTGGACGAGCGCGGGCAACGCGCGTCCCAGCGCGACGACATCCGCCGGCACCGCAGCGGGCGCGGGGTCCGCCCCCGGGCGCCCTGGGGCCGCAGGCGCCTCGAAGAGAGCGAACTGCTCGACCATGGCGCGCCGATTGTAGCGGCCGGTCATCGCCGCCGCACTTGCAGAGTGCACACGCCCCGGCAAGGGGCGCAAGGCCCGCCCTGCCCTCGGCGTCGCCGGGCACCGGGGACGGTTGCCTCGTGCGGATGCCCTGGTTCACGGCGCCAAGGCGCGAGATGCCGCGCGGCGAGACGGGGACGGCTCGCCGCGTCCGGGGCGGCATCCGCACCTCGCGCCGCGCCCATAGAATCCCGGGACGGAGGGGTGCCGGGATGAAACCGAGAGTCGGAGTGATCGGCGTCGGCGCGATGGGGATGCCCGTCGCGAGGCGCCTCCTCGAGCGGGGCTACGCGGTGCGCGTGCGCGACATCCGCCCCGAGGCCGAGGCCGAAGCGCGGGCGATGGGCGCGACCGTGAGCGCATCGCCGGCGGCGCTCGCGCGCGAGTGCGACGTCGTGATCTCGCTCGTGGTGGACGAGGCGGACACCGAGGCGATCGTCTTCGGCGCCGATGGTCTCGCGGAGACGCTCGCTCCGGACGCGGTGTACGTGATGTCGAGCACGGTTTCGCCGGGCTATGCCGAGTCGATCGGCGAACGGCTCGCCGCGCGGGGGCTCGCCGTGATCGACGCGCCGGTGTCGGGCGGGCCGGCGCGCGCCGCCGACGGATCGCTCGCGATGATGATCGCCGGCGTCCCGCAGGCGCTCGAGCGCGCCGCCGGGGTGCTCGCGGACGTCGCCTCGCAGCGGTTCGTGGTCGGGAGCGTGCCCGGCGACGGCGCGAAGGCGAAGATCGTGAACAACCTGCTCGCCGGTGTGAACCTCGCCGCCGCCGGCGAGGCGATGGCGCTCGCGATGAAGCTCGGGCTCGACGCGCGGCTCGTCTTCGACATCGTGTGCGCGAGCTCGGGCGCGAGCTGGATCTTCGCCGACCGGATGCCGCGCGTGCTCGCGGGCGATTACGCGCCGCGCGCTGCCGCGAAGATCCTGACGAAGGACCTCACGATCGCGGCCGCCACCGCTGCCGGGGCGGGCGTGTCGAGCCCGCTCGCGGCGGCGGCGCGCGACGTGTTCGCGGCGATGGTCGCCGACGGGCACGGCGAGGCCGACGACGCGGCGGTGATCCGCTACTGCGTGGCGCGGGCGGGGCCCGTGTCGCCCCGGGCCGGATGAGTCGTCAACGCAGAGGTCGCGCAGAGCGCAGAGGACCGCAGAGATCAGCCTCGCGCGCAACGGGTCGGCTGGCGCCGAATCCGCTGGCGAAGCCCCGATCTTCCCTCTCGATTACGTTCTTCCGCGGCACTCTGCGTCACCCGCGCCCTCTGCGTTGAATCCGAAAGCCGGATCGTCTAAATCTTCCGCCCCGAGGCCGCCCAGAACGGCTCGCGCATCTCGCGCTTGAGCGTCTTTCCGGCGGCGCTCCGCGGGAAGTCCTTCATCACGAGCACTTCGGCGACGCGCTGGTAGCGCGCCGCCACCCGCTCGTTGATCCAGTCGCGCAGCGCCTCGGGGCTCGCGGTCGCGCCCGGCTTCAGGATCACGGCGGCGACCGGGGTCTCGCCCCACTTCTCGTGCGGCACGCCGAACACCGCCACTTCCGCGATGTCGGGATGGCGGGCGGCGATCTCCTCGACGTCCTTCGGATAGACCTTGACGCCGCCCGAGTCGATCATGTCCTTCTTGCGATCGACGAGGTGGAGGAATCCTTCGTCGTCCACGTAGCCCATGTCGCCCGAATGGAGCCAGCCGTCACGGATCGCCTGCGCCGTGAGGTCCGGCCGCTTGTAGTAGCCCTGCATCAGGATCGGGCCGCGGCCGACGATCTCGCCGACCTCACCGGGCGGCGCGTCGGTGCCGTCCTCGCGGACGATGCGCATCGCGAAGTGCTGCGTCGGCCGGCCGACCGAGCCCGACTTCCTGACCGCTTCGTCGCGGTCGAGGATGGTGACGAAGCCCTCGGTGAGCCCGTAGAGCTCGTAGAAGCGGCCGGGCAGCGCGGCGTTGAGGCGGTCCTTGTGCTCCTGCAGGAGCGGCGCGCCGAGCGAGAGGATGCACTCGAGCGAGGCGAGGCGGCGCGGGTCGAAGGCCGGAGAGGCGAGCACCTGGATGATCTGCGCCGGCACCATCATGACGTGGGTGATGCGCTCCCGCTCCACCGTGGCGATGAAGTCCTCGGCCTGGAACTGGCGGCGGAGCACGTAGGTCGCGCCGAGCCAGAAGGTCGGCATCATGGTCACGTAGGCGCCGTTGAAGACGATCGCGCCGGTGTGCAGCGTGCGCGACTCCGGCGTCATGCGCCAGGCGGCGGCCATCAGCGTGCAGTACATGGCGCGCACGTAGTGGCTGTGCATGATGCCCTTGGGGAGCCCCGTGGTGCCGCTCGAGTACATGATGTTGAAGAGATCGTCGGGCCCGACCGCCTCGGGCGTGAACGCGTCGCTCGCCGCCGCGCTCGAGGCGGCGTAGTCGCCGAACCCCGGCTCGGCGCCGTCGATGAGGAGGATGCGCCCCGCGAGCGGCGCGAGCGCGTCCCCGGCCTCGCGCAGCACCGGCAGCATCGACCGCTGCGTGACGAGGCACTTCGCGTCGGAGCCGGCGAGCAGGCTCGCGAGCCCCGGCCCCATCAGGAGCGGCGAGAGCGGCACGAGCGCCGCGCCGACGGCGGGAACCGCCCACACGAGCTCGACCGACTCGCGCGAGTTGGCGAGCACCGTGGCGACCTTGTCGCCGCGGCCGACGCCGAGCGCGCGCAGCATGTTGCCGACCCGCGCGACGCGGCTGCCGAAGTCGCGCCAGGTGAGGCGCTCGCCCTCGAAGACGAGCGCCGTGCGGTCCGGCCGGAACCGCGCGTGGTGCGAAACGAGCGTCGCGAGCTCGAGCATGGCCTCTTCCTCCCCGTCTTGCGCGCAGCGGCCGCGGACGCCGTCGCGCTGCCTTCCCGTCGCCGCCGCGTCGCGGCCGGGACCGAAACATAGCCCTTCCCGGCGCCGCAGCCAATCGGCCGGAGGGAAGCGGGACGCCGCGGCCGCGCCGGCGCGCATCGCCTTAGAATGCCGCCTGCCTCGCGAGCCGCTCCGACCAGATGGCCGACATCATCGACTACGACCACGGGATCAGCGCGATCGACGCCCGGTTCGAGCGCCCGCGCCTCAACGCGATCCACCTCGTGGTCGACGGCGGCCGGGCCGCCGTGATCGACACCGGGACCAACCACGCGGTGCCGATCGTCCTCGAGGCGCTCCGGCAGAAGGGCATCGCGCCCGAAAGCGTCGACTGGATCGTGCTCACCCACATCCACCTCGACCACGCGGGCGGCGCCGGGCGGCTCGCCGCCGCGCTGCCCAACGCCCGGGTGACGGTTCACCCGCGCGGTGCGCGCCACATGGTCGATCCGTCGCGGCTCTGGGCGAGCACGCTCGCCGTTTACGGGGAAGCCACCGCGCACCGGATGTACGGGGAGATCGTTCCTCTCCCGGCGGGCCGGATCGTGGAGACGCCCGACGGCGCCTCGATCCGGCTCGGCGGCCGCGAACTCACGTTCCACGACACGCCCGGGCACGCCCGCCACCAGGTCTGCGTGCACGACTCGGCCTCCGGCCACGTGTTCGCGGGCGACACGTTCGGGCTCTCCTACCGCGAGGTGGACGTGGGGGCGCGCCAGTTCGTCTTTCCGACCACGAGCCCGACCCAATGGGAGCCGCAGGCGCACCACCGGTCGGTGGCGCTCATCGAGCGGCTCGCGCGCGGGGCGGTCTACGTCACCCACTTCAGCCAGGTCCGCGACGTGCCGCGGCTCGCCGCCGACCTGCACCGGCTGATCGACGCCCACGCGGCGCTCGCCGAGCAGGAGCGGGACGCCGGGGCCGAGCGCCATGCGCGGCTGCGCTCGGGCGTGGCCGCGCTCGTCCTGGCCGAAGCCAAGCGGCAGGGCTGGACGCTCGGGCGCGAGCGGGTGCTCGAGGTGTTCGGGGTGGATATCGAGTTGAACGCTCAGGGCCTCGGCGCGTGGCTCGACGCGCGCGGCGCCTGAAGGGCCCTTCGCTTCCGCAACCGGCCCCGCGCGCCTCGAGCGCGCCGCGCGACCGGCGTCGCGCCGGCGCCGCGGGCGAGGCGGCATCGACGCTGTTGCGGCCGCGCCGTTTGAGAGGAGAAAACGCCGCGCCTACCCGAAAAAAGCTCTTGCCAGAGCGCCGCAAGACGTGCATTCTTTTCGCCGCGGCAACACTGTCGTAGGACTCGCAGAGTCAGAGCTTCACAGACACACAACGCACAACCGACTGGAGGGAAGTAATGGCGACGAAGAAGAAACCCGCGAAGAAGGCCGCGAAGAAGCCGGCCAGGAAGGCAGTGAAGAAGGTTGCGAAGAAGGCGGCGAAGAAGGCCGCGCCGAAGAAGAAGCGCGCTCCGAATCCCGCGTTCATGAAGGCGATGACGCCGAGCGCCGTGCTCGGGTCGATCGTCGGCAACTCGCCGATGCCGCGGACCGAAGTCGTCAAGAAGATGTGGGCCTACATCAAGAAGAACAAGCTGCAGGACGCCGTGAACCGCCGCATGATCAACGCGGACGAGAAGCTGCGGGCGCTCTTCAACAAGGCCCAGGTCTCGATGTTCGAGATGACCAAGATCATCAACAAGCACCTGAAGTAACCACCGGAGACTCCGCGAGAGCGGCCGGTGCCCGGAAGCGGGCCCGGCCGTTTCCTTTTGCGCTTCCCGTCCGCGCGGCGCGGCGCTCCGCGCGCCGCGCGCCCCGTCAGCCGTCGATGCCGACCTCCCGGAGGAACCGGGTCCGGTCGGCGTCGCTCGCGAGGCTCTCCGCGAGGGCGAGGTAGAACTGCCGGGTGCCGCCGCCCTGGGCCGCGGCGCGCCTCGCGACCACCTTCGCGATCGGGCCGACGTAGGCGGCGAGCTTCTTCGCCGCCGCCTCGACGAGCTCGGGCGGCAGCGGTTGCAGGGTCGCCGACGTGCTTCCCGGCGCGCCGGCGGGCTGCGCGGGGGCCGCGGCGCGCGGCGGCGCGCCCGGGAGCAGGACCCGTCCGGCGGCGAAGAGCTTCTTCTCGTCGGCGGAGCCGAGGTTCGCGGCGAGCTCGGCGTAGAGCGCGTCCACGTCCGCCGTCCTCGCCGCGGCGCGTTTCACGAGCACCTTCGCGACCGGGCCGACGAAGCGCGCGAGCTGGCCTTCGACCTGCTTGAGGAGCGCTGCGTCCCAACCGGGCGGCGGCTGCGACCCGGTCGCTGGCGGCGCCGAGGCCGAAGGTGCCGAGGGGCCCGAGGGCGAGGTGCCGGCGTGCGGCTGCGAGAGGCCGCCGGAGCCGGTCGGCTCGATCCGGATCGTCGTCGGGATCACCTCGGTGATGATCGTTTCCTCCGAGAGGGCGGGGCTCACCGGCGCGGCGTACGCGTCGAGCACGGCGGCGCGGAAGGCGTGCGCCGTCTGGTAGCGGTCCGCCGGCTTCTTCGCGAGCGCGGTCGCCACGACGGCGTCGAAGCGGGGGGAGGCGCGGTCGGGGTCGGCGAGCGACGGCGGCGCGGGCGTCTCGTAGCAGATCTTGTAGGCGACCTGCTCGGCGGTGCCGGCGAAGGGCTTCGCGCCGGCGAGGAGCTGGTACATCACGACGCCCGAGGAAAAGATGTCGGCGCGCCAGTCGACGTCGGTCCCCGAGTACTGCTCGGGCGCCATGTAGCCGGGCGTGCCCATGATCGCGCCCACCTGGGTGAGGCTCGAGGTGTCGATGCGGGCGATGCCGAAGTCCGCGATCTTGAGCTTGCCGTTCATCATGATGATGATGTTGGCCGGCTTGATGTCGCGGTGCCAGACGCCCTGCTCGTGGGCGTAGGCGAGGGCGTCGAGGAGCTGCGCCATGATGCTCACCACGTCGCGCTCCTCGAAGCGCGTGCCGCGGCCGAAGTACTCGCGCAGGCTGTTGCCCTGCACGTACTCCATGGCGATGTAGCAGAGGTCGCCCTCCTCGCCGTACTCGTAGACCCCGACGATCCCCGGGTGCGCGAGCCGCCCCGCGGCCTGCGCCTCGTTCTTGAAGCGCGCGATCGCCGACGCGGCGCGGTCCTCGTCGACGAGCTCGCGGCGGATGGTCTTCACCGCGACGGTGCGGCGGATGTTGGGGTCGAAGGCCTTGTAGACGATCCCCATCGCGCCCTTGCCGAGCACTTCGGTGACCTCGTACTTGCCGAGCCGCTCCGTCATTCGCTCTCCGGTGCGCGCGGGCGCGCCGTCACGCCTCGAGCATCTTCATCGCCTGGACGAGGCTCTTCTTCATGCGGTTGAACGAGTCGGCGAGCACGCCGATCTCGTCGCGGCGCCGCAGCTGGAAGTCGGGCACGTCCATGTTGCCGAGGCTCACCTCGTCGGCGAGCTTCGAGAGCTTCGCCACCGGCCGGATCACCATGCCGGCGAGCATCAGGTTGAGCGCGATGCCGATGAACACGAACACGCCGGCGAGCGAGGCCATGAAGGTGCGGAACGCGGCGTTGGCGCGCGCGATCGGCACGTCGGTCGGCACCGAGACGAGCTGCACGCCGATGATCTCGTTCACCTGCCAGCCGAACCCGTTGGCCGGCCCGTAGCGGTCGATCATGGTCTTGGGCGCCGCCTCGACCGTGGAGTGGCAGTAGAGGCAGGCCTGGTCCTTGATCTGGATCGGCCGCGCGATGTAGAAGGAGCCGCCGCCCGGCGTCTGGCGCTCGCCGACGATCTCCTTCTCGGCGGCGCCGTTGCGGAACCGGTTGACGATGTCGGCCTCCCAGTCGGTCGCGCGGTTGCGCGGGTTGGTCGGGTTGAGGGTCGCCTCCTTGTAGCTGTACTCGGGGAACTGCTTGCGCAGCCCGGAGAGCACCTCCGCGGCGGAGTACGCCGGGACCGACTGCGGCAGGAACGCGTACTTCATCTGCGTCTCGAGGAGCGGCCGCACCTGCGACGAGGTGTAGGCGCGCGTGGCGAGCGCCGTCTCCATCACCAGCCGCGCGTTCTGCACGATCTCGTCGCGCGCGTTCTGCTGCAGCAGCGACCACGACACCCAACCCGCCACGGCGAATCCGGCGAGGAACACGGCGAGGAACACGAGGTTGAACTTGAGGATGAGCCGCATGGCGTGCCTCCTTGCGCGAGTGGTCTCGGTGTCACCGGGCGGGCGCGCGGCTGCCGCCGGGCGCCTTTTCCTCGGCTTTCGCTTCCGCGTCGGCCTGCGCCTTCTCGTCCACCTTGGGCTTGTACTTCTCCGGGAAGAGGATCGGGTCCCATTCGGGGTGCGCGCGCAGGTTCGCCACCAGCGCGCCCCGGAACTCGGCATCCGCGATGCGCGGGGTGAGCTGCCGCACGAGCGGCCGGCGCACGTCGAGCGGAGCCTTCAGCCAGGGCTCGACCTCCGCGTAGCTCACCTCGCCGAGCCGTTTCGGCGCGACGTCGCGCGCCCTGAACTTCTCCGCCCGCGAGGGCAGGTTGTCGCGGAAGCTCACCGGCATCGCGCTCACGAACGCGGGCGCGACGCGCGGCGCGACCGTGCCCTTCTGTTCGCCCTTGCGCGCGTAGAACTCGCCCGCCTTCAGGCGCTGCGCCGGCGCTGGTCCCTTGCCGGCCCACTCCGAGACGGCGACCTCGCCGGACTCGGCGAAGACGGCGAGCTCGCCCGCGTCGAAGCGCGCGACCGCCGTCGCATCGGACACGGTGAGACTCGCGAGCGGAGACCCGAGGCGCGCCGGTGCGGCGCCCTTTGCTCCCGTCACCTTCATCCAGCCGCGCAGGAAGTAGAGATCGACGAGGGGCGTCTTGCCGCCTTGCGCGGGCGAGGCCTGGAACAGGACGCGCACCTCGGGGCCGAGGCCGAGCTGCACGCCGTCGGCGAACTCGATCTCGACGAGCGCCTTCGCCGGCAGCTCGACGATGTCGCCCGGCTGGATGCGCACGCCTTCGGCGAGCGCGTAGCGGGCGGTCCCGCGCACGAGCGACGCCTCGCCCTCGAGCAGCGTGACGACGGCCGGCAGGGAAGCTGCGCGCGCGGGCCCCGGGAACGCCATGCAGGCGAGCGCAAGCGCGAGGACCAGCCTGCCATGCACGCGATTCCCTCCCCCGGGACCCGCCGCGGACCGGGAGCGAGCTTCCGCCCCCCTCCAATGCGGCGCTACTCTAGGCGCGGCCCGGAAAGCCTGTCAATCGGACGCTGGTCCGAGGGGCCGTGCCGGATCGGCTCTATACTCGCGCGGCCGGGCGGGCGCAGCGCCGTTCACACGTCGGCATCCCGACGCGGGTGCGCGGCGGCACTTGCGCAAAGACGCGGGGACGGGAGCGACATGACAGCGCCGCAGCAGGACCAGGCGATCCTCTTCGTGGACATCAGCGGCTCCACGCGGCTCTACGAGACGCTCGGCGACGCGGCGGCGCTCGCGCGCGTCGAGCACTGCCTGGCGACGCTCGAGCGGGCGACGCGCGCCGCCGGCGGGCGCGTCGTCAAGTCGATGGGCGACGGCCTGATGTGCGCCTTCGGTGACGCCGACGCGGCCATCCGCGGCGCGGCGGAGATGCAGCTCGCCGTCGCGGCCGAGCGCGCGGCGGACGGCCCGGCGCTCGACATCCATGTCGGCTGCCACTTCGGGCCGGTGATCGAGAGCGGCAACGACCTCTACGGGGACGCCGTCAACACGGCGGCGCGCGTCGCCGGCCTCGCCAAGAGCCGCCAGATCATCGCGAGCGACGCGATCGTCGCGCGGCTCACCGCGCCGCTGCGCGACCGCGCGCGCGCCATCGACCGGGTGCCGGTGAAGGGCAAGCAGCAGGAGCTCGCCATCTTCGAGGTGGTGTGGCAGGACGCCGAGGATCTCACGATGCTCGGCACGCGCATCGAGAGCCGGGCGCCGCGGCTGCGGCTGCGTTTCGGGATCGAGGAATCCGTGTTCGAGGGCGGCGCGGGGGCGACGTTCGCGATCGGCCGCGACAGCGGCGCCGCCTGCGTCCTCGCGAGCCGGCGCGCGTCGCGCGAGCACGCGCACATCGAGCGGCGCCGCGACAAGTTCGTGCTCGTCGACCACAGCTCGAACGGCACGTTCGTGGCGATCCGCGGGGAGCCGGAGATCACGCTGCGCCGCGAGGAGATGATCCTGCGCGGCGCGGGGCGCATCGCGTTCGGGCAGAGCCCCGCCGCGCCGGAGGCCGAGTCCCTCGAGTTCGTGGTCGAGTGATCCCGGCCGGCGCGCCGCGTGCGTGGCGCGGCGGCCCGCATCGACGGTTCCGTCGCCGCGCTCGCGGACGGCCGCGGCTTCCGCGCTGCGGCCCCGCGAGCGCCGCCGGCGCGGCGATTCTTTCTCGCGATCCTCCGCGGCTTCCGCGCTTTCGCGGTTCCGGCACTGGGGAACGTCTGAACGACGGGGGACACATGCCCCTTCGACCCGCGATGTCACAGGAAGCCCTGATCCATTCGGCGGATCGAACAGAGCTTCCCTAGCGCGCGACGCGGTTGCGGCCCTTCTGCTTCGCGCGGTAGAGGGCCTTGTCGGCGGCCTTGATGACGGACTCGGGCGTGTCGGCGCGCTCGTTGCGCTCCGCGACGCCGATCGACACCGTCACCGATACCGTGCGCCCCGGCGCGCCGCCGCCGCGCCGGCCGCGGCCGTTCTTTTGTTCGGCGGGGCGGTCGGGCGCGCGGATCTGCATCCGGTAGCGCTCGATCTCGCCGCGCAGCGCCTCGAGGTGCGGCAGCGCTTCCTCGAGACGCGCGCCGGGGAAGAGCACGGTGAACTCCTCGCCGCCGTAGCGGAAGGGTCTCCCCCCGCCGCCGACGCGCGCCAGGCGCGCGGCGACCATGCGCAGCACCTGGTCGCCGACGTCGTGTCCGTGGGTGTCGTTGAACTTCTTGAAGTGGTCCACGTCGACCATCGCGATCGCGTACCGGCTCCCCAGCGTGAGCAGGCGCTCGTTGAGGGCGCGCCGGCTGGCGAGCCCGGTGAGCTCGTCGCGGAACGCCATGCGGAAGGTGTCCTTGAGCACGGCCACCGCCATGATCGCCGCCGCGCCCGCGACGAACACCGGGAACGCGCCGGGTTGCGCGATGCGCGCGAGCCCGAGCGCGAAGGCGGCGAGCGCGGCGGCGAGCCCCGCCTCGATGGGCGAGCCGCTTCGCGCGAGCGCGGCCAGGATCGCGGCGAGCGAAGCGGCGATCGTCGCTGCCGCGATCTGCGGCAGCGGCCCCGGGACCCAGGGGAGGTCCCAGAGCGGCGCGTAGGCCCACGCGGTCGTTTCCGTCTTCTGCTCGACGACGAGCCAGCCGGTGAAGGCCGCCAGCGCCGCCAGCAGGATCGCGCGGTTCGCGCCATGGCCGTTGAAGACGCCGCGCTCGCGGAGCCACGCGAGCAGCGCGAAATACGCGGGCACGAAGAGCGCCAGCGCGGCGAACACCGTGCGCTGCGGGAAGGTTTTCAGCGCGCCGATCCACCCGAGCGCGAATGCCGCGTAGGCCACGGCGAGCGCGGCGAGCGCGAAGAACGCACGGCCGCGGTTGAACGCCACGGCGAGCGCGGCGGCGACGCCGAGCGCGAGCCAGGGGCCGTGCAGGCGCAGGCCCGCGAGGGATGCGGGCAGCCCCGGTGCGTAGGCGGCGGCGAGGACCGTCGCCGCGAGGACCGCCGCCGGGAAGGCGAGCGCGAGGGCTGCGCGCGAGAGCGCGTCCTTCACGCGGAGCGGGCGATCGCCGCCGTGGGCGGGCAAAGCATGGCGCGGATTATAGGGAGCGGCCGCCGCGCCTCCCGCGCCGCGCGCGCCGCGACCGGGCTTAGGTCACACTCGGCGCGCCGCGCGCCGCGTCACATCGGTTTGAAGAGCGCGGCGAACACGCGGCTCACCGCGAGGCGCTCGTCCCGCGCGCGCAGCTTCAGCACGACGTGGCCCGCCTCGTCGCGCACCGCCGCCGCGACTTCGCGCAGGTTGACGACCGTGCCGCGGTGCACCTGGCGGAAGAGCTGCGGGTCGAGCTGCGGCATCAGCTCCTTCAGCGAGGTGCGCAGCAACGCCTCGCCCTCGCGCGTCACCGCGGCCACGTACTTGTCCGCGGCCTGGAAGTAGCAGATCTCCTCGACCGGAATGACGCGCACGGCGTTGCCGACGCCCGCCTGCACGAAGCGCAGCCGCTCGCGGCCGCCCGCGAAGGCGAGGGCGGCGAGCGCCGCCGCCACGCGCGCGGCGCCCTCGCCGCCCGCCGCGCGCGACTTCAGCCGCTCGACCGTGCGCGCGAGCCGGTCGCGCCTGACCGGTTTCAGCACGTAGTCGGCGGCGGCGAGCTCGAAGGCGGCGAGCGCGTGCTCGTCGTAGGCCGTCACGAACACGATCGCCGGCAAGGACGCGTCCGCCGGCCAGGCGTCGCCGAGCTCGGCCGCGACGTCGAGGCCCGTCTTTCCGGGCATGCGGATGTCGAGGAACACGACGTCCGGGCGGTGCGCGAGGATCGCTTCGAGCGCCTCGGCGCCGTTCGCGGCCGTGGCCGCGACCTCGAGCTCGGGCCAGACGGCCGCCAGCTCGCGCGCGAGCGCCGCCGCGAGCAGCGGCTCGTCCTCGGCGATGACCGCGCGCGGCCTCACGCGCGCTCCAGGGGAAAACGCACGGTCGCGAGCGTCCCGCCGCCTGCGCCCGGGCCGAGCTCGAGCGAAGCCGCATCGCCGTACGTGGCGGCGAGGCGCTCGCGCACGCTCGCGACGCCGAAGCCCGCGCGTGCGGCCCGCGCCCGGTCGAGCCCGAGGCCGGTGTCGGCGACATCGACCACGACCGTCGCGCCTTCCCGGCGCGCGCGTACCGTCACCGTGCCGCCCGCGGCGCTCGGCTCGAGGCCGTGCTTCACCGCGTTCTCGACGAGCGGCTGCAGGAGCATCGGCGGAACCGCGGCCGCGGCGCAGTCGTCGGGGAGGTCGATCCGCCACGCAAGCCGGGGCCCCATGCGGATCGCGAGGATCGCGAGGTAGTCGGCGACGAGCGCGCATTCGTCGCCGAGCGGCACGCGCGCGGCGCGCGCAGCGGCGAGCGACGCCCTCAGGTAGCCGTCGAGGTGGTCGAGCATCGTGACGGCGCGCGGCGGATCGGTCTCGACGAGCGCGCGCAGGTTGGCGAGCGTGTTGAACAGGAAGTGCGGCTCCACCTGCGCGGCGAGCTGCCGGAAGCGCGCCTCCGCCGCGAGCCGCTCGAGCTCGGCTGCGCGTGCGCGGCCGAGGGCCGCCTCGGCCTCCAGGTGCCCGGCGCGTTCCCGCGTCCAGAAGAAGTAAGTGGCAGCCGCGGCCGCCGCGAACGCGACGGCGAGCGCCGTCCACAGGGCCTGCGCCGGCGGCGCCACGTGCTCGCCCAGGATCGCGCGGGCGACCGCGGCACCGCCGGCGACGCCGACCGGCACCGCGAGCGCGACGAGCGCCGCCATCGGGCCGACCGGCGGCGAGCGTCCCGGCCAGAGGACGAGGCGGCCGCCGTCGATGAGGAGGAGCAGCGCGAACCCGATCACCTGGCTGTACACGAAGTTCGCGAGGAAGCCGGTTCCGCCCCCGACCGTGAGCAGCGCGGCGATCGCGGTGTTCAGCAGCGCGACGAACGCGGCGTCGCGCGGCAGGCGGCGCCGGAGCGCCGCGGCCGCCGCGGCGACGCGTCCCGGCCCGGCGGCGGTTTGGAGTGCGGAGGGCAAAGGTCAGCCGAGGCGTTCGAGCTCGCGGCGGATCATTCTATCGCGCAGCCCCCCGCCGCCCGTCGCGATCCAAACGGCCGCGCCGTGGATCGCGAGCCCGATGCCCCAGCCGGCGAGCGGGAAGGCGGACCAGCGCACGGCGGGGTCGATGGCGAGGTTCGCGGCGACGAGCACAGCGTTGACGACGACGTAAACGGCGGCGTGCATCAGCCAGCCGAGCTTCATGCCGGCGTTGCGGCGTGCGATGCGGAGTTTCTCGTCCATGCTGGACCTCCCGTGAGTCGAGTCGAGTCGGATCGGGCTTCGCCGTAGGCTGGTAGGTTCAGACGAGGCCGAGCGCCGACCACACGAAACCGCCGAGCAGGCGCCCGGGCGCGAGCGCGAAGAGCGCCGGCACCACGAGCGCGCCGACGTAGAGCGCGAGGATCGCCTGCCGGTGCGCGCGCACCTCGCGCCGGCGGGCGAGGACCACGGCGCCGCCCAGCCCGAGGAGCGCGGCGACCGCGAGCCCGTGCAGCCAGTTGAACGGGCTGCCGATGAAGAAGGCGGAGGCCGCCACGGCGAGCATCGCGCCCGCCCAGATGCGGCCGAGGGCGCGGTGGGCGGCGGATCCCTTGCGCATGGCGAAGAGCGCCGCGCCGATGCCGATGGCGGCGATCGCGGCGCTCGCGTGGATGGCGATGGCGGGGGTCAGGGTGGCGCTCATGGGGGTCTCCTACGCTTGCGGGCTCACGAGGCGGATTCTTCGCCCGGCGGCGCCGCCGCGCGACCGCGATGCGACGGAACGCCGGGAACGCCGGACGGGCTGCCGCCCGCGGCGACGGACGGCGCCGCCCTACCGGGGGCCGTGCGCCCGATAGAGGCCCCGGACCTCGCCGAAGAGCCGCGCGAGCCCGAGGAGCGCGTCGATCGTCGGCGTCGGCACGCCGGCCCTCGCGCCGATCTCGCGCACCGCGGCGACCAGCGCGTCGAGCTCGATCGGGCGGCCCGCCTCGACGTCCTGGAGCATCGAGGTCTTGAACGCGCCGAGCTTGCGCGTGACGGCGATGCGCGCCTCCGCGGTCTCGCCGATCGCGCAGCCGATGCGGCTGCCGATCGCCGCGGCTTCCTCCATGGCGCGCACCATGAACCCGCGCACCAGCGGATCGTCGAGGATGCGGTCCGCCGTGGCGCCGGTGAGCGCCGACACCGGGTTCATCGTCATGTTGCCCCAGAGCTTGTACCAGATGTCCCTCTGGATGCGCTCGGAGACGGTCGCCGCGAAGCCCGCGCGCGCGAGCGCGGCGGCGAGCGCCTCGACGCGCGCGCTGCGGCCGCCCGCGGGCTCGCCGACGATGAGGCCGTTGCCCATCCCGTGGCGCACGAGCCCCGGCTCCGGCGTCGAGCAGCTCGCGTGCACCACGCAGCCGACGACGTGCCGCGTCGGGATCGCCGCGGCGATCGCGCCGTCCGGGTCCACCGACGCGAGCCGCGTGCCCGCGTGCGGCCCAGGCAAGCCGTCGAAGAACCACCACGGCACGCCGTTCATGGCGACCAGCACGACCGTGTCGGGCGCGAGCAGCGGCGCGACGCGTGGCGCGATCTCCGCGAGCGACGGCGCCTTCACCGCGATGACGACGAGCGCCTGCGGCCCGATGCGCGCCGGATCCTCTTCCGCGCGGACCGGGGCGACGATCGTCTGCCCGCCCTGCGCGAGCCGCAGCCCGTGGCGCCGGAGCGCCGCGAGGGTCGCGCCCCGCGCCACCGCCGCGACCGGGTGCCCGGCGTGCGCCAGCCGCGCGCCGATGAAGCCGCCCACCGCGCCGGCGCCGTAGATGCAGACGTTCATCGGCTCGCCCCTTCAGCTCCGGTACGACGGATCGATGCGGTCGATCGCGCGCGTGAGCGCCGCGAGCACGTCCTCGCCGGCGCCGAAGTCCGGGTTGAACTGCAGCGAATCGCGCGTGCAGCGCGCCTGGATTTCCTCCGGGATCTCGATCACCGGCCCCATCGAAGTCGAGGCGAGCTGGATCTCGCAGGCGCGGTTGAGGAGCCACAGGATCGAGAACGCGCGCGCGAGCGTGTCGCCCCACGCGAGCAGCCCGTGGTTGCGCAGGATCAGCAGCGGCCTGTCGCCCAGGCTGGCGAGCAGCCACGGGGCTTCATCGGCATGGACGGTGATGCCTTCGAAGTCGTGATAGGCCACCATGTCGTGCAGCTGGGCCGAGTAGAAGTTGCTCATCGAGAGGCCCGCGCGCGAGCAGGCCACCGCCATGCCGGCAGTGGTGTGCGTGTGCATCACGCAGTGCGCGCCGGGGATGCCGGCGTGGATCGCGGCGTGGAGGGTGAAGCCGGCCGGGTTCACCGGCCAGGCCGAGCTCCCGATGACGTTGCCCGCGAGGTCGATCCTCACCAGGTTCGAGGCGGTCACCTCCGAATAGTGCAGCCCGAACGGGTTGATGAGGAAATGGCGCTCCGGCCCGGGCAGCCGCAGGGTGATGTGGTTGTAGATGAGCTCGGTCCAGCCGAGGTGGGCGAAGATCCGGTACATCGCGGCGAGCGCGACGCGCGCCTCCCACTCCTCGGCGCCGAACTGCGGCGGACGCCGGGCTTCGTTCGCGGCTGCGGGTCTCATGGCCGATCCTCCGTCAGGGCGACAAGTTTACGGCGCTGCGGGCGCCGCTCCGGCCAGCGCGCGGCGGAGCGCGGGCAGGCGCGTGACATACCACGCCGTGACGGCCGCGAGCAGCCCCGCGCCGCCGGCGAGCGTCGCGCCCGCGCCCGCGGCCGAGGCGACCGCGCCCGCGGCGAGCCCGCCGACGGCGTGCATGCCCCACAGCGCCGAGGTGAAGAGCGACACTACGCGCCCGCGCAGGCGCTCGGGCACGATCGTCTGCAGCGTGGTGTTGCAGGAGACGTTCGTGGCGGTCATGCCGAAGCCGGCGGCGGCGAGCGCGCCGAGCGCGAGCGCGAGGCGTTCGGTGTGCGACACGACCGCGAGGCTCGCCGCCGCGACGCCGCAGCCCAAGGCCACGTAGCCGATGAGCGTCGCGTGCGAGCGGCGCGTGGCGAGGAACGCCGCCGCCCCGACCGAGCCGACGCCGGCCGCGCCGAGCAGCCAGCCGAGCGTGCGCGCGTCGCCCCCGAACACCCGCTCGGCGAAGATCGGCATCAGCACGACGTAGGGCGTGGCGAGGAGGTTCAGGAATGCGACCATCGCCAGCAGCACCCGCGTCGGGTAGGACCCCCAGGCGTAGGCGATGCCCTCGCGGAAGGCCGAGCCGATCGAGCCCGGCGCGCGTGGCGACGCGGTGACGCGCACCGCGGCGAGCGCGCCGATCAGCGCGAGGAACGAGACGGCGTTCAGCGCGAAGCACACCGCCTCGCCGAACGCGGCGACGAGGATCCCGGCGACCGGCGGCCCCACGAAGCGCGCCGAGTTGAAGAGCATCGCGTTCAGCGCGATCGCGTTGCCGAGGTCGGCGCGGGTGCCGACGAGCTGGCCGAGGAGCGCCTGCCGCAGGGGCGTCTCGAAGCTGTTGGCGAGCCCGAGGAGGAGGGCCATGGCGACGATCACCCGTGGCCCGACGAGGCCGGCGAACGTGAGCATCGAGAGCACGAGCGCCTGCGCCGCGAGCAGCCCCTGCACCGCCATCAGCATCCGGCGCCGGTCGTGCCGGTCGATCCACGCGCCGGCGAGCGGCCCCACCACGAGCTGCGGCGCCTGGCCGAGGAACGCGACGATGCCGAGGAGCGCCGCCGAGCCGGTGAGGCGGTACACGAGCCAGGAGAGCGCCACCGTCTGGATCCACGTGCCGAGGATCGAGACCCCTTGCCCGGCGAAGTAGAGGCGGAAGTTGCGGTGGGCGAGGGCGCGCAGGGGCGACGCACGTGGCGGGCTCGCTTCGGCCACGGGCGCCCCGCTAGCGGAAGCGGAACGAGACCGCGCCGAGCCGGCCGTAGTCCGCGTGGAAGGTGTCGCCCGCCTTGCCCGGGACCGGCCGGGTGAACGAGCCGCACAGCACGACCTCGCCCGCAGCGAGCGATTCGCCGTGGGGAGCGAGCTTGTTGGCGAGCCACGCGACGCCGGCGGCGGGGTGGTCGAGCACCCCCGCGGCGAGGCCGGTCTCCTCGATGACTCCGTTGCGGTAGAGGAGCGCCCCGGCCCAGCGGAGGTCCACGTCGGCGGGGCGCACCGGCCGGCCGCCCAGCACCACACCGGCGTTGGCGGCGTTGTCGGAGATGGTGTCGGTCACCCTGCGCGGGGCCTTCGTCTCGCGGTCGAACTGCTCGATGCGCGCGTCGATGATCTCCACCGCCGGGGTCACGTACGCCGTGGCCGAGAGGACGTCGCAGATCGTCGCGCGCGGTCCGGCGAGGGGCTGCCCGAGGACGAACGCGAGCTCGACCTCGACCCGCGGGACGATGAATCGCGCGATGGGAACGTCGCCGCCCGTCGCGAAGAACATGTCGTCGAGCAGCGCGCCGTAGTCGGGCTCGTCGATCTGCGACGCGGCCTGCATCGCGCGCGAGGTGAGGCCGATCTTGTGGCCGCGGATGGCGCGCCCGCCGGCGAGCTTCATCGCTACCCACGCGCGCTGGATCGCATAGCCGTCGTCGATGGTCATGCCCGGGTGGCGCAAGGAGAAATGCCGCACCTGCGTGCGCGTTCTCTCGGCGTGGTCGAGCTCGCGCGCGAGCGCGGCGACCGTCTCCGGCGCGAGCGTCGTCGCAGGGGCGTTCATGTCCGGGCGAACCTCGCGTGGAGGTTGTTGTGCTTCCAGGTGCCGGCCTCGCTGAACTCGCCGACCTCGAGCGAGATCGCGAGCCCGCGCGCGGCGAAGGCGGCCGCGAAGTGCTCCTTCAGGACCGCGAACAGCGCGTCGCCGGTGGCGCGCAGCGTTTCCGCCGGGCGGCCGGCGCCGACCTTCAGGCTCGCGTGCACGAAGCCGATGTCGGGCGCGCCGTCGGCAACGCAGTAGTCGCGCGCCTCGTAGGCGCGCACCCGGATCCCGCCGATCGGATAGACGGCCTTGCCGTCGGCGCGCTGGTCGCGGAGCACGCGCGCGAGCTTCGGCATCAGGCCGGCGATGTCGCCCGCGGCGGCGAGGTTGGCGCTGTATTCGACGACGAGGTGCGGCATGGTCAGGACGCGATCGGCGTGACCGGGAACACGGCGTTGATCTGCCCGGTGCCGGAGCTCGCGAAGTAGGGCGTGACCACCTCGACGGGCGCCTCGTAGCGGTCCCAGCCGAGCGCGCCGAGCAGCATGGCCGTGTCGTGCATGAAGCCCTCGCCGTGGCACTTCTCCGCGTACATCGGCAGCATCGCGGTGAACGTCCGCCAGTCGCCCCGCTCCCAGAGCTCGATGACGCGCCGGTCCGTCTCCTCGAGGAACGGGTCCCAGATCCGGTGCAGGAACTCCTCCGCGCGGCGGTTCTGCGCGAAGCGGTGCGACAGCGAGCCGCTCGCGAACACCGCCACGGTCCCGTCGTAGTCCTCCTCGATGGCACGGCGCACCGCGCGGCCGAGGGTGGCGCTGTCGGCGAGGTCGTGCACCGTGCAGAGCGCCGAGACCGACACCACCCTGAAGTGCTGGTCGCGGTTCATGTAGCGCATCGGCACCAGCGTGCCGTACTCGGGGTTCAGGCTGGTGGCGTCGTGCGCCAGCGTCTCGACGCCCAGCGCGTTGGCGCGCTGGGCGATCAGCTGGCCCAGGCGCGGGTTGCCGGCAAAGGCAAACGGCATATTGCTGATGAAGTGCGGCAGCTCGTTCGAGGTGTACACGCCCGCGAACTTCGGTGCGTTGTTCACGTGGTAGCCCGAGTTCACGAGCCAGTGCGTGTCGAACACGACGATCGTATCCACGCCGAGCGCGCGGCAGCGCCGGCCGATCTCGACGTGGCCGTCGATCGCGGCCTGCCGGCAGCCCTGGTGCGGCCCGGGGAGCTCGGAGAGGTACATCGACGGGACGTGGGTGATCTTCGCGGCGAGCGCCAGCTTGCCCATGGCGGCCTCCTCTCGAGTGGTTGCTACGCGCCCCAGCGCGGGATCGGGTGGTCCGAGATCGAGACGCAGACGTTCTTCGGCTCGGTGAACACCTCGAAGCTCCAGGTGCCGCCCTCGCGCCCGGTCCCGGAGGCCTTGACGCCGCCGAAGGGCTGGCGCAGGTCGCGCACGTTCTGGCTGTTCACGAAGCACATGCCCGCCTCGATCCCCGCGGCCATGCGGTGCGCGCGGCCGACGTCGCGCGTCCAGACGTACGACGAGAGGCCGTAGCGGGTGTCGTTCGCGATCGCGAGCGCGTCGGCCTCGTCGGCGAAGGGAATCAGGCAGGCCACCGGCCCGAAGATCTCGTCCTGGGCGATCTGCATGCGGTTGTCGACGTCGGCGAACACGGTCGGCCTCACGAAGTTCCCGGCGCGCACGCGCGCCGGCACCTCGGGCGCGTCGAGGCCGCCGGCGATGAGCGTCGCGCCCTCGCGCGGCCCCAGTTCGATGTAGCGGCGCACCTTGGCGAGGTGCTCGGCCGAGATCATCGGCCCGATGACCGTCCTCTCGTCGAGCGGGTCGCCGACCGCGAGGCGCGCCGCGCGCGCGGCGAAAGTGGCGGCGAAGCGCTCGTACACGGTGCGCTGCACCAGGATGCGCGAGCCGGCGGTGCAGCGCTCGCCGTTGTTCGAGAAGATCATGAAGATCGCCGCGTCCATCGCCCGCTCGAGGTCGGCGTCGTCGAACACCACGAACGGCGACTTGCCGCCGAGCTCCATCGAGAACTTCTTGAGCCCCGCGCGCTGCACGATCAGGTTGCCGGTCGCGGTCGACCCCGTGAACGAGATCGCGCGCACGTCGGGGTGGCGCACCAGCGCGTCGCCCGCGGTCCGGCCGTAGCCGTGCACGACGTTGAGCACCCCCGGCGGCACGCCCGCCTCCAGGGCGAGCTCGCCCAGGCGCGCCGCGGTGAGCGGCGAGAGCTCGCTCATCTTGAGCACCGCGGTGTTGCCGAGCGCGAGGCACGGCGCCACCTTCCAGGTCGCGGTCATGAACGGCACGTTCCACGGCGAGATCAGCGCGCACACGCCCACCGGCTGGTAGAGCGTGTAGTTGAGCATCCGGTCGTCCACCGGGTAGGTGTGCCCGTCCATGCGCGTGCACACCTCGGCGAAGAAGTAGAAGTTGTCGGCGGCGCGCGGCACGAGCGCCTTCTTCGTCTGCGCGATCACCTGGCCGGTGTCGCGCGTCTCCGTTTCGGCGAGCGCCGGCACGTGCTTCGCGATGAGGTCGCCGAGCGCGCGCATGATCCGCGCGCGCTCGGCCTGCGGCGTGCGCGCCCAGCCGGGGAACGCGGCCTTCGCCGCTGCCACCGCCGCCGCCACTTCGGCCTCGCCGCCAGAGGCGACCTCCGCGAGCGGCTCCTGCGTCGCCGGATCGAGCGTCGCGAAGGTCTCGCGGCTCGCCACCGCCTTGCCGCCGATCAGGTGCTTGATCATCGCCGTCATGCTGCGCTTCCTCCCGGACCCGCGCGCCCGAACGCGGCGTCGTCCGCGATCGTGTTGAGAAGGCGCCCGATGCCCTCGATCTCCGCCACCACCTCGTCGCCGGGCTTCACGTCGGCCACGCCTTCCGGCGTTCCGGTGAGGATCACGTCGCCGGCGCCGAGCGTCATGAAGCCGGAGAGCCAGGCGATGAGCGTGGGGATGTCGTGCACCATGTCGCGCGTGTTGCCCTGTTGCTTGACCTTCCCGTTCACGGTCGTGCGGAGCGCGAGCCGCATCGGGTCGGGAACGTCGTCCCGGTCCACGAGCCAGGGGCCGATGGCGGTGCAGCCGTCGCGGTTCTTGACCCGCAGGTTGGGCCGGTACCAGTTCTCGAGGTAGTCGCGGATCGCGTAGTCGTTCGCCACGGTGTACCCGGCGACGTGATCGTAGGCTCGCGCCCTCGCCACCCGCCGGGCGGGCTTGCCGATCACCACTGCGAGCTCGCACTCGTAGTGCATGAAAGTCGCGTCCGCAGGCCGGCGCGTGACGCCGCGGTGCCCCACGAGCGCGTTCGGCCCCTTGAGGAAGACGAGCGGCTCGGCCTGGGCGCCGAAGGCGAGCTCCTTCGCGTGCTCCGCGTAGTTGAGCCCGAGGGCGATGATCGTGCGCGGCGTGAACGGCGGCAGCCAGACCACCTCGTCCTCGCGTACGCGCCGGCCGTCGGCGAGCCGCAGGCCCTCGCCGTCGGCGACCGCCTCGTGCACGCCCCCGGAGCAGGCGACCCGGGCGCGCCTCATGCGCGCGCTCCGGGCAGGAGCTCGCGCTCGGGGACGAGCGGGTTCTCGAGCCGGCCGACGCCTTCGACCTCGACCGCGACGCGCTGGCCGGCGCGCGCGCGCGGCGCGCCTTCCGGCACGCCGACCAGGAGGACGTCGCCGGGCGAGAGGGTCATGAACTCGGTCACGTCGGCGATGAGGCGTGCGATCGGGCGGATCAGGTTCGCGGTGGTGTTCGCCTGGCGGAGCTCGCCATCGACGTAAACGCGGATCGCGAGCGCGCCGGGGTCGGCGACCCGCGATGCCGCGACGACCCAGGGCCCGATGGGGCAGAAGCCGTCGCGGCACTTCGACGGGACCGAGGGCCGGTAGTAATCCGCGTGCGGGACGCTGACGTCGTTCGCGACCGTGTAGCCGGCGACGTGCGCGAGGGCCTCGCGCGCTTCGACGCGGCACGCGGTGCGCCCGATCACGACGCCGAGCGTGGCCCCCATCTCGAGCTCGGGGGCGTCCTCGGGCACCGGGATCGGCGCGCCGTGAGCGGTCAGCGTGTTGGCGGGCTTGATGTAGAGCACCGGTGCCCTCGGCGGCGCCTTGTACGGCGGTGCGTGCACCGCGTCGCCGAGCGCGGCGAGCGCGCCGCGGAAGTTGAGGAGCGCCCCGTAGACCGTGCCGGCGACCGGCGGCTCCCAGTCGAGCGCGCCCGCGGCGACCCGCCGGGCGCCGAGCACGACCGTCCCGGCGGCCGGGTCCACCGGCACGTCGGCCGGCTGGGGCATGCCGCGCAGGCGCACGAGCGCGTCGGCGATGGCGGACAGGGGCGTCATGGCGGCGGGGCGCGCCGGCTTGCGGCCGGAATCGTTAAGGTATTAACATTAGAACGCTAACATGTTAACGAGTCAACCCGGTCCGCTGGCGTGGCGCGCGTGCTGAGCCACCGCAACCTGCCGCTCCTGCTGCTCCAGGCGCGCGAGGCGGTGCTCGCGCACTTCCGCCCGATCCTCAACCACTTCGGCCTCACCGAACAGCAGTGGCGGGTCATCCGCGCGCTCGCCGAGGCAGGGCCGATGGAGCCCAACCGGATCGCCGAGACCTGCCAGATCCTCGGGCCGAGCCTCGCCGGCGTGCTCGCGCGCATGGAGGAGCTCGGCCTGGTGGCGCGCCGCCGGCTCGAGGCCGACCAGCGCCGGGTGCGGGTGTCGCTGACGGCGAAGAGCCGCGCGCTGTTCGCGCACGTCGCGCCGCTCGTCGAGGCGCAGTACCGCGAGCTCGAGAGCGCGGTCGGGAAGCAGGCGATCGCGCAGGCCTACCGCACGCTCGACCGCCTCATCGCGCAGTTCGGCGCGCCGGTGGCGGCGGTGGCCCTGCCGAAATCGCCGCCGCGCGCGGGGGCGCGGCGGCGCCGGGCGACGCGGCGCTAGCGCGAACGGCCGTCAACGCAGGGGGCGCGGAGGGCGCGGAGAAGGAAGCGAGCGGCCGACCCGCAGGCGCAGTGCCTCGATGTGCCTGCGGCTTCCGCGTCGCCGCGGTCGTTCCTCCTTCTCCCGCCGCGTGCGCCCTCCGCGGTGAAGCCGGGCGAGGTCGGCGGTGCTAACCCGGCCTGCCGTCCGCGCGCGGCCGCGTGAGGATGGGGAAATAGGCGACCGCGTAGATCGCGAAGCCGGCGGCCCAGAAGAGCGCCGAGAGCGCGAGCGTTTGCCCGTAGAGCGACGGCGCCGCGAGGCCGACCGCGACGCGCGTGAACGCGGCAGCCTGCACGAGGCCATAGGCGAACGTCTCCGCGAGGCCCGCGACGAGGGGCCGCCCGGTGTGGCCGAGCGCGGTGCGCGTGATCATGCCGATGATCATGCCGCCGATCGCGCCGATCCCGAACGCGTGGATGGCGTACACCTCGTGCACCGCCGGCGTGAGCGCCGCGAGCGCGAGCAGCGCGAGGCCCGCCGGGATCCAGGCATACGAGACGTGCAGGATCCAGAGGATCGGGCTCGAGCGCGTCGCGACCGGATCCCACGTCGCGAGGCGCGCCCCGTGCAGCGCCGCCGCCGCGAGCGCCACGGGCGCGAGCAGCCACGCGCTCGCCGCGAGGACGTCGAGCGCTAGCGCGGCCGCGAGCATCCCGATCGCCCAGCGGTCGAGCCGTGCGTGGCGGCGCACGCGCGCCGCCGGCAGCGCGTTCTGCGTGAACATCGGGATGACGCGCCCGCCCATGATCGCGACGATCGCGACGATCACATAGAGCGCGGCCTTCACCGGCACGAGGGGCGGGACGGGTACGACGCCGAAGGCCGCGAACCAGAAGGCGAGGTTCAAGGCGGCGAGCGCGGCGAGCAGCGCCACGAAGAAGTAGTTGCGCCGGTTCCCGGCCGCGTGCAGCGCGCGCCACAGGAACCATGCGACGAGCGGCAGGAAGAGGAAGTCCACCCAGGCCGCGGCCGGCGCCGGCCCGGTGACCGCGAGGATCCGCGCAGCGAGCCAGAGCGCGGCGAGCCCGGCGAGCGTCCAGCCCGTGGGGGTCGGCTGGTTGGTCCAGTTCCGGCCCGCGGTGAAGAGAAAACCCGCGATCACGGCGACGGCGAAACCGAACACCATCTCGTGCATGTGCCAGGCGAGGCCCGCGATCGGGCCGCCGGCGGGAAGCACGCCGACATACTGTGCCACCCAGACCGGCGCCGAGAGCGCCGCGAGCAGCGCGGCGAGGAGATAGAACGGTCGGAACCCGAGCGCGAAGAGCGCGAAGCGGGGCGGCGATGCGGTCTCGGCGTTCGGCACGGGGCGAAGGACGAAGCGTTGGTTGCTCATGCGACCCATTGTCGCGCCGCGCCGCGGTCACGGGCTTTGCGGCGGATCACGAAAGCCGGGCGCCATGACCCCGCCCCGGCGAGGGTCTTCGCGCGCCCGCGCGGCGCAGCCGGCGCGCGGGCACTGCCGTTACTGCCACGGCGCGCGCGAGCCCGCCGCCCGCGTTCAGCGCCGCGCGAGCGCTTTCGCCTTCTCCCGCGCCGCGACGTCGCCGCCGCGCGCCGCTTGCACGTACCACGCGAGCGCGCGGTCGAGGTCTTTCGGCCAGCCGCCGTAGCCGTGCTCGTAGCAGCTCGCGGCGAGGTATTGCGCGCCCGCGTCGCCACCCTCGGCCGCGCGTTCGTACCACCGGCACGCTTCGGTCTCGTCGTGTGGCGCGCCGCGGCCGAGGAAGTACTGCGTGCCGAGCGCGATCTGCGCCTCGACGTGGTCCTGCTCGGCGGCGCGGCGGAACCACGCGGTGGCCTCGGCGAGCGATTTCGCGACGAGCGACCCGCGCTCGTAGAGGAGGGCGAGGGCGTACTGCGCCTGCGGGTAGCCCTGCGCGGCGGACTTCACGAGCCACGCGAGCGCGGCCTCGGCGCTGCCCGGCGTCTCGCCGCGCAGGATCATCATCGCGTAATTGAACTGGGCGAGCCGCTCGCCGCGCTCGGCGCCGGCCCGGTATTCGCGGGCGGCCGCCGCGAGGTCGCCGCGCTCGTAGGCAAGCCAGCCCGCGTCGTCGGCGGACGCGCCCCACGCGGCGAGCGCGAGGGCCAGGGCGGCGGCCGTGCGCGCGAGCGGGCGCATTTCAGTCGGCTACGCTACGAGAGGGCAAAGCCGCTTCGCGGCGCCCCCTCGTGCTC
>JAOAEA010000029.1 GCA_026417035.1 Burkholderiales bacterium
GCCGTTGTCGCGAGGCGCGCGCCGCTCATCCCGAGCGGATGGCCCAGGGCGATCGCGCCGCCCTGCGCGTTGACGCGCGGATCGTCGTCGGCGAGCCCGAGCATCCGCGTCACCGCGAGCGCCTGCGCGGCGAACGCCTCGTTCAGCTCGATCACGTCCATCTGGTCGAGGCCGAGGCCGGTCTTCTCCAGCACCTTGCGGGTGGCCGGCGCGGGGCCGATGCCCATGATGCGCGGCGGCACGCCGGCCACGGCCGTGGCCACCACGCGCGCCCGCGGCGTGAGCCCGTAGCGCCGCGCCGTCGCCTCGTTCGCGAGCACGAGGGCGCAGGCGCCGTCGTTCACGCCCGAGGCGTTGCCGGCCGTGACCGTCCCTTCGGGCCGGACCACGCCTTTCAGCCGGGCGAGCTCGTCGAGTGTCGTCCTGCGCGGATGCTCGTCGGCCGCGACGACCTTCGGCTCGCCCTTCCTCTGCGGCAGCGTGACCGGCACGATCTCGTCGGCGAAGAGCCCGCCCGCGGCCGCCGCCGCATAGCGTTCCTGGCTGCGCAGGGCGAAGGCGTCCTGGTCGGCGCGGCCCACCTTGAACTCCGCGGCGACGTTCTCCGCGGTCTCCGGCATCGAGTCGGTGCCGTAACGCGCCTGCATCGCCGGGTTGACGAAACGCCAGCCGATCGTCGTGTCGAAGATCTGCGCCGAACGCGAGAAGGCGCTGTCGGCCTTGGCGAGCACGAACGGCGCGCGCGACATGCTCTCGACGCCCCCGGCGATCCCCAGGCCGATCTCGCCGGTGCGGATCGCCCGGGCGATCACGTTCACGGCGTCGAGGCCGGAGCCGCAGAGGCGGTTGACGGTGTTCGCCGGCACCGAGTCCGGGAGCCCCGCCAGCAGCAGCGCCATGCGGCCGACGTTGCGGTTGTCCTCGCCCGCCTGGTTGGCGCAGCCGAGGGAGACGTCCTCGACCGCGGCCCAGTCCACGTGCGGGTTGCGCGCCACGAGCGCGCGGATGGGTATCGCCGCGAGGTCGTCGGTGCGCACGCCCGCGAGGGCGCCTCCATACCGGCCGATGGGCGTGCGGATCGCGTCGCAGATGAAGGCTTCGGTCATGGCGCGGCGCCTCAGGCGTCGATGGTCGGGATGCCGGGGACGACGTGGCCCCGGATGCGGAAGGACTTCCCGCGGAAGAGGGCGATGGTCTTGCCGTCCTGGTTGGCGACCTCGATGTCGTACACGCCGGTCTTGCCCGCGACGTGGCGCTCCGTCCCGGTCGCGGTCAGGACGTCGCCGAGCTTGCCGGGCGCGAGGAACTCGATCGTTGCGCCCTGCGCGACCGTCACGTGGTTGTAACTGTTGCAGGCGTAGGCGAAGGCGCTGTCCGCGAGCGTGAAGATGAGGCCCCCGTGGCAGATGTCGTGGCCGTTCACCATGTCCTTGCGGACGGTCATCGTGAGCCGGGCCCGGCCCGGCGCGACCGCCTCGACGACCATGCCCAGCGCGTGCGCCGTGTGGTCGCGCTCGTACATCCCCTTCGCCGTGGCCTCGGCGATCTGCTGCGGCGTCATGTCGCGATTCAAGCGCTCTCCTCCCAACGGTGCGGCGGCACAGGATAGCCGCCCGGCGGCGCGCCGGGCGGGCCATGCGCCCGGCGTCCCGGCGACGAGATACAAAAAATTGCTCGGGTCTCGGTCAATTTGTATCATAACGGCGGAGTCGAGGGCCGCGGTGCGCGCGCGGCGGGTTTCCACGCCTGTGTCGCCGCGACCGAGACGCTCGCCGCGGGGGGGTGCGATTTTTTCGTATGGATCAAGGCGTTTGCTACACTGCGCCCGCAGCATAGGCCGGCCCGCAGACTCAAGAACCAAGAGGGCCCGAGTTTCCGCCCACTAGAGGAGGTAGTCCATGAAGCTCAAGCTCGCGGTCGCGGCGCTCGCCGCGGCCCTCGTCATCCCGGCGGCCCACGCCCAGGTGAAGGTCGGCGTGACCCTGTCGGCGACCGGCCCGGCGGCGTCGCTCGGCATCCCCGAGCGCAACACCTTCCAGCTGCTGCCGACGACCGTCGGCGGCCAGCCCGTGCAGTGGATCGTGCTCGACGACGCCTCCGACACGACCAAGGCCCGCCAGAACGCCGAGAAGTTCGTGAACGAGGACAAGGTGGACGTCATCGTGGGCTCCACCACGACACCGAACTCGCTCGCAATGATCGAGGCGGCAGCGCGCTCGCGCACGCCGATGGTCAGCATGGCGGCCTCGGCGCGCATCGTCGAGCCGATCGACGACGCGAAGCGCTGGGTCTTCAAGACGCCGCAGTCCGACGCCCTGATGGCCTCGGCGATCACGCAGCACATGTCCGACAGCGGCGTGAAGACGGTTGGCTTCATCGGCTTCAACGACGCGTACGGCGAGGGCTGGGCGCAGGAGTTCCAGAAGTTCGCCGACCTGCGCAAGCTCAAGATCGTCGGCAACGAGCGCTACGCCCGCACCGACACCTCGGTCACCGGCCAGATCCTCAAGCTCATGGCGGCCAACCCCGACGCGATCCTGATCGCCGGCTCCGGGACGCCCGCGGCGCTGCCGCAGAAGACGCTGGTCGAGCGCGGCTACAAGGGCAAGATCTACCAGACCCACGGCGTCGCGAACGCCGACTTCCTGCGCGTCGGCGGCAAGGACGTGAACGGCACGCTGCTGCCCGCGGGCCCGATCCTCGTCGCGGCGCAGCTCCCGGACTCGAACGAGTCGAAGAAGGTCGCCCTCGCGTACACCAAGATGTACGAGGACAAGTTCGGGCCGGGGAGCCTCTCGACCTTCGGCGGCCACGCCTACGACGTCTATCTCATCCTCGACGTCGCGATCGCCGAGGCGGCGAAGAAGGCGAAGCCCGGCACGCCCGAGTTCCGCGTCGCGCTGCGCGACGCGATCGAGAACGTGAAGAACCTCAAGGCGACGCACGGCGTCTTCAACATGTCGGCGCAGGACCACAACGGGCTCGACCAGCGCGCCCGGGTGATGGTGCGCATCGACAACGGGCAGTGGAAGCTCGCGCAGTAGCGCACTGACCGCCGCGCCAGCGCACGTGCCAAGGGCGCCTCGGGCGCCCTTGGTTTATGCCCGGGCGGCGGGCGTCCCGCGAAGACGGCCGTGAACTTCGACATCGCGCTGCTGCTCGCGCAGGACGGGCTCACGAACGGCGCGATCTACGCGCTGCTCGCGCTCGCGCTGGTCCTCGTGTTCGCGGTCACGCGGGTGATCTTCGTGCCGCAGGGCGAGTTCGTCGCCTACGGCGCGCTGACCCTGGCGAGCCTGCAGCTCGGCAAGGTGCCGGGCACCGCTTACCTCCTCATCGTCGCCGGCGTGGCGACGGCCGCCGTCGAAACGCTCGCGGCGCTGCGCGAGCGACGCCCCGGACGGCTGCCGGCGCTGCTCGCGTGGAACGTCGCGCTGCCCGTCGCGCTCCTCCTCGCGGCGCGCTGGGCCGCGCCGCTCGCGCCGCCGCTCTGGGCGCAGGTCGCGCTCGCGCTCGCGCTCGTGGTGCCGCTCGGGCCGATGCTCTATCGGCTGGCGTTCCAGCCGCTCGCCAACGCCTCGGTGCTGGTGCTGCTCATCGTCTCGGTCGCGGTGCACTTCGTGATGGTCGGGCTGGGGCTCCTTTTCTTCGGCGCCGAGGGCTCGCGCACGCCGGCGTTCAGCGACGCGCGCTTCGCGGTGGGCGCGATGACGGTCTCGGGCCAGAGTCTCTTCGTGATCGGCGCCTCGCTCGCGCTTATCTTCGCGCTGTGGCTCTTCTTCGAGCGCACGCTCTACGGCAAGGCGCTGCGCGCGACCGCGGTGAACCGCCTCGGCGCGCGCCTCGTGGGGATCAGCACCACGCTCGCGGGCAAGCTCACCTTCACCCTGGCCGCCGCGATCGGCGCCGCGTCCGGGATCCTGGTCGCGCCCATCACCACGATCTACTACGACTCCGGTTTCCTCATCGGGCTGAAGGGGTTCGTGGGCGCCATCATCGGCGGGCTGGTGAGCTATCCGCTCGCCGCGGCCGGGGCGCTCGTCGTCGGGCTGCTCGAGTCGTTCTCGTCTTTCTGGGCGAGCGCCTTCAAGGAAGTGATCGTCTTCACGCTCATCATCCCGGTGCTGCTGTGGCGCAGCCTCACGACGCACCACGTCGAGGAGGAGGAAGATGAATAGGGCCGCCGCCGCGGCCGTCGCGGTGGTCGCCGCGCTCGCAGTCGCGCCACTCGTCCTGCCCGAGTTCTACGTCACGCTGCTCAACTACGTGGGTCTCTACAGCATCGTGTCGCTCGGCCTGGTGCTGCTGACCGGGGTCGGCGGGCTCACCTCCTTCGGCCAGGCGGCGTTCGTCGGCCTCGGCGCCTACACGACCGCCTACCTCGCGACGGCGCTGGCGTGGTCGCCGTGGGCGACGCTCGTCGCGGGTCTCGCGATCACCGCCGCGGTGGCGCTCTTCCTCGGCTTCGTCATGTTGCGCCTGTCGGGGCACTACCTGCCGCTCGGCACCATCGCCTGGGGCATCAGCCTCTACTATCTGTTCGGCAACCTCGAGTGGCTGGGCGGTCAGACGGGCCTCACCGGCATTCCGCCGATCACGGTGTTCGGCCACGCGCTCGAGGCCGGGCGGCAGTACTACTACCTCATCTGGGCGGCCGTCCTGGCGGCGCTCGTGTCGATCCAGAACCTGCTCGACTCCCGGCCGGGGCGCGCGATCCGGTCGCTGCGCGGCGGGGGGCTGATGGCCGAGTCCTTCGGCGTGAACACCGCGAACCTGAAGATCGTGATCTTCCTCTACGCGGCGCTCCTCGCGTGCCTGTCGGGGTGGCTGTACGCCCATCTGCTCCGCTTCGTCAATCCGACGCCGTTCTCGCTCACGTTCGGCATCGAATACCTCTTCATGGTCGTCGTCGGCGGCGCGGGCTACGTCTGGGGAGCGGTGGTGGGGGCGGCGCTGCTCACGGTGTTGCGCGAGTGGCTCTCGGACCTCCTGCCGAAGCTCGTCGGCCAGGCGGGGGAGTTCGAGATCATCGTCCTCGGCATCCTGCTAGTGGTGCTGCTGCAGCGCGCACGGGGCGGCGTCATGGGTCTCGTCGCGCGCTTCCTGCCGGTCGCGCCTCGGATCAGCGCGCCGGAAGCCGCCCCGCCGCTCGCGCAGCGGGACAAGCCGCGCGCCGGCGAGCCGCTGCTCGCGGTGGCCGGCGCGAGCAAGCACTTCGGCGGCCTGGCCGCGGTGAACCGCATCGGCTTCGAACTCGAGGCCGGGGAGATCCTGGGCCTCATCGGACCGAACGGCGCCGGCAAGAGCACGACCTTCAACCTCGTGACCGGGGTGCTCCCCCTCACCGCCGGCGAGATCCGCTTCCGCGGCGAGCGCATCGACGGGCTCCCCTCGCGCGAGATCGCGCGGCGCGGCGTGGCGCGCACCTTCCAGCACGTGCACCTCAGGCCGCAGATGACGGTGCTCGAGAACGCCGCGATCGGCGCGCACCTGCGCGGGCGCAAGGGCGTCCTAGCGGCGCTCGCGCGCATGGAGCGCGCCGAGGAGGCGCGGCTGCTCTTCGAGGCGAAGACGCAGCTCGAGCGCGTCGGCCTCGGCGCGCACCTCTACGACGCCGCCGGCAGCCTGCCGCTCGGCCAGCAGCGCATCCTCGAGATCGCGCGCGCGCTCGCCGCCGATCCGGTGCTGCTCCTGCTCGACGAGCCGGCGGCGGGGCTGCGCTACAGGGAGAAGCAGGCGCTCGCCGAGCTCCTGCGCAAGCTCAAGGCCGAGGGCATCAGCATCCTGCTCGTGGAGCACGACATGGACTTCGTGATGAACCTCGTGGACCGCCTGGTCGTCATGGACTTCGGCGAGAAGATCGCGGAAGGGCTCCCGCGCGACGTGCAGGCCGACCCGGTGGTCCTGGAGGCCTACCTGGGAGGCGTCGAGTGAGCGCGCCCGGCGGCGCCCTCGCGATCCGAGACCTCGCCGTGTCCTACGGCAAGGTCGAGGCGTTGCACCGGGCGAGCCTCGCTGTCGCGCCGGGCCGCATCGTCACCGTGATCGGCCCGAACGGCGCCGGCAAGTCCACGATGCTGAACGCGATCATGGGGCTGCTTCCGGCTGCGGGGACGATCGAGCACGACGGCGAGAGCATCGCGCGGCTCGAGACCGAGGCGCGGGTCGGCCGGGGCCTGGTGCTCGTCCCCGAGAAGCGCGAGCTCTTCGCCGAGATGACGGTCGCCGACAACCTCGCGCTCGGCGCCTTCCCGCGCCACCGCCGGCGCGACAAGGGCATCGGCGACGACCTCGAGGCGGTGTACGCACGCTTCCCGCGGCTGCGCGAGCGCCGCGCGCAGCTCGCCGGGACGCTCTCGGGGGGCGAGCGGCAGATGCTCGCGCTCGGCCGCGCGCTCATGGCGAAGCCGAAGGTGCTGATGCTCGACGAGCCGAGCCTCGGGCTCGCGCCGCTCATCGTGCGCGACATCTTCCGCATCATCGCCGACCTGCGCGCGACCGGCGTCGCCATCCTGCTCGTGGAGCAGAACGCCCGCGCGGCGCTGCAGATCGCCGACTACGGCTACGTGCTCGAGACGGGCGAAGTGGTGCTCGAGGGCCCGGCCGCGGAGCTCGCGGCGAATCCGCGCGTGGTCGAAACCTACCTCGGGCTCGCCCGGCGGGCGGGCTGAGGCCGCCGCCTCATTGCTTCGCGCGGGCCCGCTCGCGCTCCAGCCGCTGCCGGACGTGCGTCTGGATGTAGCCGTTGGTGACCGCGAACAGCACGCCGGTCGTCCAGCCCATCATGAACACGCCGGCGAGCGCGAGCATGCCGGGCAGGATGCGGTACTCGTTCGGGAACGGCACGTCCTGGTAGCCGAGCGTCGTGTAGGTCACCGTGGAGAAGTAGAAGGCGTCGCGCAGGCCGGCGATCGCGCCGATCTCCGTGAAGAGGAGCGCCCAGAGGAAGATCTCGACGAGGTGCACGGCGATCAGGACCGCGATCATCGTGGCGAGGCTGGCGACGGCGTGCGTCGCGCGGTGCGCGGCGGCGCGCAGCAGCTGGTGCTCGTGCACCCAGAGCACGAGCGCGATGCCGACACCGTGGACGAGGGCCGTGAGCAGAAGGAGGCCGCTGCCGAGCAGGAGCTCCGCCCCGAGATGGCCGGCCACGACTTCGCGGAACAGGGCTGCGATCATCCAGGGCTCCGTCGATGGATAACGGGCCGTCGACAACGGCTTCCCCGCACGCTTGGACGGCGACGGCGATCGCCACGCGCGGGAGGAAAGCGTTCTCCGCCGGCCCCCGAATCAGGGGTCGAGGGGGGCTCCCCCTGTTTTGGCACCCCGGTCGCGCACGATAACCGCTCGCAGCGCCCGGCGGAAGCGCCGCCGCGCGGGTACACTCGCGGCCTCTCGCGAAGGATCGCAGACGACGGAGCGCCACCATGAAGATCGAGACCCTCGCCGTCCACGGCGGCTACAGCCCGGATCCGACGACCAAGGCCGTCGCCGTGCCGATCTACCAGACCACGTCCTACGCCTTCGACAGCGCGCAGCACGGCGCCGACCTCTTCGACCTCAAGGTCCAGGGGAACATCTACACCCGCATCATGAACCCGACCGTCGACGTCCTGGAGAAGCGCGTCGCGGCGATGGAGGGCGGCATCGGGGGGCTCGGTCTCGCCTCCGGCATGGCGGCGATCACTTACGCGATCCAGACCATCGCGGAGGCGGGCGACAACATCGTCTCGGCCGCGACGCTCTACGGCGGCACCTACAACCTCTTCGCGCACACGCTGCCGCAGATGGGCATCGCGGTGCGCTTCGCCGACCCGCGCGACCCGCAGGCGTTCGCGCGGGCGATCGACGCGCGCACCAAGCTCGTGTTCTGCGAGTCGATCGGCAACCCGCTCGGCAACGTGACCGACATCGCCGCGCTCGCCGCGGTCGCGCACGCGGGCGGCGTGCCGCTCGTGGTGGACAACACGGTGCCGACGCCCTGCCTGCTGCGTCCCTTCGAGCACGGCGCCGACATCGTCGTGCACTCGCTCACCAAGTACCTCGGCGGGCACGGCAACTCGATCGGCGGCGTGATCGTCGATTCGGGCGGATTCCCCTGGGCCGAGCACAAGGCGCGGTTCGTGCGGCTCAACCAGCCCGACCCGTCCTACCACGGCGTGGTGTACACGCAGGCGCTCGGCGCGGCGGCGTTCATCGGCCGCGCGCGCGTGGTGCCGCTGCGCAACACCGGCGCCGCGATGAGCCCCTTCAACGCGTTCCTCATCCTGCAGGGCATCGAGACCGTCGCGCTGCGCATGGAGCGCATCTGCGCCAACGCGCTCGCCGTCGCGCGCCACCTGCAGGGCCACCCGAAGGTCGCCTGGGTGAACTACGCCGGCCTGCCCGACCATCCCGACCACGCGCTGGCGCAGCGCTACATGGGCGGCAAGGCCTCGGGGATCCTCTCGTTCGGCATCAGGGGCGGGCGCGAGGCGGGTGCGCGGTTCCTCGACGCGCTCGGGCTGGTCGTGCGGCTCGTCAACATCGGCGACGCTCGCTCGCTCGCGACGCATCCGGCCTCCACCACGCACCGGCAGCTCGGTGCCGACGAGCTCAGGGCGGCCGGCGTGACCGAGGACATGGTGCGGCTCTCGATCGGGATCGAGCACGTGGACGACATCCTCGCCGACGTCGACCAGGCGTTGGCCCGGGCCTGAGCGGGGCAACGGCGCGCGTTGGGCCGGCGTCAGTCCACGGCGATGTGCAGCCGGTAGGCGAGGGCGGCCTTGACGTCCGCACCGTAGAAGACGCCCTCGACCGGCATCGTGTCGGCCTGCGCCGGGCCGGCGGCGAGCGCGACGTGCGTCTCGCCCACCGCAAGCGCTTCCACCGGATCCCACCCGCGCCAGCCGCCGCCGGGAACGTACACCTCCGGCCAGGCGTGCAGGTGCCGGTCGGGCCGCGCCGGATCGCCTCTGCGGTAGCCGCTCACGAAACGGGCGGCGAGCCCGACGGCCCGGCACGCCTCCATGTAGAGCACCGTGAGGTCGCGGCACGCGCCCTTGCCGAGCGCGAGCGTCTCCGACGGCCTGCGCGCGGCGCGCCCGTCGTCGCGCGTCGCGCGCTCGAACCGCTCGTGGATGCCGCGGCTCAGGGCGTCGAGGAAGGCGAGCGGCGCCGGGCCGCTCCTGGCGAGCACCGCATGCGCGAACGCGTGCACGCGCTCGTCGGGGTCGGTCCGCCCGAGATAGGGCGCGAGCCGCTGCGCCAGCGCCGGCGCGTAGGGGCCGGGCAGCGCGTCGAAGCCCGGCTCCGGGACGTAGTCGAACGGGTTCGCGCGCAGGGTCTCCGCCTCGAAGGCGCTCGTGATCCGCAGGCGCTCGGTCGTGCCGATGAACCACGCGTGGCCGACGACGTTGCCCTCGGCGTCGAGCGCGTGCGAAAGCAGGCTCGGCTCGGGCCGGATCTCGAGCGAGTACGAGAGCACCCGCTGCGCCCCGTCCTCGCGCGGCCGCAGGCGCAGCACGTGCGGCCCGAGGCTGACGGGGCTCGAGTAGTTGTAGAAGGTTTCGTGCCGGACGCGAAAGCGCATGCCAGGCTACGACCGCGCCCGGGCGGACGCGGTTCCGCGCATCGCCCCGCCGTGCCGATGCGATGGACGCCTCATGACGGCGACGTGACCCTCCGGCGACGGATCCTCAGGTCACCCAGCCGCCCGAGAACGGGAAGCTCTGCCCGACGAAGAAGTTGACCTCGTTCGAGCACAGGAACACGGCGAAGAGCGCGTCCTCCTGGCTCGTCGCGAGCCGCCCCGCGGGAACCTCGCGCGCGAGGCGCTCCTGGAAGGCGGGGAGCGCCTGCACCTCGGGCGGATAATAGGTCGGGTTCGCGACGAAGTTCTGCGCGATGAGGTTCACCTGCACGTTCGCCGGGGCCACCTCGACGCCCACGGCGCGCACGTAGGCCACTTGTGCGCCGCGGGCGGCGGAGTACGTCGAGGTGCGCTTCTGGCCGCGGAACGCCGTCGCGCTGCCCATGACGACGATCTTGCCGGCGCGCCGGTCGAGCATCTGCGGCAGGACGGCGCGGAAGAGCCGGGGCAGCGGGTCCACGAGGTGCGCGAAGACGCGGCGCCACTCGTCGTCGCCCACCTCGTGGGCGCGGGTCGCCGGCGCGGGGATGGCGAGGTTCGCGACCAGGACATCGACGTGCCCGGCCGCGCGCACCGCGTCCTCCGCGAGGCCCGGCGCGTCGAGTGCGTGCGCGTCGGCGACGACGGTCGCGCCGTGCGCGGCGAACGCTTCGCAGAGGGCCGGGCCCATGAAGTCGCGCGCCTGCGTGACCAGCACGCGCTTGCCGGAGAGGCCGTCGCCGATGCGGAGCATCGCTGCGCCTCAGCCGAGCGGGATGCGGGGCGCGTTCTGCGCGAGCCACTCGCCGAAGCCCAGCAGCCCGGGATGGAGCGAGCGGGCGACGGCCGGATCGCGCGCGCCGCAGAACTCGCGCTCGAAGTCGCGGTAGAACTGGAACATGTTGCCGAGGTCCTCGGCACCCGGGAAGCCGAAGCGGCGATACGCCTCCGGGGAAACGGCGTTATAGGCGACCGGCTCGCCGAGCGCGTGCGCGAGCGCGGCGGCCATCTCGGCGCCGGTGAGGCATTCCCCCGCGATGCCCACGGTCCTGCCGATCAGCTCCGCCCCGCGCCGGAAGATGCCGTAGGCACACTTGCCGATGTCCTCGGCGGCGATGCCCGCGAGCCGTGCATCGCCCATCGGCAGGGTGATCGCGAGCTTGCCGTCGGGTCCTCGCTTGGGGCCCATGCCGAAATGGATCAGGTTGTCCCAGTAGAAGGACGTGAGCAGGAACGTCGTCGGCACGCCCGCTTCGGTGAAAAACCGGTCGGATTCGCCCTTCGCGTCGAAGTGCGGCACCTTGTACCGGCCCATCAGCGTGGGCATGCGCTCGTCGGTGAGCGGCACCCGCCGGCGCGTGTCCTCGAGCGTGGACCAGATCGCGTGGCGGACCCCGGCCGCGGCTGCGGCGCGCGCCATGTTGCGGGCCTGCGCCGCTTCCTTCTCGGGAGAGAAGTGCGCCCAGAAGAAGGTCACGAAATAAGCGCCGTGCGCGCCCCGCAGCGCCTCCGCCACGCTCGCCTCGTCGTCGATGTCCGCCGCGACGACTTCGGCGCCGAGATCCGCGAGCGCTCTCGCGCTTGCGGAGCGTGCATCGCGCGTGATGGCACGCGCCGCGAACCCGCCGGCCGGATCGGCGAGGATCGCGCGCACGAGGCCGCCGCCCTGCGCGCCGGTGGCGCCGACGACCGCAATGGTCTTCTTCTCGATCATTTCTCTGTCTCCGGGTGAGGACCGGCCCGGGGGGCGCGGAACGAAGCGGCGCGGCCGGTTCGGCGATACTGCGGCGGATGCGCTCGCCGCCGCGCGGGGCGGGCAGTCAAGGACGCGCCTCGGGCGCGCGCTCGCCCGAGGCGCCTGCGAGCGCCTCGGCGACGATCCTGAACACTTCCGGGGAGAACCCGAGCCCCAGATGCGGGGCGGAGACCTCGACGTGGCGGACGTTGGGGCTGCGCCGGTCGATGCAGGCGCGCCAGTCGACGATGCCGTCGGCCTTGGAATACACGGCCGTGACCGGCGTGGTCAGGGGCCGCGCGTAGCGGGCATCGACGACCGCCTCGATCGCATCGAGGTCGAACCCGCGCTCGCGGTGGAGCCGCGCCACGGCCGTGTACTTCGGACCGCCCACCACCGGGCTGCCCAGCGTCACGACGTGGCGTACCAGCGCCGGCCGCTCTCGCGCGGCCTCGCGCGCGAGATAGCCGCCGAGGCTCCAGCCGACGAGGAACACCGGGCCCGCGTGGCCCGCGACCGATTCGACGAGTGCGAGCACCCTCGGCAGCAGGGCCGCGACGTGGCCGGTGTTGCGGCCGAGGCCCCAGGCGTGCGGGCGATACCCGATGCGGCGCAGGAACTCGCGCAGGACGCGCGTCGAGACGTCGCTCGCGCCGTAGCCGGGCAGGACAACGACGTGCTCGCCGTGCCCGCGGGGCACGGCGGCGAGCCACGGCGCGGACATCACCAGACGCGGCAATTCGAGCACGGCGCGCGCCTCGCCGAGCAGGCGCAGTGGCGGCGGCGGGCGGGGCGTATCGGCGTCGGCCATCGGGAACCTCTCGCCCGGGATGCTAGCATCCGCCGCGGACCATGCGCATCGCCGACGTCCGCGTCCTCCTCGCCAGGCACGGCGCGAAGCCCTCCCACCAGGAGATCGTGCTTCGCGCCTGGACCCGGGCCCTGCCGCTCGCGAGCGGGCGGCCCGAGCCGTTCTTCCCGGCGGCGCTGCGCCGCGCGTTCCCCGAGGTCGCCGCCAGGCTCGGCGCGCTCGCGCAGGTCGTGTCGGAGCATCCCGCGGCGGACGGCTCGGTGCGGATGCTCGTGCGGCTCGCCGACGGCGAGCGCGTCGAGAGCGTGCTCCTGCCGAGGGCCGGCGTCTGCGTCTCCACGCAAGCCGGCTGCGCCGTCGGCTGCGTCTTCTGCATGACCGGCCGCGACGGCCTCGCGCGTCAGCTCTCGAGCGGGGAGATCGTCGCGCAGGTGGCGGCTGCCCGCGCGCGGCGAGCCGTGCGCAAGGTCGTGTTCATGGGCATGGGCGAGCCGGCGCACAACCTCGGGAACGTGATGGATGCCATCGAGCTGCTCGCGCTCTGCGGCGGCATCGGACACAAGAACCTCGTCTTCTCCACGGTGGGCGACCGGCGCGTCTTCGCACGGCTCCCGCAGGGACCGGTGAAGCCCGCGCTGGCGCTTTCGCTGCACACCACGCGGGCCGACCTGCGCGCGCAGCTCCTGCCGCGCGCGCCGCGCATCGATCCTGCGGAGCTCGTCGGGCTCGGCGAGCGCTACGCGCGTGCGACCGGCTATCCGATCCAATACCAGTGGACGCTGCTCGCGGGCGTGAACGACGGCGACGAAGAGGTCGAGGCGGTCGCACGGCTGCTCGCCGGCAAGTACGCGGTGATGAATTTCATCGCGTACAACCCCCGGGGGGGGCGCGCCCTTCCGCCGCGCGAGCCGNGAGCGGGCGCTCACGATGGTGCGCGAGCTCACCCGCCGCGGGGTGCTCGCCAAGCTCCGCGACTCGGCGGGACAGGACGTCGAGGCGGGCTGCGGGCAGCTCCGGGCGCGGGCAGCCTAGCGCCGCGCGGCGCCTGTTCAGGGCCGAAGCAGGCTGTGCAGCTCCTGCACCGACCGCTTCGGCCGGATCCCGGGCGGGAGGTTGGGCGCGACGTGCTGCGCGAAGAAGCGGTCGGAATCGGCCTTCGATTCCCAGACCTCGATGACGCGCCAGCCGTCTTCGACCGCGTGCGCGGCGTGCAGCACGAAGCCGGGCGCGCGCGCGAGCGTCGCGCCGAGCGCGGCGAGCATGCCGTCGTAGCCCTCGCGGGTCTGGCCCTTCACTTCCGCGGTCACGAGCACTGCCATGGGCTGCCTCCTTTCCGCCTCCCGGGCAAGGTGACGGGCGCGAAGCGTGCGCCCGGCGCGTCAGCGGCTGCCGATCTCGGTGCGCACCTGCATGAGCTCCGGGAACAGCGTGGTCTCGAGCGTGCGCTTGAGGAACGGCACCCCGGCGGTGCCGCCGGTGCCGCGCTTGAAGCCGATCACGCGCTCGACCGTCTTGATGTGGCGGAACCGCCAGAGCTGGAAGTTCTCCTCGACGTCCACCAGCTTCTCGCACATGTCGTAGGCGTCCCAGTGCGTGCGCGGATCGTCGTAGATCGCCTTGAACACCGCGACCACGCCCGGGTGGCTCTCGTAGGGCGCCGACCAATCGCGCTCGACGCGCTCCGCCGGCACCGGCAGGCCGCGGCGCGCGAGCAGGCGCAGGAATTCGTCGTAGAGGCTCGGCCGCGCCATGAGCGTGGCGAGCCAGCCGTGCACGGCGGGGTCGTGCCGGTGCACATCGAGCATTCGCCGGTTCTTGTTGCCGAGCAGGAACTCGATCGCGCGGAACTGGAAGGACTGCAGGCCCGAGGCCGGGCCGAGCACGTCGCGGAACTGCGCGTATTCGCTCGGCGTGAGCGTCTCGAGCACCGCCCACTGCTCGAAGAGCTGCCGCTGCACCTGCTTCACGCGCGCGAGGATCTTGAAGCACGGATCGAGCCGGTCGGCGCGCACGTGCCCGATCGCCGCGGCGAGCTCGTGGATCATGAGCTTCATCCAGAGCTCGGAAGTCTGGTGCTGGACGATGAAGAGCATCTCGTCGTGGTGCGGCGGCGACGAGCGGGGGTGTTGCGCCGAGAGCAGGCGGTCGAGGGCGAGGTAGCCCCCGTAGGACGTCTCGGGTGCGAGCGTGGTGATGATGCCCGGGTCGTCGGGGTTCATGCGCCTAATCTAATCCCGCCGGCGTCGGGATGGAAGCCCGACGAGGCGGATCCGCGCCGCGCGACCGGCGCGACCACCGGTCGACGATGGAACGGGTCGCGGCGAAGGCACGCTGCGCGCCGGGCCGTGCAGGGCGTCACGGGCGCCGTCGGGCCCGAGGCCACACGAGTTGGGCGCGCCCTCATTCTCCATCCGGAATGTTCTTGAGGACGGGAGGGTTGTGCGGCCAAGCGATCGTGGAGGCACCGCGGATCCCTGCGCAGCGGCGTGGTGTCGCTTGCCGCCGCGGCGATGACGATGGTCGGGGCAGGGGCCGCCGCAGCGGCCGACGAAGCCGCCGCCGCGGCGATCCGAAGGGCTGTCCAATCGGCGACGCTTCCCCTCATGGCCACCGAAGTGCTCCCCCTCGCCGACACATTGATGGCGCGGAAGCTCTTGCAGGAGCTCGGCACGCCGCGCGGCTTCGGGGACGAATGGAACCCGTCGGTGGCGGAGTGGAAAGAGGCGGAGGCTCTCCTCGTCGCCTCACCGAGGGCGGCACGCAAGCCGAAGGCCACAGGGAGCAGGCCGCCGTGGCCCGATTGTCTGGAGGCTCTCCCGGCCGACGAGCTCCAGCGGTTGGCCAAGGCGACGGCTTCGCCGCTCTGGGTGGCGGCGCTGCGCGAGGCAGACTACCTCCAGGCGCGTTTGACTTTGTCGATGCTCGACAATCGAGACGAATCGGCGGCAGCGGAGCGGGCAGAGGCGGCGCGACGCGTGGCCGCGGCAGCGCCGCCGCAGCGCGCCCGCTCGGAAGAGTCTGCGACCGTGCAGCTCTACGACGCAGCGGGCAAGGGCAAAGGCGCCGGATGCCTCGTCGAGAGCGGAATGATCGACGTCATCGCGCGTCACGGCCTGCGCCACCAATACGAGCTCCCCCGGGACCTCGCGAAGCCGTATCTCGACCGCTTCGAGGCGCGCAACCGGCAGCTGCGTGTCGCCTGGCTGGTGAACTCGATCCTGGCCGGCAACCGGCCACGCGTCGAGGAGCTGCTCGCTGCCGGCGTCGAGCTCGACGCCGTCGCTCCGACCGGCAAGGGCCGAGGCACGACGCCCCTCTACGCGGCATCCGAGCAGGGGCCGGACAGCCTCGCGATGACGAAGCTCCTCATCGATCGCGGCGCGGACGTGAACGCGCGCAACCGCAACGGAGAGACGCCGCTCTTCGCCGCGGCGTGCACGCGGAACGTCGATGTCATGGAGCTTCTCCTCGAGAAAGGTGCGGATCCGAACGCAAAGAACAACCGCGGCCACGACCCCTCGTGGATCCTGGGGCGGGAGTCGGCGGAGTACCGGTTACTCACGTCGGCGCAGGCCGCGGCGAAGGGAGCAAGCCCGCGGCCTTGGTGAGGCACCCTGCACCTGTCGGGGCAGGGGGCGTCGGCAAGCAGCGCGCCCGGCGCGGGCCTGGAGGGCCTTCCGGCGCGCTGCGCGGCGACAGGAATCCGAAGGCGGGCAGACGGCGGCCGGGCCCTTGCGCTGTGGCCCGTGTGTCGCCGGAACCTTCTGCGACCACAGCCGTCCGCGCGCCCTCATGATCCGGAGAAGGTACAACCGCGCCCCGGCGTGGTCAGCAGCCTGCGATTGGCGCGAGGAGGGGCGCCTCCTTCGCCGTCGGGCGCGCGAGCAGGGCGAGCAGCGCGGCGAGGGAGACGAGGTCTTCCCGGTTGTGGTCGAGGATGCGCGGGATCGGTGCGGGGTCGCGCTGGCGCAGCCACCGCTGCCAGGCGAGCGGCACCTCGGCGCCCGGCAGGTCGTCGATGCGCGCGAAGCCGAGCGCGCGTTCCTCGGTCGTGCGCAGGCGGCAATCGGGCCAGTCTTCGCGGAGCCGCCGGCGCGTCGCATGGAGGAGGTCGGCGTGGGCGATCGCCTCGAACGGGTGTGGCTCCCGGGCGAGCGCGAACCGTGCCTTGAGGAGCGGCACGTCGAAGCTCTTGCCGTTGAATGTGAGCAGGCAGTCCGCTCTCGCGACCCACGCGCGCACCGCGGCGAGCATCGCGGTCTCGGCGGAAAAAGCCGTCGCCACGTACTGGCGCACGACGAGACAGCCGGGTTCGAAGCCCGCGAGGCCGACGAGGAATGCCATCGTGCCGGTGCCGCCGGCTAGGCCCGTGGTCTCGGTGTCGAGCATCAGGAGCCGCTCGGGGTCGAACGCGCGCGTATCGCCGCGGCGGATCGGCACCGGCACTTCGCGCGCCCCGCCGAAGGTGATCGGCACCGCGCCGTGCACGTGCGGCAGCGCGTAGCGGCGCTCGACGGCGAGAAGGCCGGGCACGACGTACTCGCCGCCGGCGAGGCGCGCGAGCGCGCGATCCGGCGGCTCCGTTCCGGCCGCGCGCGCTCCCTGCGTGCCGGACGGACACAGGCGGGCGAGCCGGGCCGCGAAGTGCGGCGCGCAGGGCCCAGGACCCGACCCCCGTCGCGGGCCTTCCTGCCGTGGCGAGGGGAAGGGAGCCGCGCCGCAGGTCGAGGGTGGCCGGACCGAAGCCGCCGGCGCATCGTCGATGCCGGCGGATGCCATCAGCCGCGCGAGCCTGGCGCGGAGATCCATCCGGTCAGTCCGCGCGCCTTGCGTTCGGGCGCGGGCCGACATAGGGCGCCGTGCCGAGGACGAGGTCGATGCGCTCTTCGAGCCGAAAGAGCGCGCTCGGTGCCGTCTCGTCGGCGTGGACGTGCCGCACCGTCATCGTCGTGCCGTCGGCGTACTCGACCTCGATGGTGCAAGCCGATCCGTCGGTCCGCACAGGATCGTCGTAGTCGCGCAGCCAGCGGAATCCGGCGCGCTCGAGCTGGCGTTCGAGCGTCGCGACGTCGTCGCGCGGGATGCGCCAGCTTCGTCTGCCTTCCGCCTTCACGAAATGGCGCCCTTCCCACACGACGAAGCCGTCCGCGTCCACCGTGACCCGGTAAACGGGACAGGTGCCGAAGCAGCCGTGGCGCTCGAGCACGAGCTCTCTCAGTCGGGGTGCGTGCATGCGGACCGATCGCCCTTCACGAACAAGTCGAGCACGGCCAGCGCCGCCCGCTTCGGCGATTGCCCGGCCTTCGCGTCGGGCGGCAGCACCGGCCCGATGCACGCCGGGCAGCCATCCTTGCAGGCGCAGCGCGAGACGAGGTCGATGGCGCGCGCCACGATCTCGCCGCGCATCCCGTAGAGCGGGCCGCTGATGCCGATGCCGCCCGGATAGGCGTCGTAGAGATATACGGCGGGGCGGAAGGGCTGCGGGCCGTGCGCCACGTCGTAGGGCTGGCCGTCGAGGCTGCGCGCGGTGCCGCGCCCGTTCGCATCGACCACCGCCGACCAGCCCGCGTTCCCGTCGCCGACCGAGCGGCCGATGTCCCGGAGCTCCGCGAGGCTGACCAGCGCGGCGATGTGATGCAGCGCATAGGCGGCGCCGAGGAAGCCGTCGAGCGCGGCCCAGCGGTTCGCGAATGCGCGCTCGAGGGTCTCGGGCCGGAGCTGCCACCAGAGCGCGGTGGTGTGCATCTCCTGGTCGGGCAGGTTGACGTTGCCGTAGCCGACGTTCTCGTGCGTGTAGTAGCGGATCTTCTTGTAGCCGGCGACGCGGCGCACGACGTGCACCTCGCCGTGCGCGGCGTGGCCGTTCGCGTCCTCGTCGCGGTCGAACTCGTCGAGCACCTTCAGCCGCGTGTAGTCGATCGCGTCGGTGTAGTAATCGGCCGCCGTGCGGCGCACGTAGGCCTTGCGGCCCACCCAGTCGAGCCGCTCGACCTGCCAGGGGCTCGCCTGCACGAGGTAGATCGCGCCCTCGTAGATCGTGACCGGCGCGCTCGACCAGTCCACCTCGGCGAGGATGTCGCGCCCGCCGTCGGTCGCGTCCACCACCACGAAGTTCCCTTCGGCCACCGAGCGCAGGCTCACGGCGTTGGCCGGGTAGCTGTCGGCGATCCAGTGCCAGCGCGCGCCTTCGCGATGGACGATCCCCTGCTCGGCGAGGTAGGCGAGCGGCTCGGCCACGTCCACGCTGCCGAAGCGCTCGCCCTCCGCGAAGGGGAGCTCGAAGGCCGCGCAGCGGATGTGGTCCATGAGGATGAGGAGCTGGTCGGGGTCGATGCGCGCGTGCTCGGGGCTCGCGCCGAGGAAGAACTCGGGGTTGCGGGCGAGATACTGGTCGAGGAGGTTGCTCGAGCAGACGAGCACCCCGACCGCGGTGCGGTTGCGCCGGCCCGCGCGCCCCAGGCGCTGCAGCGCCCCGGCGACCGATCCCGGGTAGGCGTTCAGGACGCAGACGTCGAGCGCGCCGATGTCCACGCCGAGCTCGAGGGCCGACGTGGCCACCACGCAGTCGAGCCGCCCGGCGCGCAGCTTGCGCTCCTTGTCGCGCCGCTCGGTGGGGAGGTAGCCGCCGCGATAGGAGGCCACGCGCGCGGGCTGGCGGGGATCGCGGTCGAAGACGTCCTTGAGGTACTTGGTGAGCACCTCGACCTCGAGGCGGCTGTTCGCGAAGACGATGGTTTTGAGCCCGAGCTTCACCGCCGTGCGGGCGATGCGGGTCGACTGCGACCGCGCGGACGCGCGCAGGCCGAGGTCGGCGTTCACCACCGGCGGGTTCCAGATGAAGAGATGCTTCTTGCCCGCCGGGGCGCCCGACTCGGTGATCGCCGTGACCGGCTGGCCGAGGAGGCGCTCCGCGAGCTCCTTGGGGTTGGCGATCGTCGCCGAGCAGAGCACGAAGGTGGGCCTCGCCCCGTAGAACGCGGCGACGCGCGAAAGGCGCCGCAGGACGTTCGCCATGTGTGCGCCGAAGACGCCCCGGTAGGTGTGCAGCTCGTCGATGACGACGAACGCGAGATTCTCGAAGAACTGCGCCCACTTGGTGTGGTGCGGCAGGATGCCCTGGTGCAGCATGTCGGGGTTCGAGACGACGATGTCGCCGTGCGTGCGCACCGCGCGGCGCGCGTCGCCGGGCGTGTCGCCGTCGAAGGTCATCGCGCGCACGCCGAGGTTGCCCGCGGCGTTCAGCTCGAGGATCTCCGCGACCTGGTCCTGCGCGAGCGCCTTCGTGGGGAAGAGATAGAGCGCTTTCGCCGGCCCCTTGAGCGCCGCGGCGAGGACCGGCAGGTTGTAGCAGAGCGTCTTGCCCGAAGCCGTGGGCGTCACCACCACCACGTGCCGGCCGGCGCGGACGTGGTCCCAGGCTTCGCGCTGGTGGCTGTAGAGCCGCGTGATGCCCCGCTCCCGCAGCGCGCCGGCGAGCCGCGGGTCGAGGTCCTCCGGGAACGGGGCATGGCGGCCCGCGCGCGCCGGGAGGACGAGCTCGCCGACGATGCGGTCGCGGTAGCGCCGCGCGATGCCTTCGGCGAGCGCCTCGGCGCCGCGTGGCGGCGCCGCGACCGGATCCGCCTCCGTCTCGAAGAGATCCGCGAGACCCGCTGCGATGCCGTCCATGTTCCCCCTCCCGTCCGGTTCCCTTCCGGATGGTGGCCCTGGGGGTGGCTCACACGGTGAGCCTCGGGGAGGCCGGAGCGGGACGACCATCCCGCCAGGGTGCGGCCGGGCAGCGGGGTCCGCAACGGGGCGTCCGCTCTCCGGCCGATGCGGGACGGGCGCTCCGGCGCCTCATCGGGTCGGCCTTCGGGCTGCGTCGACCTTCCGCCGCGCGCGGTCCAACGCATTGAAATCCGCCCGGATGCCTCGATATGCGGAGTTGCGAGGCGGCTTTCGCGGGTGCGGGACGGGGGCGGCGACCTCGGGAAAACGGATAGGAATCAAGACAGATGGGCTTCGGATCGCGCGATCCGCGCGACTGGATGTGGCAGCAGGCGCTCGAGCTGCTGAGGGACGCGGACCGGCTCCAGCGCCAGTTCTTCCACCAGACGGGGGCCGGCGCGGCCGCACGGTGGGAGCCGCCGGTGGACATCTACGAGGACGCCGAGGCGGGGCTCTACTGGATCCTCGTCGCGCTGCCCGGCGTCGATGCCCACCGGGTGGAAGTGCTGGTGGAAGGCGGGACACTCATCGTGCATGGCGAGCGGCCGCTGCCGCGCGAGTTGCAGCGTTCGGCGATTCGGCGCCTCGAGATCCCCTACGGCCGCTTCGAGCGGCGCATCGAGCTGCCGCCGGGCGAGTTCGACCTCGGGGCGAAGCACCTCGAGAACGGTTGCCTGCTGATCGGCCTGCGCCGCATCGGCCAAGGAGTGAAGCGATGATCAACATGGAGTCCGGCCAGCACAGCGCCGGGCGCGACGAGGGTCGCGCGGCGGGGATGCCCGCGCGCGGCGCCGGCCAGCCGTTCGCCCTGCCCGAGGACGCGATGATCGTGATCCCGGTGCGCAACCTCGTCCTCTTCCCGGGGATGATCCTGCCGGTCACCATCGGCCGCGAGGCCTCGGTCGCCGCCGCGCAGCAGGCGGTGAAGACCGAGCGCCCGATCGGTCTGCTCCTGCAACGCGATCCCACGGCGAACACGCCGCGCCCGGAGGAGCTCCACGGCGTCGGGACGGTCGCGCAGATCCTGCGCTACGTCACGACGCAGGACGGCACGCACCACATCGTCGCGCAGGGCGAGGGGCGCTTCCGCGCGCTCGAGTTCCTCGACGGCTACCCCTTCTACGTGGCGCGGGTCGAGCGTCTCGCCGAGCCGCCCGCGACCGGCCCGGAGATCGAGGCGGGGCTCCTGCAGCTCAAGCACCGCGCCGCGGAGATCCTCCAGCTCCTGCCGAGCGTGCCGCCGGAGATCCTCGCCGAGATCAACGGCGCGTCCTCGGCGCCGGCGCTCGCCGACCTGGTGGCGGGCTTCCTCGACGTGAAGGCGCCCGAGAAGCAGCAGATCCTCGAGACGCTTGAGCCGCGCGCGCGCATCGACAAGGTCCTCGCCCTGATGGCGAACCGCATCCAGGTGCTCAAGCTCTCGCGCGAGATCGACGAGCGCACCAAGGCGGCCGTGGACGAGCGCCAGCGCGAGTTCATGCTGCGCGAGCAGATGAAGACCATCCAGAAGGAGCTCGGCGAGGATGCGGGCGCGGCCGCGGAGATCGCGGAGCTCGAGGCGAAGATCGCCGCGGCGAAGATGCCCGAGGAGGTGGACGCGCACGCGCGCAAGGAGCTGAAGCGCCTCCAGCGCATGAACGAGGCCTCGCCCGAGTACTCGATGGCGCGCACCTACCTCGACTGGCTGATCGAGCTGCCGTGGTCGGTGACGACGGAGACGCCGGTCGACCTCGCGGAGGCGAAGCGCATCCTCGACGAGGACCACCACGGCCTCGAGAAGGTGAAGAAGCGCATCCTCGAGTTCCTCGCGGTGCGCAAGCTCGCCCCCGAAGGCCATGCGCCGATCCTCTGCTTCGTCGGCCCGCCCGGGGTCGGAAAGACCTCGCTCGGCCAGTCGATCGCGCGCGCGCTCGGGCGCAAGTTCCAGCGTGTGGCGCTCGGCGGCGTGCACGACGAAGCCGAGATCCGCGGCCACCGGCGCACCTACATCGGCGCGCTGCCGGGCAACATCGTCCAGGCGATCAAGAAGGCGGGCGCGCGCGACGCGGTGCTGATGCTCGACGAGATCGACAAGGTCTCGGCGAGCTTCCACGGCGACCCGTCGGCGGCGCTGCTCGAGGTGCTCGACCCGGCGCAGAACGCGACCTTCCGCGACACCTACCTCGGCGTGCCCTTCGACCTCTCGAAGGTGGTGTTCATCGCCACCGCGAACGTGCTCGACACGATCCCCGGGCCGCTGCGCGACCGCATGGAGATCATCCACCTGCCGGGGTACACGGAGGAGGAGAAGCTCGAGATCGCGAAGAAATACCTGGTGCCGCGGCAGCTGAAGGAGAACGGCCTCGCGAGCGCGCAGGCGACGGTCACCGACGCCGCGATCGCCGCGATCATCCGCGGCTACACCCGCGAGGCGGGCGTGCGCAACCTCGAGCGCGAGATCGGCTCGGTGCTGCGCCGCATCGCGGTGCGCATCGCCGAGGGCGAAGCGGGGCCGATCACGGTCGGGCCCGACGATCTCGCCGACATCCTCGGGCCGGCGAAGTTCGAAAACGAGGTCGCCATGCGCACGAGCATGCCCGGCGTCGCGACCGGGCTCGCCTGGACGCCGGTGGGCGGCGACGTGCTCTTCATCGAGGCGACGCGCACCGCTGGCAGCGGGAAGCTCATCCTCACCGGGCAGCTCGGCGACGTGATGAAGGAGAGCGCGCAAGCGGCCCTGACGCTCGTGAAGTCGCGCGCCGCCGAGCTCGGCATCGACGCGGCCGTGCTCGACAAGTCGGACGTGCACGTTCACGTGCCCGCGGGCGCGATCCCCAAGGACGGCCCGAGCGCCGGCGTGGCGATGTTCATGGCCCTGGCGTCGCTGCTCACAGGCCGGCCCGTGCGGAGCGACGTCGCGATGACCGGCGAGATCTCGCTGCGCGGCCTCGTGCTGCCCGTCGGCGGCATCAAGGAGAAGGTGCTCGCCGCGATGCGCGCCGGGATCGGGACGGTCATGCTCCCGGCCCGCAACCGGCGCGACTTCCCCGACATCCCCGAGGCGGCGCGCGAGAAGCTCGGCTTCGTGTGGCTGGAGACGGTGGACGATGCGATGAAGCACGGCCTCACCGAGGCCGAATCGCGGGAGGCCGCCGCGGCGGCGACCTGAGGGCGCGATGCCTCCAGGCCCCGCCAGGCCGAGGGCGGGCCGGACGCGGTGCGCGGCATTGATCGACCGCAAAGGCGGCGCGCCCCGTGCGGCGTAGATTGAAACCATCCCTCCCAACCCAGAGGAGCGCGACCATGTCCGTCGGCGAGATCTGCAACCGCATCGTCATCGTCACGAACCGGGCCACGCGGCTCGACGAGGCGGCGCGGCTCATGCGCGAGCACCACGTCGGCAGCGTCGTCGTCGTGGACGAGACGGCGGCGGGCAACAGGCCCGCGGGGGTGGTGACGGATCGCGACATCGTCATCGAGACCGTGGCGACCGGCGTCAACCCGGCGACGGTCACGGTCGAGGAGATCATGGCGCCGGACCTCGTGGTGGCGAGGGAATCGGACGACGTGCTCGACTCGCTCACCAAGATGCGCGCCAAGGGCATCCGGCGCATGCCGGTCGTCGACGGTGGCGGCGTGCTCGTGGGCATCCTCACGCTCGACGACCTCCTCGGGATCCTGGCCGAGCAGGTCGACGGGATGGTGAAGGCGATCGCGCAGGAGCAGGCGCGCGAGGCCCGCACGCGGAAGTAACGGGGCCGGCATCCGGCCCGGGGGGCTCTGCGATGGCCGTCCACAACGCCGACATCGCGCGCGTGTTGGAGGAGATCGCCGACCTCCTCGAGCTCAAGGAGGCGAACCCCTTCCGCATCCGGGCGTACCGCAACGCCGCGCGCACGGTCGGCGACCTGCGCATCGACATCGCGCAGACGCTCGCCGAAGGCAAGCCCCTGCCGAAGCTCCCCGGCATCGGCGAGGACCTGACGGCCAAGATCCGCGACATCGTCGCGACCGGCTCGACGGCGCTCGCGGACCGCCTGCGCAAGGAGATGCCGCCGGGAATCACGGACCTCCTGCGCGTGCCCGGACTCGGACCGAAACGCGTGAAACACCTCTGGCACGACTTGGGCGTGCACACGCTCGCCGAGCTGCAGCGGGCCGCGCTCGACGGCCGCATCCGGGGGCTCGCCGGGTTCGGCGAGAAGACCGAGGCGGCGATCCGCGAGGCCGTCGAGCGCCAGCTCACGAAGAAGCAGCGCGTCAAGCTCGTCGTCGCCGCGCAGTACGCCGAGCCGCTCGCCGCGCATCTCGCCGGGGCGAAGGGCGTGCGCGACGTCGTGATCGCGGGCAGCTACCGGCGCATGAAGGAGACCGTCGGCGACATCGACATCCTGGTGACCTCGTCGGACCCGCAGGCGGTGATGGCGCGTTTCGAGAGCTACCCGGAGGTGCGCGAGACGCTCGCGAGGGGTCCGACGCGCGCGAGCGCGCTCCTCGCGTCGGGCCTGCAGGTGGACGTGCGCGTCGTGCCGGTGGAGAGCTTCGGGGCGGCGCTGCACTACTTCACCGGGTCGAAGGCGCACAACATCGCCATCCGCCGGCTCGGACAGGAGCGCGGACTCAAGGTGAACGAGTACGGCGTCTTCAAGGCGGGCCGCGGGGGCGCGGAGAAGCGCGTCGCCGGCGAAACCGAGGAATCGGTATTCGCGGCGGTGGGCCTGCCGTGGATTCCGCCGGAGCTGCGCGAGGACGCCGGCGAGATCGAGGCGGCGCGCCGGGGCGCGCTCCCGGTGCTCGTGCGGCGCGAGGACCTGCGCGGCGACCTGCACGCGCACACGAAGGCGACCGACGGCAAGAACACGCTCGCCGAGATGGCGGCCGCGGCGAAGGCCGCGGGCCTCGAGTACCTCGCCATCACCGAGCACTCGCGGCGCGTGACCGTGGCGCGCGGCCTCGATCCGCAGCGCCTCGCGAAACAGGCCGACGAGATCGACCGCCTCAACGCGACGCTCGAGGGGATCACGCTGCTCAAGGGCATCGAGGTGGACATCCTCGAGGACGGCACGCTCGACCTGCCGGAAGCGAGCCTCGCGGGGCTCGACCTCGTCGTCGGCGCGGTGCACTCGAAGTTCGGCCTCACGCGCGCACAGCAGACCGAACGCATCCTCAAGGCGATGGACGCCCCGCACTTCTCGATCCTCGCGCATCCGAGCGGGCGCCTCATCGGCGCGCGCGAGCCCTACGACGTGGACATGCTCCGGATCGTGCGCAAGGCGCGCGCGCGCGGCATCGCGCTGGAGCTCAACGCCCACCCCGAGCGGCTCGACCTCATCGACACCTACTGCCGGATGGCGAAGGAGGAGGGCGTTCTGGTCGCGGTGAGCTCGGACGCCCACGGCGTCGCCGACTTCGAGAACCTGCGCTTCGGCGTGGGGCAGGCGCGGCGCGGCTGGCTGGAAGCGAAGGACGTGCTGAACACGCGGCCGCTGGCGGAACTGCGGCGGTTCCTCGCGGCGACGATGGGGCGGAGCGCCGCCGGCGCGCGGCGCTCGGGCCGCGGCCGCTAGGGACGGTTTGAACGAAGGGGGACACATCCCCCTTCGACCCCCGATGTCGGAGGAAGCCCTGATCCGTTCGGCGAACAGCTCAGAGCGTCCCTGGAAGCCGTCAGCCGACGTCGAGCCCGTGGCGGCGCGCCCATTCCTTCGCCTTGGCGATGGCGATGCGGATCGCCTTGCCCTCGTCGTAGCCCTCCTCGAGGAGGAGCGCATTGGCGATCTCGATCGCTTTCGCCCGAACCTCGGGCGGCAGGTGGCGCATCGCTGCCGGGTAGCGGGTCTCGTCCCAGGGCATCGGGAACCTCTCCGTCGGGTGCGCTCCCCATGGTGTGCGGGCTGGTTCGGCGCGGGTTGATTTCCCTCAAGGCCCCGGCGATTCAAGGGCATAGATTGCAAGCATTGGGGCTGCGGCCGGGATCGGGAGGCGATGCAGGCAATGCGAAACGTGGCGCTGGCGGCGCTCTTCGTGGTCCTCGCCGCGTTGGGCGGCGCGGCGTGGAGCGCGGTGTCGGGGATCGCCGCGAACGGTGTGGTGTTCCTCTCGGGCGGGGTGGGTGCCGACGAACGCGAGGAGATGGCGTCCCGCGGCGGCGAGTTCGACCTCGTGGTGTGGGCCGCCGAGCGCGGGAGCTGCGGGTTCGTCGTGCCGGAACGCCTCTGGGTCACCGACCCCCGCGGCGTGCTCGTGTTCGAACTGGCGCCGGAGGGTCCGATCACGTACCTCCACCTCGGGCCGGGGCGCTATGTCGTGCGGGCGACGTTCAACGGCGTCGCCGAGTCGCAGGCCGTGGTGATCCCCGCGGTGGGGCGCCGCAACGTGTATTTCTACTGGCCGGGCGCGGAAGCAGCCAGCCCGTCGCGCTCCAACGCGAGGTGAGACCATGCGCATCGATCCCAGCACCGCGCTCGCGCCGAACGAGGCGTATCTCGCGGAGCCCGTGCCGCTCTCGCAATACGATCGCGTGCTGCGGGCCGCGATGGCGCGGGCCTTCCAGGGGTTCTCGCCGCTCGCCACGCTGGAGGCGTTCCACGACTGGCTGACGCACCTCGCGGCAGCGCCGGGCAAGCAGGCGGAGCTCGGGGCGAAGGCGCTGCGCAAATGGCACCGGCTCATGCTCTACGCGGTCGAGTGCGCGACGAGCCGGGCCGAGCCCTGCATCGAGCCCCTTCCGCAGGACCACCGCTTCGACCATCCGGCGTGGCAGGAGTGGCCCTACAACCTCTACTACCAGTCGTTCCTGCTCGCGCAGCAGTGGTGGTGGAACGCCACCACCGGCGTGAAGGGCGTGACGCGGCACCACGAGCAGATGGTGACCTTCATGGTGCGCCAGCTCCTCGACGTGGCGAGCCCCGCGAACTTCGTCCTGACGAACCCCGAGGCGTTCCGCAGGACCGTCGAGACCGGCGGGATGAACCTCTGGCAGGGGGCCTACAACTGGTGGCGCGACTACGCGCGCCAGGTCGCCGGGCGCCGGCCGGAGGGCGCAGACGAGTGGCAGGTCGGCAAGAACCTCGCCATCACGCCCGGCAAGGTGGTGCTGCGCAGCCACCTGATCGAGCTCATCCAGTACGCGCCGACGACCGCCGAGACGTGGCGGGAGCCGGTGCTCATCGTCCCGTCGTGGATCATGAAGTACTACATCCTCGACCTGCAGCCGGCCAACTCCCTGGTGAAGTACCTCGTGGACCGCGGGCACACGGTGTTCATGGTCTCGTGGCGCAACCCCGATCTGCGCGACCGCAACCTGGGCATCGACGATTACCTCAAGTCCGGGATCCTGGCGGCGATCGACGCCGCGAAGCGGATCCTCCCGGGCCGCGAGCTGCACGCCGTGGGTTACTGTCTGGGCGGGACCTTCCTCGCGATGGCGGCGGCCTACATGGCGCGCGAGAGCCTCGACGGGCTGGCGAGCCTCACGCTCTTCGCGGCGGAGACCGACTTCGAGGAGCCGGGCGAGCTGTCGCTCTTCATCGACGAGAGCCAGCTCGCCTACCTCGACGACCTTACCTGGGAGCAAGGCTACCTCGACGGTAAGCAGATGGCGGGCGCGTTCGCGGCGCTCAACTCGAAGGACCTGGTGTGGTCGAAGATGGTCCGCGACTACCTGATGGGCACGCGCGCGCCGATGTCCGACCTGATGGCGTGGAACGCGGACGCGACGCGCATGCCGCACCGCCTGCACACCGAGTACCTGAGGGAGCTCTATCTCGAGAACGCCATCACCGGAGGGCGCTTCTTCCTCGACGGGCGGCCGATCGCGCTCACCGACATCCGCGCGCCGATGTTCGTCGTCGGGACGAACCGCGACCACGTCTCGCCCTGGAAGTCGGTCTACAAGGTGCATCTCTTCACCGATACCGAGGTCACGTTCTGCCTGACGAGCGGCGGCCACAATGTCGGCATCGTCAACCCGCCCGCTGGCGCCCCCGACGGCCGCTGGCACCAGGTCTCCACGCAGCCGCCGCACGCGCGCTACGTCGATCCCGACACCTGGACGGCGATCACGCCCAAGCGCAAGGGCTCGTGGTGGCCCGCCTGGCAGGAATGGCTCGCCGCGCACTCGAGCGGCAAGACCCCGGCGCCGCTGCCGGGCAACCCGGAGGCCGGATTCCCGCCGCTCGACGACGCGCCGGGGCGCTACGTCCTGGTGCCGTGAGTGCGGGCGGGCAGGGCGCGGCCGCCGGGGGGGCCGGCGATCCGCCCCGCCGCGAGGCCCCCGCCCGGCGTGGCGCCCGCGCGTTCTTTGACTTCGGGCAAAGCGCGTCTGGGTCGGGGGGGCTATGTTGGAATCGGCCCGGAAGGGCCGATTGGCAGGTCGCAAGACCGGGTTTAACCAGACGGAAAAAGGAGGGAGCCATGAGAACCAGTCTCACGCGTCTCGAGCCCCTCTTCACGGAGCCGTTCGAGGACTTCTTCAAGCGCGTGCTGCGGCCCGTGCGGTGGGAAGTCGAAGTGCCCGAAATGGAGATCAAGGTCGACGTGCACGAGGACGATGCCGCGTACACGGTCAAGGCCGAGATCCCGGGCGTCCGGAAAGAGGACATCGGTGTCGAGATCGACGGCAACGTCGTGACGCTCCGCGCCGAGACCAAGCAGGAGAAGGACGTCAAGGAGAAAGGGCGGCTCATCCGCAGCGAGCGGTACTACGGCGCGATGTCCCGCACCTTCAGCCTCGACCACGCGATCGACGAAGCCAAGGCCGAGGCGAAGTACGCGGACGGTATCCTGACGCTGACGCTGCCCAAGAAGGTCCAGACCCCGGTGAAGAAGCTCACGATCCAGTGACTTCGAGCTCTCCGGAGCGGCAACGGCTTCCCCGGCCGACCGCTCCGGCGTTTTTTTCCTCCCGCCATCGGGTCAGACGAGCCGTTTCCTCCGGACGCCGCCTCGCCTGCCGGGGACGCGTTCCCCGCCGGCGCCGTTGACGCCTGTCAAACCCGCTCCGAGCGCCGGCGACGGACAATGGGGCGTTGGATCCCGCGAGATCGGCGAGCTTGCCCGAAGGAGCCGTCTTCCGCATGCGTGCGGTCACCAAGGTCTATCCCATGGGGGAGGTCGCGGTGCGCGCTCTCGACGGGGTGGACCTCGACCTCTATCCGGGCGAGTTCGTGGTGCTCCTGGGCGCGTCCGGGAGCGGCAAGTCGACGCTCCTCAACATCCTCGGTGGCCTCGACATCCCGACCTCGGGCGAGGTCTGGTACCTCGACCACAACCTGACGGGCGCGCGGGACGAGGATCTCACGCGCTTCCGGCGCGAGCACGTCGGGTTCGTCTTCCAGTTCTACAACCTGATCCCGAGCCTCACCGCGGCCGAGAACGTGGCGCTCGTGACCGACATCGCCGAGCGGCCGATGCCGGCGGCGGAGGCGCTCGCGCTCGTGGGGCTCGGCGACCGCCTCGACCACTTTCCCGCGCAGCTCTCCGGTGGCGAGCAGCAGCGCGTCGCGATCGCGCGCGCGGTGGCGAAGCGGCCCGACGTCCTGCTCTGCGACGAGCCGACCGGCGCGCTCGACTTCCCTACCGGCAAGGTCGTGCTTCAGGTGCTCGAGCGCATCAACCGCGAGCTCGGCACGACGACGGTGGTCATCACCCACAACGTCGCCATCGCGCGCATGGCCGACCGGGTCGTGCACATCTCGAGCGGCCGGCTCACCGGGATCGAGACCAATGCGGTGAAAGCGCGCCCCGAGGAGCTCGCCTGGTGAAGCTCCCGGCGCTGCATCGCAAGCTCGTCCGCGACACATGGCGGATGCGCGGCAATCTCGCCGCGGTCGCCCTCGTGGCCGCGTGTGGCGCCGCGACCTACGTGACCATGCGCGGCGCCTACGAGATGCTGCTGGAGGGCCGCGCGACGTACTACGCTACGCACCGCTTCGCCGACGTCTTCGCCATGGCGAAGCGCATGCCCCGGACGCTCCTGGCGCGCATCGAGGCGATCCCCGGGGTCGCCGCCGTCGAGGCGAGGATCGTGAACCGCGCCGTGCTCGACGTGCCGGGCTTCGCCGACCCGGCGAGCGCGCTGCTCGTGTCGGTGCCCGCGGACCGCCGGCCGGAGCTGAACGACCTCTTCGTGCGCAAGGGCCGCTATCTCGCCCCGGGCGCGCGCGACGAGGTGATCCTCGGCGAGGCGTTCGCCGCGGCGCACGGCCTCGCGCCGGGCGACACGCTCGCGGCGGTGATCAACGGCCGCTGGCAGCGCCTGCGCGTCGTCGGCGTGGCGAGCTCGCCGGAGTTCATCTACGTCCTCGGCGGCGCGGCGGTGTTCCCGGACGACCGGCGCTTCGGCGTCGCGTGGATGGACCGCGAGGCGCTCGCGGCGGCCTACGACATGGAAGACGGCTTCAACAGCGTCGTGGTGCGCCTCGCGCCCGGCGCCTCCGAGCGCGACGTGATCGCCGCGCTCGATGCGCTCACCGGGCCCTACGGGGGCGAGGGCGCCTACGGGCGGGCCGAGCAGCCCTCGCACCAGATGCTCGACGGCGAGATCCAGCAGAACCGCGTCACGGGCATCGTCGTGCCGGCCATCTTCCTGGGCGTGGCCGCGTTCCTCATCCACAACGTGCTCTTGCGCCTGATCGCGTTGCAGCGCGCGCAGATCGGCGTGCTCAAGGCCTTCGGCTACGCGAGCCGGACGGTCGCCGCGCATTACCTCGCGATGGCGCTCGCCACTGTCCTCGCCGGCTGCGCGGCGGGCACGGCCCTCGGCGTCTGGCTCGGCGCCGGGCTCGCGGCCCTGTACGAGAGCTTCTTCCATCTCCCGCGCCTCGGGTTCGGGCTCTCCATGGCGAACGCCGCCGGCGTGGCGTTCTTCGGCGTGGCCGCGGCGTTCGCGGGGGCGCTGCCCGCGGTACGCCGCGCGCTCGCGTTGCCGCCCGCGGAGGCGATGCGCCCCGAGGCGCCGCCGCGATTCCGTGCCCTGGTGATCGAGCGGCTCGGGTACGCGCGGCTCCTCTCGCCCGCGGCGCGGATGCTCTTCCGCGACCTCGAGCGGCGGCCGTTGCGGGCGGCGGTGTCGGTCGCGTCGATCGCGCTCGCGACCGCCCTCCTCGTGATCGGCCAGTTCGGCCTGGATGCGCTCGACGAGACCGTCGCAGTGCAGTTCCGTGCGGCGCGGCGCGACGACGTCCGGCTCGACTTCGCGGAGGTCCGCGGATCCCGCGTCGCGCAGAGCCTCGCGAAGCTCCCCGGCGTGACGCTCGCGGAGCCCTTTCGCATCGCCCCCGCGCGCCTGCGCCAGGGGCACCGCACGAAGCGGGTCGCGGTGTTCGGGCTCGCGCCGGACGCCGAGCTGCAGCGCATCGTCGACATCCGGCACCGCGAGATCGCCCTTCCGCCCGAAGGGATGGTGCTCGGCGACGGGCTGGCGCGGCTCCTCGGCGCACGTCCGGGCGACGTGCTCGAGGTCGAGTTCCTCGAGGGCGAGCGGCGCAAGCGCCGCGTGCCGGTGGCCGGGCTCGTCGAGGAGCCGATCGGGCTCTTCGCCTACATGGACGCCGGGGCGCTCGCGCGGCTCATGGGCGAGGGGCCGGCCTACAGCGACGCGTACCTGCGGGTCGACCGCCGGGAGCTCCCCGCCCTCTACGAGCTTCTCAAGCGCACGCCGGCGGTCGCGGGCGTGACCCTGCGGGAGGCGACGATCGAGAGCTTCCTCGCCACGGTGGCCGAGAACATCCGCGTCTCCACCCTGATCCTCGTCGGCTTCGCCTGCGCGATCGCCGCCGGGGTGGTCTACAACGGCGCGCGCATCGCCCTCTCGGAGCAGGCGATCGCCCTCGCGAGCCTGCGCATCCTCGGCTTCACCCGGCGCGAGGTGACCGGCATGCTGCTCGGCGAGCAGGCGTTGCTCACCGTCGCGGCGATCCCGCTCGGGTTCCTCGTCGGCTACGCGCTCTGCGCCTGGCTGGTGACGCTCCTCGAAACCGAGCTCTACCGCCTCCCGCTCACGGTCTCGGCGCGGACTTATGCTTACGCCGCGGCCGCGGTCGCGTCCGCGGCGGTGGTCTCCGGCGCGATCGTCGCGTGGCGGGTGCGGCGGCTCGACCTCGTCGCCGTGCTCAAGACCCGGGAGTGAATCGAGGCCCACGATGAAGAACAACGAGGGACGGCGTCTTTACTGGATCGCGGGCCTCGTGGCGGCGGCCGGGTTGGCCGGGTGGGTGTTCTTCGCGCCCGAGCCCATCCCCGTGGAGACCGCGCAGGCGACGCGCGGCCCGTTGGAGGTGACCGTGGACCAGGAGGGCGAGGTGCGCGTCCACGACCGCTACGAGGTCGCCGCGCCGGTCGCGGGAAAGCTGGTGCGCGTCGCGCTGCGCGACGGCGACGCCGTTCGTGGGGGCGACGTGGTCGCCGAGCTCGAGCCGGCGCCGCTCGACCCGCGCGCGCGCGAGGAGGCGATCGCCCGCGTCGAGGCGGCGCGCGCCGCCGTGCGCGAGGCGGGGAAGCGGGTGGAGCAGGCCGCAGCGGTGCTCGCGCAGGCGCGCAGCGAGCTCGCGCGCGTGGAGCGGCTGGTGGCGGAGCGCTTCGTCTCGCCCGAGGCGGCGGAGAAGGCGCGCACCGCGGTGCGGACCGCCGTGGCGGAGCTCGAGGCGGCGAGCGCGCGCGAGGCCGCCGCCCGCTCGGAGGAGAAGGTCGCGCAGGCCGCGCTGCTCGCGCTGCCCTCGGCCGACGGGCGGCCGGGCCGGGTGATGAAGATCACGGCGCCCGTGTCGGGCCGGGTGCTGCGGGTGCTGCAACAGAGCGAGCGCACCGTGCCGGCCGGGACGCCGGTGATGGTGATCGGCGACCCCGCGCGCTTCGAGATCGTCGCCGACGTCCTCTCGAGCGACGCGGTGAAGATCCGCCCCGGCGCGACGGCGTGGCTCGAGGAGTGGGGCGGGGACAGGCGCCTGCGGGCGACGGTGCGTCTGGTCGAGCCCTACGCCTTCACCAAGGTGTCCGCGCTCGGCATCGAGGAAAAGCGCGTCAACGTCGTGATGGATCCGGTCGATCCCCTCGGTCCGCTGGGTGACGGCTACCGCGTGGAGGCGCGTATCGTCGTCTGGTCGGCGCCCGACGTGCTGAAGGTCCCGGCGAGCGCGCTCTTCCGGTCGGGAGAAGGGTGGGCCGTGTTCGCCGTGGCCGACGGGCGCGCCCGCGAGCGGCGCGTCGAGGTGGGCGCGCGCAACGCCCGCGAAGCGGAGATCCGGTCCGGGCTCGCGGCGGGCGAGACGGTGATCAAGTACCCGACGAACGAAGTGGCCGATGGCGTGCGCGTCGTCGCGGCGAAGCGCTGAAACCGCGTTCAGACGCCTACGGTCTCCAGCGCGCCCGGAACCCTGACGTTCCAGCCGAACCGGTCGCGGACCGTCGCGGCGAAGACGTTCGCGATCTCGGCCTCGCCGTGGTTCACGAAGACGTGCCGCGGCGCGCGCGCGAAGGCGCCGAGCCACGCGAGCAGCGCGGAGCGGTCGGCGTGCGCCGAGAGCCCGCCGAGCGTGTGCACGCGCGCGCGCACCGGGACCTCCTCGCCGAAGATGCGCACGACCTTCGCGCCGTCGACGATGCGCCGGCCGAGCGTGCCCTGCGCCTGGAACCCGGTGAAGAGCACCGCGCACTCGGCGCGTGGCAGGTTGTTCCGCAGGTGGTGCTTGATTCGGCCGCCGTCGCACATGCCGCTCGCGGCGACGATGATGGCGCCGCTACGCACCCTGTTGATCGCCTTCGAGTCGTCCACGCTCTGCGTGAACCGCACGCGGACCGGCAGCTCGCCACGCTGCGCCTCGGCGACGACGCGCTGGAAGTCCGTGTCGAGGGTCGCCTGGTGCTTCACCGTGACGGCGGTCGCCTGCGCGGCGAGCGGCGAGTCGACGAAGACCTCGACCCCCCCGATCCGTCCGGCGCGCGCGAGCTCGGCGAGGACGACGAGCAGGTCCTGCGTCCGCCCGAGGGCGAAGGCGGGCACGACGACGTTGCCCCGGCGGCGGGTCTGCTCGACCACCGCGACCAGCTCGTCCAGCGTCTCGCGCATCCCCTTGTGGTCGCGGTTGCCATAGGTGGACTCGACCACGAGCACGTCGGCCGTGTCGATGCGCACCGGATCGCGGACGACCGGGCGCGCCGGCTGGCCGAGATCGCCCGAGAACACGAGCTTCGTCTCCCGCCCGTGCTCCTCCACCCACACCTCCGCGATGGCCGAGCCGAGGATGTGCCCGGCGTCCTGGAACCGGACGCGGACGCGCGGGTGCGGGCGGAACTCGCGCCCGTAGCGTTGCGCCGCGACGAAGTCCGCGACGCGCTCGGCGTCGGCGACGGTGTAGAGCGCGCGTTCCGCGGCGCCGCCCCGGCCTTCTTCCCGGGCGCGCGCCCATTCGGCTTCCTTCTCCATGATGTGCGCCGAGTCCTCGAGCATGATCGGCACGAGATCCGCAGTCGCCGGAGTGCAGTGGATGTCGCGGCCGTAGCCCGCGGCGACGAGGCGTGGCAGGAGGCCGCAGTGGTCGAGGTGCGCGTGCGTGAGCAGCACGAAATCGAGCGCGCGCGGCGCGAAGGCGAACGGCGCGCGGTTCTTTTCCCAGGCTTCGCGCCCGCCCTGGAAGAGCCCGCAGTCGACGAGGAAGGCGAGGCCGTCGGCCTCGACGAGTGTCGCCGATCCGGTGACCTCGGAGGCGGCGCCGAGGAAGGTGAGCCGCATAAAACCGATGGTAAGCGGGAGGCGGCGCGCGCCTTTGACCTCGCGCAGGCCGGGCCGATCCGCAGCCTCCCGGCGCGGCCGGCAGGCGCCAAAAAAAACGGCCCGCGAACGGGCCGTTCAGGGAGGAAGAGCGCGTTGGGCGCGCCCTCGGAGGTAACGGCGGCGGCACACAGGCAAGCTCGCCGCGCATGACCACTATAGGGGAAGCGCGCGGCCGGGCGCAATATGACATCGTCCTGGCCGCCAGGGCTTGGCGTCCCTGGACGGATCACGCAAGCTATTGTCGCAACGAGGCTTTGTCGCTGCCGCGCGGGGCGCCCCGAGGCGCCCGGCTAGGCCAAACGGCCTAGCAGGCCGCCGGCACGGTGCCGGGCGAAGGGCGTTTCCGGCGGGTTTCGACCCCGGGTCCCGCGCGCCGGCGCGGGTCACTTCGGCGCGTCGCGCAGCTCGCGCCGCAGCACCTTGCCGACCGGCGTCTTCGGCAGCTCGTCGCGGAACTCGACGATCTTCGGCACCTTGTACCCGGTGAGGTGCGCCTTGCAGTGCGCGATCACCTGCTCCGCGGTGAGGGACGGGTCCTTCCGCACCACGACCGCCTTCACGACTTCCCCGGACTTCTCGTCGGGAACGCCGACCGCCGCGGCCTCGAGGATGCCCTCGTGCATCGCGAGCACGCCCTCGATTTCGTTCGGGTAAACGTTGAAGCCCGAGACGAGGATCATGTCCTTCTTGCGGTCGGTGATGTAGACGTAGCCCGCCTCGTCCATGTAGCCGACGTCGCCGGTCTTGAGGAAGCCGTCGGCGGTCATCACCTTCGCGGTCTCGTCCGGGCGCTGCCAGTAGCCCTTCATCACCTGCGGGCCGCGGATGCAGATCTCGCCGACGCCGTTGGGCGGCAGCTCCTTCCCGTCGTCGTCGCGGATGCTCACCTCGGTGGACGGGATCGGCAGGCCGATCGAGCCGTTGAACGCCTTGATCGAGAGCGGGTTGATGCAGGCGGCGGGCGAGGTCTCCGTGAGGCCGTAGGCCTCGACGAGTGGCGCCCCGGTCACCTTCTTCCAGCGCTCCGCCACGGCGCGTTGCACCGCCGTGCCGCCGCCGAGCGCCATCTTGAGCCCCTTGAAGTCGAGCGACGCGAAGTTCGGGTCGTTGAGCAGCGCGTTGAACAGCGTGTTGACGCCGGTGATGCAGGTGAAGGGATTCGCGGCGAGCTCCTTCACGAAGCCGGGGATGTCGCGCGGGTTGGTGATGAGCACGTTGCAGCCGCCGAGTTTCATGAAGACGAGCGCGTTCGCCGTGAGCGAGAAGATGTGGTAGAGGGGCAGCGCGGTGATGATGACCTCGCGACCCTCCTCGAGGTCGCGCGAGATCCAGGCGTGCGCCTGCAGCATGTTGGCGACGATGTTGCCGTGGGTGAGCATCGCCCCCTTGGCCACGCCAGTGGTCCCTCCGGTGTACTGGAGGAACGCGATGTCGTCGCGCGCGAGCGGGACGTTCTCGTACTTCTCCGCAGCGCCGCGGCGCAGCGCCTGGCGGAAGCCGATCGCCCCGTCGATGCGCCAGTGCGGCACCATCTTCTTCACGTTGCGCACGGCGAAGTTGACGAGGAAGCGCTTGGGGACCGGCAAGAGGTCGCCGATCGCGGTGACGACCACGTGCTCGACCGGGGTGTTCGCGAGGACCTGTTGCAGCGTGTGCGCGAAGTTCTCGACGATCACCACCGTGCGCGCGCCGGAGTCCTTCAGCTGGTGCTCGAGCTCGCGCGGCGTGTAGAGCGGGTTGACGTTCACGACGGTCATGCCCGCGCGCAACGTGCCGAACAGCGCGACCGGGTACTGCAACAGGTTCGGCATCATGATCGCGACGCGCTCGCCCTTCTTCATGCCGGGGAGCGATTGCAGGAAGGCCGCGAAGTCGCGCGAGAGCCGGTCGAGGTCGCCGAACGTGAGCGTGAAGCCCATGTTGCGGTACGCCGGCCGGTCGCGGAACTTCGCCACCGATTTCTCGAGGATGTCGCGGATCGAGGAGAACTCGGCGACGTTCACCTCCGCGGGCATGCCGGGCGGATAGCTCTTGAGCCAGATCTTTTCCACGCGCTCCTCCTTCGTCGGGGTGATGCGGTCCCGCGCCGGCGCCCGGCGCGGGGACGGGGAACATAAGGCAAGCGCGGGACCCGCGCAACCGGCCGTCAGTCGGGCGTCGCGAACGGATCGGGCGCGCCGGCGAAGAGCCGGTCCATGAGCGCGGTCTCGCGGCGGCGGATGATGGCGAGGAACTCGTCGGCGCGGCTCATGTGCCGGAAGGCGTGCAGGCCGCGCTCGAGGAACTCGTGGATCTCGCCCAGCCCGGCGAGATGCGCCGGCCCGCGCGCGAGGTCCACCGCGGCGGTGATGAGGGGCTTGTGCGCCACCTTGTCGAGCACGGTGCCGATCGCGTCGATGAGCTCGATCTGCTGCTCGCGCTCGGCTCGGTTCGCGCAAGCGCGGTACGCGGCCGCGTAGCGCTTCTCGTCGATCGCGAGCGGACGCGCGGGATCGCGCTGCTCGGCGCGGAGCTTCTCGACGAGCAGGGCGTCGAGCGCCTCCGAGAGCGCGTCGACCTCGAGCGCCATCGCGAGGCTCTGGATCGCGCCCGCGGGCAGCAGCGCCACGAGCGACGGCAGGATGCGCTCCACCTCGCCGTCGCGCTTGGAGACGTCCTTCGGTCCGTACAGGTCGGAGAGGAAGAACTCCGCGGCCGGCCGGTAGCGGTCGCTCACGAGGAGGTCGGCGTGCGTGCGGGCGAGGCGGCCGGCCTGCCACGCGCGCAGCGCGGTGCGGTCGGCGGCGACCCCTTTCGCGAGGCCGCCGCGCAGGGACTTCACGCGCGCGAGATTCGCGTGGATGCGCTCGGTGAGCGCGCGCTTGTCCTTCGGATAGTCGGCGAGGGACACGAAGAGCCGCCTCCGTGACGGGATGGGCTTGCCATTCCAGTATAGCCACGGGTCCCGCAGCGCAGCACGGCGTTAGAGGGGCGGCTCTAGAGCCCCGCCGCGGTCGCTCCATTAGAATCGTTGCGTCTTCCCGCCACGCCGCGAGGCGCTACCGACGATGCATCCGACCGAGCTCCACGGCCACGCCGCGAGCGGCGCCACCGCACTCACCGAGGCGTTCGAAGCCCTGCGCGCGGGTTACGCGCGCGACCGCATGCCCGACCGCGCGTGGCGTCTGGACAAGCTCGCGGCGCTCGAGCAGCTCTTGCGCAACAACGTCGATCTGCTGGCGGATGCGATCAGCAGGGACTTCGGCAACCGCTCGCGGCACGAGACGCGCCTCCTCGAGATCTTTCCCGCGATCGAGGGCATCCGTTACGCGCGGCGCAACCTGCGGCGCTGGATGCGGCCCGAGCGGCGCCACGTGTCGCTGTGGTTCCGGCCCGGGCGCGCCCAAGTCCTGTATCAGCCCCTCGGCGTGGTCGGCATCATCGTTCCCTGGAATTACCCGGTCCTCCTCGGCCTGGGTCCGATGACCGCGGCGCTCGCGGCCGGCAACCGGGTGATGCTCAAGATGTCGGAGCACGCGCCGGAGACCGCGGCGGTCTTCGCGCGGCTGATCGCGCAGCGGTTCGCGCCGGACGAGGTTGCGGTGGTCACCGGCGACGCAGACGTGGGCAAGGCGTTCTCGGGCCTGCCGTTCGACCATCTGCTCTTCACCGGCTCGACGCAGATCGGCCGGCTGGTGATGACCGAGGCGGCGGCGCACCTCACGCCGGTGACGCTCGAGCTCGGCGGCAAGTCGCCGGCGATCGTCGCGCCCGGCTATCCGCTCGCGCATGCGGCCGAGCGCATCATGACCGGCAAGTGCCTTAACGCCGGGCAGACGTGCATCGCGCCGGACTACGCGCTGGTGCCGGAGCACGACGTCGAGGCGTTCCTCGCCGCGGCGCAGGACTTCGTGCGCGCGGCCTATCCCGACATCCGCACGACGCCGGACTTCTCGACGATCGTGAACGAGCGCCAGTTCCGGCGCCTGGTCGGCTATTGCGAGGAGGCGGCGCACAAGGGCGCGCGCATCGTCCCGCTCGCGGGCGACGGCGCGCACTGGAACCTGGCGACGCGCCGCTTCCCGCCGGTCGCCATCCTCGGCGGCGACGACCGCATGCACGTGATGACGCAGGAGATCTTCGGCCCGATCCTGCCGATCGTGCCCTACCGGACGCTCGAGGAAGCGATCGCCTACGTGAACGCTCGCCCGCGGCCGCTCGCGCTCTATTACTTCGACCGCGACGCCGAGCGCGTCGACCGCGTCCTCCGCGAGACGGTGGCGGGCGGCGTGACGGTCAACGACACGATCCTCCACATCGCCCAGGACGACCTTCCGTTCGGCGGCGTCGGCCCGAGCGGCATGGGCGCCTACCATGGGCGCGAGGGCTTCGAGACCTTCTCGCACAAGAAGGCCGTCTTCCGCCAGTCGCGGCTGAACGGCATGCGCCTCTTCCGCCCGCCGTACGGGAAGGTGTTCGAGACGATGGTCCGGCTGCTGGTGCGCTGATGCGCCGCCGGACGTTCCTGAAGGCGGGCGTGGCGGGGACCGTGCTCCTCGCCGGGGCGGCGCGCATCCCGGCCGCTGCTGCGCGGGCCGCGGACTCGATGGCCGCGCGCGGCCTTTCGTCCGCGGACCGCGTCGTGGTCGCGGCCATCGCGCCCGTGATGCTCGCCGGCGCGCTTCCAGCCGGGGAGGCGAAGGCGAAGGCGGTCGCGAGCGTCGTGGACGGCGTGTCGCAGGCCGTGGCAGGCATGCCGCCGGCGACCCGCCGCGAGCTCGGCGAGCTCTTCATGCTGCTCGATCTCGCCCCGACCCGGCGCCTGGTTGCCGGCGTCTCGCGCCCCTGGCCCGAAGCATCGGTGGGGGAGATCGCGGCGTTCCTGCAGGCGTGGCGCATGAGCCGCCTCGCGTTGCTCCAGTCGGGCTACCACGCGCTGCACGACCTCATCGTCGCCGCCTGGTACGCGCAGCCCGAGAGCTGGCCGCCGCTCGCGTACCCGGGGCCGCCGGAGGTCTGATGGCGATTTCCGATCCGATCCGCCAGGGCCTCGCCCGCGGCTGGAAAGTGACCGACGCGTCGCGGCTCGAGCGCGACCTCGCGCTCGAGGCCGACGTGGTGGTCGTCGGCACCGGCGCCGGCGGTGGCGTGACCGCCGAGATCCTGACCAGGGCCGGGCTCACCGTCATCCTCGTGGAGGAGGGCGCGCTGCGCTCGTCGAGCGACTTCCGCATGCGCGAAGGCGAGGCCTACCCGGAGCTCTACCAGGAGTCGGGCGCCCGCAAGACGCTCGACAAGTCGATCAACATCCTCCAGGGCCGTGCGGTGGGCGGCTCGACGACGGTCAACTGGACCTCGAGCTTCCGCACGCCGGGGGCGACGCTCGCTTACTGGCAATCGGAATTCGGCCTCACGGACCTCGGCGCCGACGCGCTCGCGCCCTGGTTCGCGCGCATGGAGCAGCGCCTTGGGATCTCGCCCTGGACGGTGCCGCCGAACGAGAACAACGACCTCCTGCGCCGCGGCGCGGAGAAGCTCGGCATTTCATGGGGCGTGATCCAGCGCAACGTGCGCGGCTGCTGGAACCTCGGTTACTGCGGCATGGGGTGCCCGACGAACGCGAAGCAGTCGATGCTGGTGACGACCATCCCCGCCGCCCTCGACGCCGGCGCAAGGCTGCTCACGCGCACCCGGGCCGACCGCCTGCGCATCGCGGCCGGACGGGTCGCGGCGCTCGAATGCCGCGCCCTCGACGCCGCGGGCACCGACCTGCGGCCGCAGCGGATCACGATCCGGGCACGGCACTACGTGCTCGCCGCCGGCGCGATCGGCAGCCCCGCGATCCTGCTGCGCAGCCGTGCGCCCGATCCGTATCGCAACCTCGGCGCGCGCACCTTCCTGCACCCCGTGGTGGTCTCCTCGGCGGTGATGGCCGAGCGCGTGGACGGCTACAAGGGCGCGCCGCAGACGGTGTATTCCGACCACTTCCTCGAGCAGGCGCCGGTCGACGGGCCGATGGGCTTCAAGCTCGAGGCACCGCCGATCCATCCGGTGCTCTACGGGATGACGCTGCAGGGCTTCGGCGCGGGCCACACGGCGCTCATGCACGAATTCGCCCACGCGCACGCGTTGATCGCGCTCCTGCGCGACGGCTTCCACCCGGAATCGCCGGGCGGCATGGTCGGCCTCCGGGACGACGGATCCCCGGTGCTCTCCTATCCGCTGACGTCCTTCGTGTGGGACGGGGCGCGGCGGGCGCTCCTCGCGATGGCGGAGCTGCAGTTCGCTGCCGGCGCGAAGCGCGTGTTCCCGGTGCACGAGCAGGTCGCCGACGGCTACGCGAGCTGGCGCGAGGCGAGGGCGGGCATCGCGCAGCTCCCGCTCGTGCCGTTCAAGACGCGCGTGGTGAGCGCGCACGTGATGGGCGGTTGCGGCATGGCGGCCGACCCGCGGCGGGGCGTGACCGACTCGCGCGGGCGGCACTGGCACCTCGATAACCTCTCGGTCCACGACGGCTCGCTCTTCCCGACCTCGATCGGCGCGAACCCGCAGCTCTCGATCTACGGGCTCACGGCGCGCAACGCGAGCCTGCTCGCCGAGGCGCTTGCCAGGCGTCGCGCGCCGGCTTGAGATCGTGATTGCGCGCGCGCTCGCGATCGGGCTCGCGATCGAGGTCGCGGTCTATCTCTGGCTCGGCGCGCGGCTCGCCGATACGCACGGCGCCCCGGCGGCGTTCGCGACGGTCGTCGCGATCGCGCTCGCCTGGCGCGCGGCGATCGTCCTCCTCACCTACGCGATCGCCTTCCTGACGCCGGGGCACGCGGAGGGTGTAGCGGCGGTCGGCTCGCTGCGGATGGCGGCCGAGGTGGTGCGCGAGATCGCGAGCTACGTGGCGCTCTTCGCGTTCGCGCAGCCGCTCGCGCGCTGGACGGTGGGACCGCCCGACGGCGCGCACGGACCGGCCGGAGGCGAGGCGCTCCTCCTCGTGCACGGCTACCTCTGCAACCGCGGACTGTGGGTCTCGCTCGTGCCGAAGCTCGCCGCGGCGGGGTACCGGGTGCACACGATCGACCTGGAGCCAGGGTTCGGCGGGATCGACGGCTTCGCGCAACAGCTCGCGGCGAGGCTCGAGGCGGTGCGGCGCGACGCTGGAGGGCGTCCGGTCGCGCTCGTCGGGCACAGCATGGGGGGGCTCGTGATCCGGGCCTGCCTGCGCGACCGCGGGGCCGAAGGCGTTTCGCGCGTCGTCACGCTCGGCTCGCCGCACCACGGGACGAGCCTTGCGCCCTTCGGGCTCGGCCGCAACGCGCGGGAGATGCGCCGCGGCAGCCCTTGGCTGGCGGCGCTCGCCACCGCCGAGGGCGGCTCGTTCCCGATCCCGGTGACTTCGATCTACAGCGCGCAGGACAACTTCATCTCCCCGCACCGGTCGAGCCGCCTCGAGGGCGCCGCGAACGTCGAGCTGCGCGGCATGGGCCATCTCACGATGGCCTTTTCGGGAGCGCTGCGCCGGGCGCTGCTCGACGCCTTGGCCCGGCCGCGCGGCGCCCCCTAGAGAAGCGCCAGCACCTGCTCCGCGTGCCCGGCGGTCGCGGCGTCGTCGATGACGTGAGCGATCCGCCCTCGGGCGTCGATGATGAAAGTCACGCGCTCGTAGGCGCCGGCGAGCTTGCGTGCGACGCCGAAGACGCCGCTCCCGGTCACGCCGTAGGCCCTGCCGATCGCGTTGTCGGTGTCCGCGATCAGCGGGAAGTTGAGCTGGTACTTGCGGGTGAAGCGCCGGTGCGAGTCCTCGTCCTGCGCCGACACTCCGAGGATTGCCGCGCCCTTCGCCGCGATCTCGGCGTTGTGGTCGCGCAGTGAGCAGGCCTGCGCCGTGCACCCGGGCGTGTCGTCCCTCGGATAGAAATAGAGCACGAGCTTGCGGCCGCGGAAGTCCTTGAGCCGCACGCGGCTGCCGTCGGTGGTGACGCCCTCGAAGTCGGGGGCCTTGTCGCCGGGTTTGGGGCGCATGGTTCAGTGCTCAGGCCAGAGGACAGAGGACAGACGACAGACGACAGCGGACAGAGGACAGGGCACCGGTCTTGCACGCCGCATTCCGAACGCTCGATCCTCGATCCTAGAAGTGTATTCCTCGCATCAGGTTCGAGAACGCGATCATGTCGGCTGAAGGCTTCGCTTCGCCTTCCTTCTTGCCCTGCGCGGCGGTCGAGTCCGGGAACATGCGGAAGGACGTGTTCATGATCACCTGGGCGACTTTGGGCACCAGCGCATGCAGCACCTCGCCGAAGATGCCAAGGCGCGTGGCGATGCGCACCGGGCGCTCCACGATGGCCTGCACGATGAGGTCGGCCGCCTCGTCGGGCGACAGCGTTGGCACGTGCTCGTAGATCTTCGTCGGCGCGATCATGGGCGTGCGCACGAGCGGCATGTTGATGGTGGTGAATTCGATGCCTACGTCCGCGAACTCGCTCGCCGCGCAGCGCGTCCAGGCGTCGAGCGCCGCCTTCGAGGCGACGTAGGCGGAGAAGCGCGGCGCGTTGGTGAGCACGCCGATCGACGAGATGTTGATCACGTGCCCGCGGCGCTTCGCGATCATCTGCGGCAGCAGCCCCATCGTCAGCCGCAGCGCGCCGAAGTAGTTCACCGACATCGTGCGCTCGAAGTCGTGGAAGCGGTCGAACGAGGATTCGATGCCGCGCCGGATCGAGCGCCCGGCGTTGTTGACGAGGATGTCCACGCCGCCGTGGTTCTTGGCGAGCTTCGCCACCAGCGCGGCGCACTGCGCCTCGTCGGCGACGTCGGCCGAGTAGGCGAAGACCTTGTTGCCGGCCGCCTCGATCTCCTTCTTGGCCTCGGCGAGCTTCGCCTCGTCGCGGGCGACGATGACGGTGGTCGCGCCGGCGGCCGCGATCTTGTGCGCGGCGGCAAGCCCGATCCCCGAGGAGCCGCCGGTGATCAGGACGACCTTGCCCTTGACCCGGCCCTTGAGCGAGCGGTCGATGAAGAGATCCGGGTCGAGGTGCCGCTCCCAGTAGTCCCAGAGGCGCCAGGCGTAGGCGTCGAGCGGCGGCACCTCGATGCCCGAGCCCTTCAGCGCCTTCTGGGTCTCGCGGCAGTCGAAGCGGGTCGGGTAGTTGACGAAGGTGAGGATGTCCTCGGGGAGCCCGAGGTCCTTGAAGATGGCATTGCGGATGCGGCGCACCGGCGCGAGCGCCATCAGCGTCTTGCGCACCCCGGCGGGGATGAAATAGAAGAGGGCCGCGTTGACGTACACCGACATCTGCGGCGCGTGAGCGGCCTTCGCGAAGGTGTTGAGGATGTCGCCGACGCGCTTGGGCTGCGGGTCGGTGAGGTGGAACGCTTTACCGTCGAGCCCTTTCAGGTGCGCGATGTACGCCGTGGCGTCGGCGACGAAGTCCACCGGCACGATGTTCACGCGGCCGCCCTCGAGGCCGATCATGGGCATCCACGCGGGGAAGAACTGGCGGATGCGCTGGATCAGCTTGAAGAAGTAGTACACGCCGTCGATCTTGTCCATCTCGCCGGTCCGCGAGTCGCCGACCACGATCCCGGGCCGGTACACGCGCCACGGCATCTTCGCTTCCTTGCGGACGATCGCCTCGGAGTCGTGCTTGGTGCGGTAGTACGGGTGGTCGAGGCCCTCGGCCTCCTCGAACATGTCCTCGCGGAACACTCCCTCGTAGAGCCCGGCGGCGGCGATCGAGCTCATGTGGTGGAAGCGCTTCGCCCTGATCGCGTTGGCGAGCTCGACGACGTGCCGCGTGCCCTCGACGTTCGCCTGCTGCTGCTCCTCGGCGCTCGCGGCGAGGTCGTAGATGGCGGCGAGGTGGAAGAAGTGGTCGATCTTGCCTTCGAGTTTTTTCCGGTCGGCGGCGGAGACGCCCAGGCCGGGCTGGGTGAGGTCGCCCTTCACGGGGATCGCCCGCGTGCGGTCCACCTCCCAGTAGGCGAGGGCCTCGTCGACTTTCCGCCCCGACTCCGCGCGCGCGAGGAAGTAGACGACGGCCCCCTTGCGGGCGAGCAGGTTCCTGACGAGCCGCTTGCCGATGAACCCGGTTGCGCCCGTGACGAAGTACTGCATGGCAAGCCTCCTCTGGTGGTCGCCGATGTTCTTGATCTCGGGCCGCGGTCCCTCTGCGGGGAAGGCGCGGCGGTCCGGCCGGTATGATACCTTCGCGTCGCGCCGCGGCGGCCCGGGTTTAGTGTGACGGCTCTAGAGGCGTTGCCTAGACTGGGAAGGAGCCGCGGGCGCCGGACGGCGGCGAACCCCGGGACCAGGGCGGCAGGGACGAAAGGAGGAAGCATGGCGAAGAAACTGAAGGCGCTCGCGGGCGGCGGCTCGTCGCAGATCGACCTCGCGAAAGCCATCCGCGAATCGGCGCAGTCGATCTGGCTCGCGGGACTGGGAGCCTTCTCCAAGGCGCAGGCCGAGGGGAACAAGGTATTCGACACCCTGGTGAAGCAGGGGCGCTCGCTCGAGTCGGTGACGCGCAAGCTCGCCACGGACAAGGTGAGCGAGGTCACCTCCAACGTCGGCAAGGCCGCGAACCGGGCGACGGCGACCTGGGACAAGCTCGAGCAGGTGTTCGAGGACCGCGTGGCCCGCGCGCTGCAGCGGCTCGGCGTGCCGACCAATCGCGACATCCAGGCCCTCTCCAAGCGCGTCGAGCAGCTCACCGAGAGCGTGCAGAAGCTGTCCCACGCGGCCCCTGCTGCGAAGAAACCGTCGGTGAAGCGCGCCGCCCCGGGGCGGCGCGCCGCGGCGAAGTCGAAGTAGCGGGAGGGCGCCGAATCGCTGTTGGGCGGGCGCATGGCCGGTATAGCGCCGGCAACCGAGTTGCCATCGCGCACAGGATCACCGGATGAGTGAACGGCAGCAAAAGCCGCAGCAGCCCACCGCGCGGCGCGAGAAAGTGGCGCTCGCCCTCGCGGGCGGCGGGCCGCTCGGCGCGATGTACGAGGTCGGCACGCTCGCCGCGCTCGCCGACTGCCTCGACGGCATCGACCTCAACGATCTCGACGCCTACGTCGGCGTGAGCGCGGGCGCGCTGGTGGCCGCCGCGCTCGCGAACGGGATCCCGCCGCGCGAGATGTGCCGCATCTTCATCGAGACCACGCCCGGGGAGAAGGAGCGGCCGCTCCCGCCGGGGGTGTTCATGCGCCCGGCCTACGCGGAGTTCGGCCGGCGGCTCGCGTCGCTGCCGCCGCTCGTGGCGGGCGCGGTCTGGCACTACCTGACGCATCCGGACCAGCGGAGCGCGCTCGCCGCGTTCCAGCGCCTGACGCGCGCCCTGCCGACGGGCATCTTCGACGGCAGCCAGATGGACGCGCGTTTCGCCGAGGCGTTCTCGAAACCCGGCCGGACCAACGACTTCCGCAAGCTGCCGCGCCGGCTCTACCTCGTCGCCGCGGACCTCGAGACGGGCAACGCCGTGAAGTTCGGCACGCCCGGGTGGGACCACGTCCCGATCTCCAAGGCGATGCAGGCGAGCGCGGCGCTGCCCGGCCTCTATCCGCCGGTCGAGATCGGCGGGCGCTATTACGTGGACGGCGCGCTCAAGAAGACGCTGCACGCGTCGGTGGCGCTCGAGCAGGGCGCGAAGCTCGTGCTCGCGATCAACCCGCTCGTCCCCTACGACTCCGACCTCGCCGCGACCCCGCACGCCCACGCGCCGCGGCGACTCATCGAGGGCGGGCTGCCCGCGGTGCTCTCGCAGACCTTTCGCTCGATCATCCGCTCGCGGATGCAATCGGGGCTGGCGCGCTACGAGGTGGAGTACCCGGACGCGGACATCGTCCTCTTCGAGCCCAACCGCGACGACGCCGAGGTGTTCTTCACCAACATCTTCAGCTACGCGAGCCGGCGGCGGCTCGGCGAGCACGCCTACCAGAAGACCCGCAAGGAGCTCTTCGAGCGGCGGCACGAGCTCGGGCCGGTGCTCGCGCGCCACGGCATCCGCCTCAAGCTCGACGCGGTGACCGATCCGGCGCGCCACCTGGTGCGCGGCATGCGCAGGCACGCTGAGCCGCGCGGGGCGATGGCGGTGAAGCGGCGCCTCGAGCACACGCTCGGCGACCTCGAGCGCTGGCTCAAGCACCAGTCGGCGCGAGCGGCCTGACCGCCCCCGCGCCCACCGGGTGTATCCTTCGCGGCGCCCACACGAGCGACGAGCGCGCGGCGAACCGACTGCCATGGAGCGCAAGCCCAAGCGCCGCACCCGCGAGCGCATCCTCGAGACGAGCCTGCGCCTGTTCAACGACTTCGGCGAGCCGAATGTCACCACCACGACGATCGCCGACGAGCTCAACATCAGCCCGGGCAACCTCTACTACCACTTCCGCAACAAGGACGAGATCACCAACACGATCTTCGCGGGGTTCGAGCGCGAGATCGACGCGGCGCTGGCGGTTCCCGCGCAGCGGCGCGCGGACGTCGAGGACATCTGGCTGTTCCTGCACGTGCTCTTCGAGCTGGTCTGGCGCTACCGCTTCCTGTACCGCGACCTCAACGATCTCCTGTCACGCAACCGCACCCTCGAGATCCACTTCAAGCAGATCCTCGAGCGGAAGGTGCGCACCGCGGCGGGCCTCCTCGAGGGTCTCGCCGCCGCGGGCGAGCTCGAGGCGCAGCCGGCGGAGATCGAGCCGCTCGCGACCAACATGGTGGTGCTCGCGACGTATTGGCTCTCGTTCGAATACGTGCGCAACCCGCGCAACTTCGCCGAGAGCGGCGTCGTGGCGCGGGGCGCCTTCCAGGTGATGTCCATGGTGGCGCCGTTCCTGCGCGGCGCCTCGCGGGCCCTGTTCGAGCGGCTCGCGCACGAATACGCGCGCGGGTAGGCCGCGCGCGAGAAGGCAACGAGGAGGAGGCGGCGATGGCGAAGGGATCCTGGGCGAAGTTCCCCCACGCGGACAAGGCTTACGTTTACGAGGGCGCGGCCCTGAAGAAGGCGTGGGACCGCCTGCACCGGGGCGACTGCGAGCCGTTCCCGAAAAGCGAATCCATCCAGCAGGCCTGGCGGCTCTACCACGCCGGCGATTTCGGCGGCGCGGTCGAGGCCGGGCTCGCCGAGGGCCTCGACGGCTACAACGTCGCCAACAAGGCCGCCGCCATCTACGCCACCTACCTCGAGAAGTCGGAGGCGCGCAAACTCAAGCTCCTTGGCGAGGCCATGGAGCGCGCCGAGGAGGCGATGGCGAAGCGGCCGAAGGACGCCAACGCGTTCTACTTCTACGCGTTGGCCGCCGGACGCTACAGCCAGGGCATCTCCGTCGCGAAGGCGCTCGCGCAGGGGCTCGGCACCAAGGTGAAAGAGGCGCTCGCGCAGGCGCTCAAACTGCAGCCGAAGCACGCCGACGCGCACATCGCGTTCGGCTCCTGGAACGCCGAGATCGTCGGCAAGGTCGGCGGGATGGTCGCCAAGCTCACCTACGGCGCGAGCAAGGATGCGGCACTGGAGCACTTCCAGAAGGCGATCAAGCTGAACCCGGATTCCGCGATCGCCCGCATCGAATACGCGAACGGCCTCGCGCTCCTCTTCGGCAAGGACCGGCTGAAGGAGGCAGAGAAGCTCTACGCGGAAGCGGCGAAGATGAAAGCGGCCGACGCGATGGAGCGGCTCGACATCGAGTCGGCGAAGGAGGAGCTGGAGGACTGACGCGTCGCGGGCGTCGGCGCTGACTTCGGGGGAGCTGCGAGGGGGCTGTGGCCCCCTCGCTCGTTCCAGGGCCAAGCGGCCGACGCGATGGAGCGGCTCGACATCGAGTCGGCGAAGGAGGAGCTGGAGGACTGACGCGTCGCGGGCGTCGGCGCTGACTTCGGGGGAGCTGCGAGGGGGCTGTGGCCCCCTCGCTCGTTCCAGGGCCAAGCGGCCGACGCGATGGAGCGGCTCGACATCGAGTCGGCGAAGGAGGAGCTGGAGGACTGACGCGTCGCGGGCGTC
>JAOAEA010000030.1:0-22297 GCA_026417035.1 Burkholderiales bacterium
GTCGTGGTGCGCACGGCCAAGGGCGTGCGCCGGCCCGACGGGTCGGTGGTCCGGTTCGACGGCAACGCGGCGGTGCTCCTCTCGCCGAAGCTCGAGCCGATCGGCACGCGCATCTTCGGGCCGGTGACGCGCGAGCTGCGCACCGAGCGCTTCATGAAGATCGTGTCGCTCGCGCCCGAGGTCCTCTAGGGCCGGGGCGGGGAGAGAGGAAGCCATGGAGAAGATCCGCAAGGGCGACGACGTGGTGGTCATCGCCGGCAAGGACAAGGGCAAGCGCGGCACCGTGCTGCGCCGGGTCGACGCCGAGCACGTGCTGGTGGAGGGCGTGAACAAGGTGAAGAAGCACCAGCGCCCGAACCCGATGAAGGGGCTCGCCGGCGGCATCGTCGACAAGGAGATGCCGCTGCACGTGTCGAACGTCGCCCTGTTCAACCCGCAGACCAAGAAGGCCGACCGCGTCGGCATCAGGACGCTCGACGACGGGCGCCGCGTGCGCGTCTTCAAGTCGAACGGCGAGATGGTGGACGCGTAAGGAGCGCCGACGATGGCCAAGTCCAAAGCGAAACCCGAGAAAGCGGCGAGCGCCGGGCCGGCGCGGCTGCAGACGCACTATCGCGAGCAGGTCGTGCCGGAGCTCGTCAAGCGGTTCGGCTACAAGTCGGTGATGGAGGTGCCGCGGATCCAGAAGATCACGCTCAACATGGGGGTGGGCGAGGCGACCGCGGACAAGAAGATCCTCGACAACGCGGTCGGCGACCTCACCAAGATCGCCGGGCAGAAGCCGGTCGTCACCAAGGCGAAGAAGTCGGTCGCGACCTTCAAGGTCCGCAAGGGCTACCCGATCGGCGCGATGGTGACGCTGCGCGGCGCCCGGATGTACGAGTTCCTCGACCGGCTGGTCACGATCGCGATGCCGCGCATCCGCGACTTCCGCGGCGTCTCCAACCGCGCGTTCGACGGCCGCGGCAACTACAGCATCGGGGTGAAGGAGCAGATCATCTTCCCCGAGATCGATTTCGACAAGGTCGACGCGCTGCGCGGGATGAACATCAGCATCACCACCACCGCGAAGACCGACGAGGAGGCGCGGGCGCTGCTCGCCGCCTTCAAGTTCCCGTTCAAGAGCTAAGGGGTTTCCGATGGCGAAGCTCTCCGCAGTCCTGCGCAACGAGAAGCGCCGCAAGCTGGTCGCGAAGTACGCGGCGAAGCGCGCCGAGCTGCTCAAGATCATCCAGGATCCGAAGACGTCCGACGAGGAGCGCCAGGCGGCGCGCGCCAAGCTCGCGGGCTTCCCGCGCAACGCCTCGCCGGTGCGCGTGCGCAACCGCTGCGCGCTCACCGGCCGTCCGCGCGGCTACTTCCGCAAGTTCGGGCTCGCCCGCAACAAGATCCGCGAGATCGCCATGAAGGGCGAGATCCCGGGGCTCACCAAGGCGAGCTGGTAGGGGGCGACGATGAGCATGACCGATCCGATCGCCGACATGCTGACGCGCATCCGCAACGCGCAGGCCATCTCCAAGACGACCGTCGTGATGCCGGCCTCCAAGCTGAAGGCCGCGATCGCGCAGGTGCTCCAGGACGAGGGCTACATCGACGGCTTCCGCGTGACCGGGCAGGACTCGGGCAAGGCGACTCTCGAGATCAGCCTCAAGTACTACGCCGGCCAGCCCGTCATCGAGAGAATCGAGCGCGTGAGCCGCCCGGGGCTGCGCATCTACCGGGGCGTCGGCGAGCTGCCGAAAGTGATGAACGGCCTCGGCGTGGCGATCGTCTCCACGTCGAAGGGCGTGATGACCGACCGCAAGGCGCGCGCCACCGGCATCGGCGGCGAAGTGCTCTGCATCGTCGCGTGAGGGCCTGAGCGATGTCGCGCGTAGGAAAGGTTCCGGTGGCGCTCCCCAAAGGCGTCGAGGTGAAGCTCGGCGCCGGCGAGCTCGCCGTGAAGGGCCCGCTCGGGACCCTGACCCAGCCGCTCACCGCGGACGTGCGGGTCCGCCAGGAAGGCGACGCGCTCGTCTTCGAGGCGGCGAACGACTCCGCCCGGGCGAACGCGATGTCGGGCACGCTGCGGGCGCTGGTCGCCAACATGGTCGCGGGGGTGAGCAAGGGCTTCGAGCGCAAGCTCACGCTCGTCGGCGTCGGCTACCGCGCGCAGGCCCAGGGCGACAAGCTGAACCTCACGGTCGGCTACTCGCACCCGGTCGTGCACCAGATGCCGAAGGGCATCAAGGTGGAGACGCCGAGCCAGACCGAGATCCTCATCAAGGGCGTCGACAAGCAGCTCGTCGGCCAGGTCGCCGCGACGGTGCGTGCCTACCGCTCGCCCGAGCCCTACAAGGGCAAGGGCATCCGCTACGCGGACGAGAAGGTCGTGCTCAAGGAAACGAAGAAGAAGTGACGGCGGGGTGAAGCGATGATCGACAAGAGGGAAGCGCGCCTGCGGCGCGCGGCGCAGACCCGCCGCAGGATCCACGAGCAGAAGGCCGTGCGCCTCGCGGTGCACCGGACCAACCAGCACATCTACGCGCAGATCTTCTCCGCGGACGGCGCGCAGGTGCTCGCCAGCGCCTCGACCGCCGAGAAGGAAGTGCGCGGGCAGGTGCCGCACGGCGGCAACCGGGCGGCAGCGACGCTGGTCGGCAAGCGCATCGCGGAGAAGGCGAGGCGCCTGGGGATCGAGGCGGTCGCGTTCGACCGCGGCGGCTACCGCTACCACGGCCGCGTGAAGGCGCTCGCCGAAGCCGCCCGCGAGGGCGGGCTCAAGTTCTAGGTCGAGGTCACGATGGCGACGAAGATGCAGGGCCGCATGCAGGGCGGCGAGGACCGCGGGGACGGCCTCCGCGAGAAGATGGTCTCGGTCAACCGCGTCACGAAGGTCGTGAAGGGCGGCCGGATCCTCGGGTTCGCGGCGCTCACGGTCGTCGGCGACGGCGACGGCGCCGTCGGCATGGGCAAGGGCAAGGCGCGCGAGGTGCCGGTGGCGGTGCAGAAGTCCCTCGACGAGGCGCGGCGCAAGATGTTCCGCGTGAAGCTCAAGAACGGCACGCTCCAGCACGCCGTGGTGGGCGAGCACGGCGCGTCGCGCGTGCTGATGCAGCCGGCCTCCGCGGGCACGGGCATCATCGCCGGCGGCGCGATGCGCGCGGTGTTCGAGGTGATGGGCGTCACCGACGTGCTGGCGAAGTCGATCGGCTCGACCAATCCCTACAACGTGGTGCGCGCGACCCTCGACGGGCTCGCCAAGATGCGCACCCCGGCCGAGGTCGCCGCCAAGCGCGGCAAGTCGGTCGAAGACATCCTCGCCTGAGGGGCGCGCCATGGCCGAGAAGAAGATCCGCGTCACGCTCGTGAAGAGCCCGATCGGCTGCAAGCAGGGCCACCGCGCCACGGTGCGCGGCCTGGGCCTCAAGCGCATGCACCAGACGGTCGAGCTCGTGGACACGCCCGAGGTGCGCGGCATGCTCAACCGCGTCAACTACCTCGTCCGCTGGGAGGCCTGACCGATGCGACTGAACGACCTCAAGCCCGCTGCCGGTGCGAAGAAGGCGCGCCGCCGCGTCGGGCGCGGCATCGGCAGCGGGCTCGGCAAGACCGCGGGCCGCGGCCACAAGGGCCAGAAGTCCCGTTCCGGCGGGTTCCACAAGGTGGGGTTCGAGGGCGGGCAGATGCCGTTGCAGCGGCGGCTGCCGAAGCGCGGCTTCGTGTCGCCGAAGCGCGACGACGTCGCCGAGATCCGGCTGTCGGACCTCGAGCGTCTCAAGGCCGATGCAGTGGACCTCGCCGCGCTGCGCGCCGCGGGTCTCGTCCCGCAGCACGCGACGCGCGCGAAGATCATCCTGTCCGGCAAGCTCACGCGCAAGGTCGCGGTCTCGGGCGTGCGCGCCACCAAGGGCGCGAAGGCGGCGATCGAGGCGGCGGGCGGCTCGGTCGCGGACGCGGCCTAGGGAACGGAGCGGGGCAGGCGTGGCGACGGCGGCTGCACAGATCGCGAAGACGGGGAAGTACGGCGACCTCAAGCGCCGGCTCTTCTTCCTGCTCGGCGCGCTCGTGGTGTTCCGCATCGGCGCGCACATCCCGGTGCCGGGCATCGACGCGAACGTCCTCGCGGAGCTGTTCAAGTCGCAGCAGGGTGGCATCCTCGGCCTGTTCAACCTGTTCTCGGGCGGGGCGCTCTCGCGCTTCACGATCTTCGCGCTCGGCATCATGCCGTACATCTCCGCGTCGATCATCATGCAGCTCCTCACCGTGGTGTCGCCGCAGCTCGAGCAGCTGCGCAAGGAGGGCGCCGCCGGCCAGCGCAAGATCACGCAGTACACGCGCTACGGCACGGTGGTGCTGGCGCTCTTCCAGGCGACCGGCATCTCGATCGCCCTCGAGGCGCAGCCGAACCTCGTCATCGACCCGGGGCTGATGTTCCGCTTCGTGACCGTGAGCACGCTCGTCACCGGCACCATGTTCCTCATGTGGCTCGGCGAGCAGATCACCGAGCGCGGGCTGGGCAACGGCATCTCGATCATCATCTTCGCCGGCATCGCCGCCGGCCTGCCGAACGCGATCGGCGGGCTGCTCGAGCTCGTGCGCACCGGGGCGATGCACCCGCTGACGGCGCTGCTCATCACCGCGACCGTGATCGTGGTGACCTGGTTCGTGGTGTTCATCGAGCGCGGCCAGCGCAAGGTGCTGGTCAACTACGCCAAGCGCCAGGTCGGCAACAAGGTCTACGGGGGGCAGAGCTCGTTCCTGCCGTTCAAGCTCAACATGTCGGGCGTGATCCCGCCGATCTTCGCCTCGTCGATCATCCTCTTCCCGGCGACGCTCGCGAGCTGGTTCGGGCAGGGCGAGCGCACCACGTGGCTCCGCGACATCGCCGGCATGCTCTCGCCCGGCCAGCCGGTCTACGTGCTCCTGTACGCGGCGGCGATCGTCTTCTTCACGTTCTTCTACGTCGCCCTGCAGTACAACCCGAAGGAGACCGCCGACAACCTCAAGAAGTCGGGCGCCTTCGTCCCGGGGATCCGGCCCGGCGAGCAGACGGCGAAGTACCTGGAGCGGATCATGACGCGGCTCACGCTGGCCGGGGCGCTCTACCTGGTGCTGGTGTGCTTGCTGCCCGAGTTCCTGATCCTGCGGTGGAACGTGCCTTTTTATTTCGGCGGCACGTCGCTGCTCATCATCGTCGTGGTGACGATGGACTTCATGTCGCAGGTGCAGGCCTACGTCATGACGCACCAGTACGAGAGCCTGCTTAAGAAAGCGAGCTTCAAGGGGGCCGGCTTCCCCACGCGCTGACGCGAAACGCGCATGGCGAAGGAAGACGTGATCCAGATGCAGGGCGAGGTGCTGGAGAACCTCCCGAACGCGACGTTCAAGGTGAAGCTGGAAAACGGACATTCGATCCTCGGCCACATCTCCGGGAAGATGCGGATGCACTACATCCGCATCCTGCCGGGCGACAGGGTGACGGTGGAGCTCACGCCCTACGACCTCACGCGCGGGCGGATCGTGTTCCGGACGAAGTAGGCCCCGGAGCGGGGAGCCCGAGGGGCGACGGACAGGAAAGGAAGCGACGATGAAAGTCCAGGCGTCGGTGAAGAAGATGTGCCGCAGCTGCAAGATCATCCGCCGCAACGGCGTCGTGCGGGTGATCTGCAAGAAGGACCCGCGGCACAAGCAGCGGCAGGGTTGACCGGCATGGCCGGTGTGGAGCGGCGGGCAGTCGCGCGCTATAATTCGCAGTTTCGCTTTTTGGGGTGACCCATGGCCCGGATCGCGGGAGTAAACATTCCGAACCAGCAGCAGGCCGAGATCGCGCTCACGGCGATCTACGGCATCGGCCGCTCGCGCGCGAAGCAGATCCTCGCCGCCGCGCGCGTCGCCGGGACCACCAAAGTGAAGGACCTGACCGACGCCGAGATGGACCGCCTGCGCGAGGAAGTCGGGCGCTTCACGGTCGAGGGCGACCTGCGCCGGGAAGTGAACATGAACATCAAGCGCCTCATGGATCTCGGCGCTTACCGCGGCGTGCGCCACCGCAGGGGCCTGCCCGTGCGCGGCCAGCGCACCCGCACCAACGCGCGCACCCGCAAGGGCCCGCGCCGCCAGGCGATCGCCGGCAAGGCGCAGCCCGGCAAGTAAATCTCGAGGCACCGACACATGGCCAAACCTCCGGCACAACCCTCCGCGGCGCGCGTGCGCAAGAAGGCGAAGAAGAACGTCGCGGAAGGCATCGCGCACATCCACGCGTCGTTCAACAACACGATCATCACGATCACCGACCGCCAGGGCAACACGCTCTCGTGGGCGACCTCGGGCGGCGCGGGCTTCAAGGGCTCGCGCAAGTCCACGCCGTTCGCGGCGCAGGTCGCGGCCGAGCGCGCCGGGCGCGCCGCGCAGGAGTGCGGGGTGAAGAACCTCGAGGTGCGCATCAAGGGGCCCGGCCCGGGGCGCGAGTCCGCGGTGCGCGCCCTGAACGCGGTCGGCATCAGGATCTCCAGCATCTCCGACGTGACGCCGATCCCGCACAACGGCGTCCGGCCGCCGAAGAAGCGGCGCATCTAGGAAGGACTCGACGTGGCCCGACATCTCGACTCGAAATGCCGCCTCTGCCGCCGGGAGGGGGAGAAGCTCTTCCTCAAGGCGGAGAAGTGCTACACCGACAAGTGCCCGGTGGAGCGGCGCAGCTACGCGCCGGGCCAGCACGGCCAGAAGAGCGGCGCGCGCCTCTCCGACTACGGCCGGCAGCTGCGCGAGAAGCAGAAGATCCGCCGCCTCTACGGCGTGCTCGAGCGCCCCTTCCGGCGCGTGTACGCCGAGGCCGACCGCCGCAAGGGCCCGACCGGAGAGAACCTGCTCGCGCTGCTCGAGTCGCGCCTCGACACGGCCGTCTACCGCATGGGCTTCGGCGCGAGCCGCACCGAGTCGCGCCAGCTCGTGCGCCACAACGCCATCAAGGTGAACGGCAAGCGCGTGAACATCCCGTCCTTCCAGCTGCGCCCCGGCGACGTGGTCGAGGTCGCCGAGCGCGCCAAGGGCCAGCTGCGCGTGAAGGCGGCTGCCGAGGCCGCCGAGGGGCGGGGCTTCCCGGAGTGGCTCGAAGTCGACGTGAAGGGGCTGAAGGGCACCTTCAAGGCGCTGCCGCAGCGCGCCGAGCTGCCCTCCACCATCAACGAGAACCTCGTGGTCGAGCTGTACTCGAGGTAACCGCGAACGGTCTCGCGAGGAAATCCGCATGCAGGCATCCAGCTTCCTGAAACCGCGCATCATCGACGTCCAGCCGATCGGCCCGTTCCACGCCAAGGTGACGATGGAGCCGTTCGAGCGCGGCTACGGCCACACGCTCGGCAACGCGCTGCGCCGCGTGTTGCTCTCGTCCATGAACGGCTACGCGCCCACCGAGGTGCAGATCGCCGGCGTGCTGCACGAGTACTCCACGATCGAGGGCGTCCAGGAGGACGTCGTCGACATCCTGCTCAACCTCAAGGGCGTGGTGTTCAAGCTGCACTCGGCGCCCGAGGCCCTGCTGCGCATCGCGAAGTCGGGCGAGGGCGCGGTCACCGCGGCCGACATCGAGCTCACGCACGACGTCGAGGTGGTGAACCCCGAGCACGTCATCGCGCACCTCGCGCCGGGCGGCAAGCTCGACATGACGATCAAGGTCGAGCGCGGCCGTGGCTACCAGCCGGGCAACCTGCGCATCGTGCCCGAGGAGTCGAAGGGCATCGGCAAGATCATCCTCGACGCCTCGTTCTCGCCGGTGCGCCGCGTGTCCTACCAGGTGGAGAGCGCGCGCGTCGAGCAGCGCACCGACCTCGACAAGCTGGTGATGGACATCGAGACCAACGGCGCGATCGAGCCCGAGGAGGCGGTGCGCCAGTCGGCGCGGATCCTGATCGACCAGCTCTCGGTCTTCGCCGCGTTCGAGGGCAGCGCGCCTGTGCCCGAGCCGCAGAAGGCGCCGCCCGTCGATCCGATCCTGCTGCGGCCCGTGGACGACCTCGAGCTCACCGTGCGCTCGGCGAACTGCCTCAAGGCGGAGAACATCTACTACATCGGTGACCTCATCCAGCGCACCGAGACCGAGCTGCTCAAGACACCCAACCTCGGCCGCAAGTCGCTCAACGAGATCAAGGAAGTGCTCGCCGCCCGCGGGCTCACGCTCGGCATGAAGCTCGAGAACTGGCCGCCGGCCGGGCTCGAGCACCAGGCGCGCTAGCGCGCGGGCGCCGCGAGTCTGCGAGGGAAGAACCATGCGCCACCGCCACGGACTGAGGAAGCTCAACCGGACCTCGAGCCACCGGCTCGCGATGTTCCGCAACATGTCGAACTCGCTGATCCGGCACGAGGTCATCAAGACCACGCTGCCGAAGGCGAAGGAGCTGCGCCGTGTCGTCGAGCCGCTGATCACGCTCGGCAAGACGCCGAGCCTCGCGAACCGCCGCCTCGCTTTCAGCCGGCTGCGCGACCGCGCGAGCGTCGGCAAGCTCTTCGACGAGCTCGGCCCGCGCTTCGCCAAGCGCAACGGCGGCTACCTGCGCATCCTCAAGTCCGGCTTCCGCCAGGGCGACAACGCGCCGATGGCGCTGGTCGAGCTGCTCGACCGGCCGGCCGAAGCCGCGGCGCCGGCGAAGGCGGAGGCGAAGGCCTGAGCGCAATGCCGCGCGGGCACGACGAGGCCGGGCGCGTCCCGGCCTTTGTTTTTCGCCCGCGGGCCGGGAGGGGACGGTAGCCGCATGGGCGCGCGGCGCGCGACGCTCGTCCGCACGGGCGCTTGCGTGGACGGCGTCCGGGCCGAGCTCGAGGCGCTCTACGAGCGCGCGCGCGAGCGGGTGCCCGACGGCTTCCCGGCGGAGGAGACCCGCGAGCTCGTGGAAATGCGCGACGCCGTCTCGCTCGCGTTCGTCGAGCGCCTCCGCGACGGGATCGCCGCGCAGACCGCGATCCCCGCGGCGCACCTCTCGCTCGACCGCTTCTCGATCCACGGCTGCGGGCCGGTGAGCCTGCACGACGACAAGCACAACTACCCCGGCGTCCACTTCGTGATCGTGGTGGCGCACTCCGGCCGGCTGGGGGTCGTCGACGCGAAGGGCCGCGCCGCGTCCCACGCCACCGGCGAGATCCTGCTCCTCGACCCGCACCGCAGGCACGCGCTCCTGCCCGAAGGACGCACCTGGCGCGAGCACCCCTACGAGCGCACCCACAGCCCGGTGCACGACGAGCGCGACCAGTTCCTCTTCGTCTGCTTCGACGTGCCGCGCCGGCTGATCGGCGCCCGCTTCCGCCTGGCCTGATCCGCCGCGCGGCTAGAATCCGCGCGTGGCGATCGTGCTCTTCACCGACTTCGGCGCCGCCGACCTCTATGTCGGCCAGGTGCACGTCGTGCTCGACCGCTACGCGCCCGGCGTGCGGGTGATCGACCTCATGCACGACGCGCCGGCCGGGGACGTGCGCGCCGCCGCGCACCTCCTCGCGGCGCTCACCCGCCAGGTGCCGCGCGGCCACGTCCTGATGGCGGTCGTCGACCCCGGCGTCGGGACCGACCGCGGCGCGGTCGTCATGCGCGCCGACGGGCGGACCTTCGTCGGCCCCGACAACGGGCTGCTCTCGGTGGTCGCCGCGCGGGCCACGACGAAGCAGCTCTGGCAGATCGTGACCCATCCGCCGGACATCTCGGCCTCCTTCCACGGCCGCGACCTCTTCGCGCCGATGGCGGCGGCCGTCGCCACCGACGACTTCCCGAACGAGCGGGTGAAGCCGGTGGCCGCCCTGGCCGTGGCCTTCCCCGCCGACGACCTCGCCGAGGTCATCTACGTCGACCACTTCGGCAACGCGATGACCGGCATCCGTGCCGGGAGCCTGGCGCGCGAGCAGCGCCTGCGCGCCGGGCGCGCCGAGGTCGGCTATGCGCGCGTGTTCGGCGAAGCGCCGCCGGGCGGGGCGTTCTGGTACGAGAACAGCCTCGGGCTCGTGGAGATCGCGGTGAACGGGGCGAGCGCGCGGGAGGTGCTCGGGCTCGCGCCCGGCCAGGCGGTCGAGCGGGTCGCGTGAGCGAGGCTCCGACCCTCTACACCGTCGGCCACGGGGCGCGCACGGCCGAGGCCCTCATCGCCGTGCTGCGCGAGGCGCGCATCGCGCTCGTCGTCGACGTCCGCCGCCATCCCGGCTCGCGCCGGCACCCGCAGTTCGGGCGCGCGTCGCTCGCGGCCGCGCTCGCCGCGGCCGGCATCGGCTACCTGTGGGAAGGCGAAGCGCTCGGAGGGCTGCGTGCGCCCGCGGCCGCATCGCGTCACCGGGCGCTCGCGGAGGCATCCTTCCGCGCCTTCGCCGACCAGATGGGAACGCGCGAGTTCCAGGTCGCGCTCGCCCGGATGCTCGCCGAGGCGGCGCGCCGGCCCACCGCGATGCTCTGCGCCGAGCGCGACCCGGCGCACTGCCACCGGCGCCTGATCGCCGACGCCGCGCTCGCTCGCGGGGCGATGGTCGTGCACCTGCTCGAGCCCGGCCGAAGCGAGCGCGCCCGCCTCGACCCGGCCGCACGGATCTGCGGTAGCGACGTGGTCTACGACGCCGGCCGCCAGGGCAGCCTCGACCTTCAGTAGGCTGTCGAACAACGCTTCCCGGCACTCCCCGACGGCGACGACGGCCAGCCCGCTCGAGAGGGATCGCTTTCGGCAGCCCCTGGATCAGGGGATCCAGGGGGACATGTCCCCCCTGTTTCGACACCTTGACAGGGCGACGCCCGGGCTACTTCTTCAGCCCCGCCGCCTCGCGGGCGATGCCGTCGAGCAGCGCTTCCACCTCCTTGAGCGCGGCCTTCGACGCCGCCGACCCGTCGGGGCGCCACGGCCGCCGGTAGGCCACCACCACCTTGTCGGGCTCCTGCGCCGTCGCGTACACGACGATGGCGTACGGGCACATCGCGACGTTGGCGAGGTCCGCCTCCATGGTCTTGCGCGAGAGCGACGCGCTGCAGAACACGAACGCCTGGGCGTCGGCGTAGAGCTTGCGGGTCGAGCCAACGTCTTTCCCGGTGCGCTCGAGCATGCTGCCCATGTGCGAGTGGTAGTCGATCACGAGGCCGCGCGACTCGATCGCGGCCTTCGCGTCGTCGCGCACGTCCTCGAACTTCGCCTTCTTCGAGTACGCGACGATCGGATTCGGGTCGGCCGCCTGCGCGGCAAGGGAAAAGCCTGCGAAGAGCGCCACCGCCAGCGTGCGAACCATGGTTCCTCCTCCTCGTGATCGGGGGTCCGTGCGATCGAGCCTATCGGGCCGACTCCCGGCGATTCTGATCTCGATCAATCCTGCCCGCACCGGCGGGCTGGAGCGGGCGCGCCGCGACGTCACAGGACCAGGATCGCGCGGTAGTCGTTCACGTTCGTCCGCGTCGGGCCGGTGACGACGAGGTCCCCGAGCGGCGCGAAAAAGCCGTAGGCGTCGTTCGCGGCGAGGAGCCGCTTCGCGTCGAGGCCGAGTGCGCGCGCGCGCGCCAGCGAGTCGGGCGCGAGGCGCGCGCCGGCGTTGTCCTCGGAGCCGTCGATCCCGTCGGTGTCGGCGGCGATCGCGAAGGTGTCCGGCTGGCCGTCGAGCGCGATCGCGAGCGAGAGCAGGAATTCGCTGCAGCGCCCGCCGCGGCCGCCCTGGCCGCGCACGGTCACCGTGCACTCGCCGCCCGAAACGAGGGCCACCGGCGCGCGGAACGGCTCGCCGTGCCGGCGGACCTGCCGGGCGAGGGCCGCGTACACCTTCGCAACCTCGGCGGCCTCGCCGGTCACGCTGTCGCCCAGGACGGCGGCTGCGACCCCCTCGGCTCGGAAGAGCTGCGCCGCGGCGGAGAGCGAACGCTGCGCTGTCGCGACGACGACGCTGCGCGCATGGGCGAGCGCCGGGTCGCCGGGCTTCGGCGTCTCGGGGATCACGCCCCGCGCGCCGCGCTCGAGGTGCGAGCGGACGGATTCGGGCGCGTGGACGCCGTAGGCGGCGAGGATCTCGAGCGCGTCCCGGTAGGTGGTCGGATCGGGGGCCGTCGGGCCCGAGGCGATGTGGGTCGGGTCATCGCCGGTCACGTCCGAGATCACCAGGGCGAGCACCGGCGCGCGGCACATCGCGGCGAGCCGCCCGCCCTGGACCGCGGAGAGGTGCTTGCGCACCGTGTTCATCGACTCGATCGGCGCGCCGGAGAGGAGCAGCGCACGGGTGGTCGCCTTGAGGTCGGCCATCGGGATGCCTTCCGCCGGCAGGCTGAGGAGGCTGGAGCCGCCGCCCGACACCAGGGCGAGCAGCAGGTCGTCGGGGCCGAGCGAGCGGACGCGGCGGACGATCTCCCTGGCCGCGGCTTCGCCGGCCTCGTCCGGCACCGGATGGCCGGCTTCGGCCACCTGGATCCGGTTGGTGAGCAGCCCGTGCCGGTAGCGGGTGATGACGAGGCCTTCGAGCGGCGCGGCGGCCGGCCAGTGGTTCTCCACCGCGAGCGCCATGGCGGCGGCTGCTTTCCCTGCTCCCACGACGAGCGTCCGGCCCCTTGGCGGCGGCGGGAGGTGGCCCGGAACGACCGCGAGCGGATCCGCAGCGGCGACCGCGGCGCGGAAGCTCGCGCCCAGCAGCTCGAGCGGCGACATCGCGGCGAAGGCGCTTACGCAAGCCCCATCATCTTCATCGCCCCGGTGAAGAGCGCGCTGGAGGGCTCGGTGAGGCGGTCGAGGATGGTGAAGTGGTTGTCCTCGGGGCAAGGGATGTCGGCCGCCAGAACCTTCTTCCAATGCCTCGCGAACGCGCGGTTCTGCTCGATGAACGGCGGGAGCTCCTTGCCGCCGACGGCGAGATACAGGGGCGCGTCGGTCGCCGGGTCGTAGTGGATCGGGCTCACCTTGCGGGCGGCGGCGGGGTCGAGCCGGAGGTCGGCGTTGAGCGAGGGCACGTTCACGAGGTCCTCGAGGTCGTAGAGACCGCTCACCGCGAGGCCGCCGCTCACCACCTTCCGCGGCAGGTCGGGTTTGAAGAGCGGCCAGACGGCCGCCATCATCATCGCGACGAGCTGCCCGCCCGCGGAGTGGCCCGCGAGGTAGAGGCTGCCCGACGGCGCCCCGAAGTGGCGCCCGTTGCGCCACAGCCACGCGCACGCCTGCAGTTGCTGGCGCACGATGTCCTCGATCGCGACCGCCGGGCAGAGCGCGTAGTTGACGATCGCGACCGTCACGCCACGCTCGACGAGCGCCGGGGCGAGGAACGCGAAATCCGCCTTGTCGAGCGAGCGCCAGTAGCCGCCGTGGATGAAGGCGAGCAGGGCGCGGCTCTCCCCCCGCGCGGGGAAGAGGTCGAGCTTCTCCAGCGGATGGTCGCCATAGGGCACGTCGAGCCAGGCGCGGAGCGCCTTGCGCGCCCGCCCGGAGTCGCGCGCCCAGCGCGCGAAGATCTGCGGGTGCTCGGGGACGGCGGCGCGGTTCCCGTACTGCGCCTCCCACCACGCGGCGTCTTTCCTCATCGTCCTTCGCTCCTCACTCCGGCACCACGGCGGTGGCCTCGATCTCGACCTTCGCGCCTTCCTCGACGAGGCCCGCGACCTGGACCGCGGTCATCGCCGGGAAGTGCTTGCCGATCACCTCGCGATAGGCCGCGCCCAGCTCGCGGACCGAAGCGAGATATTCCGCCTTGTCGGTGACATACCAGGTCATGCGCACGATGTGCTCCGGCTTCGCGCCCGCCTCGCCGAGGATCGCGACGATGTTCGCGAGCGCCTGGCGGGCCTGGCCGACGAAGTCGGCCGCCGTGAAGCGTTCCTCGGCGTTCCAGCCCACCTGTCCGGCGACGAACACGAAGCGGCCCTTCGCCGCCACGCCGTTCGCATAGCCCTTGGGTTTCGCCCAGCCGGGCGGCTGCAGGATCTGCATTTCGGCCTCCCTTCGTGCGGGGACGGCGGCTCCGTCGCCCCCGGATGTTTTAGGTGTCAAGCATTATGGGTCAGTCGCGGCATCCGCGCCAAGCGGTGTTTGGATCCTTCGCCGCCGCGCGGCCGACCGCAAGGCACGCGGACCGGCGTGTCGCCGGCGCCACCGGCCGTCGGCGGGACGCGGCCCGGGCGCGCAGCGCACGGAAGCCCGGCGCCGGGGGCTCCCGCGCCGCAGCTTTACAAGGGCCGGGGCGGCTGATGCAATCTCCGGGCCGCGCGCCCCGCGGCCCACCCAGCGAGGGCCCCATGAACGCTCCCGACCGCGAGCCCGCGTCCGACCTCTGGCCCGACCCGCTGGTGAGCCGGGTTCCCTACCGCGTGTACACCGACCCGGGCCTCTACCGGGAGGAACTCGAGCGCTTCTTCTACCGCGGCCATTGGTGCTACGTCGGCCTCGAGGCCGAGGTGCCGAACCCGGGCGACTTCAAGCGCACGATGATCGGCGAGCGCTCGGTGATCCTCGTGCGCGCCGAGGACGGCTCGCTCGCCGTCGTGGAGAACCACTGCGCGCACCGCGGCGCGCGCTTCTGCCAGAGGGAGTTCGGGACCGCGAAGCGCTTCGTCTGCCCCTACCACCAGTGGAACTACGACCTCAAGGGCAACCTCGTCGGCGTGCCGTTCCGCCAGGGGTTCGTCGTCGAGGGCCGCAAGGTCGGCGGCATGCCGCCGGACTTCGACATGAAGGCGCACGGGCTCACGCGGCTCAGGGTGCAGTCGCACAACGGCGTGGTGTTCGCTTCCTTCGACCACGGCGTGCCGGATCTTCGCGACTACCTCGGTCCCGAGGTCATGCCCTGGTACGAGCGCGTGTTCGACGGCCGCCGGCTCGTGGTGCTCGGGTACTCCCGCCAGCGCATCCCCGGCAACTGGAAGCTGATGCAGGAGAACATCAAGGATCCCTACCACCCGGGGCTGCTGCACACCTGGTTCGTGACCTTCGGCCTGTGGCGCGCCGACCAGCGCTCGCAGATGGTGCTCGACGCGCACGGGCGGCACGCGGCGATGATCTCGCGGCGCAACCAGGGGGGCGAGGGCGAGGCGACCAGGGGCGTCGCGAGCTTCCGGCAGAACATGAAGCTGCACGACGAGCGCGTGCTCGACGTCGTGCCCGAGCCCTGGTGGAACGGCCCGACGGTGACGATGCTGACGCTCTTCCCCTCGGTCATCGTCCAGCAGCAGGTGAACTCGGTCTCGACGCGGCACATCGTCCCGCGGGGCCCGGGCGTCTTCGACTTCCACTGGACGCACTTCGGCTTCGCCGACGACACGCCGGAGATGACGCGCCGGCGGCTGCGGCAGGCGAACCTCTTCGGCCCGGCGGGCTACGTCTCGGCCGACGACGGCGAGGTGATCGAGATGCAGCAGCAGGGCTTCGTCCAGGACCCCGCCGCGCGCACGCTCTCCGAGCTCGGCGGCCGCGACGTCGGCCCGACCGACCACATGGTCACCGAGACGCTGATCCGCGGCCTCTATCGTTACTGGCGCGGCGTGATGGAGGTGTAGCGATGGACGCGCCCGGCGGCATGATCGACGTCGCCCTGCGGCTCGAGGTCCAGGACCTCTACGCGGCCTACTCCGCCTGCCTCGACCACGGTGCGCTCGAGGAGTGGCCCGACTTCTTCACCGAGGACTGCGTTTACCGGCTGGTGCCGCGCGAGAACTTCGACCGCGGCCTGCCGCTCGCCACCCTCGCGTTCGAGAGCCGCGGGATGCTGAAGGACCGGGTCTACGGCGCGACGCAGACGCTCTTCCATCAGCCCTACTACCAGCGCCACCTCGTGAGCGGCATCCGCGTGACCGGCATCGAGGGCGGCGCGGTGCGCGCCGAGGCGAACTACCTCGTCGTGCGCACCCGGAAGAACGAGCTCTCGGAGGTGTTCAACTGCGGCCGCTACGTCGACCGCATCGTGCGCGACGCCGGGCGCCTGCGCTTCGCCGAGAAGCTCTGCGTGTTCGACTCCGAGCTCATCCCGAATTCGATCATCTACCCCGTGTAGCGCGCCGGCGCCGCACGAGCCAGGCGATCGCGGCCGCGGCGGCGAGGATCCCGAGCGCCCACTCCTCGGCGCGCGCGATCCGGCCCGCGACGCGCTCGACCGCGTCGCCCAGGGCGTAGCCGAGGCCGACCCAGAGCGCGCTCCAGAGCGCCGCCGAAGCGAGGTTCAGCGCGGCGAAGCGCAGCCAGTGGATGCGGCTCATCCCGATGGCGATCGGCCCGGCGATGCGCAGGCCATAGAGGAAGCGCACCGCGAGGACGGCGAGCGCCGGGCGGCGGTCGATCATCGCCGCGACGCGCGCGCGGGCCGGGGCGAGGCGCGGATAGCGCGCCGCGAGCCGCGTGCCGAAGCGGCGGCCGAGCGCGAAGTACGCCTGGTCCCCGACGAAGCCGCCGAGGGCGGCGAGCGCGAGCACGGCCCCCGCAGCGAGATGGCCGCGGTGCACCGCGAAGCCCGCGAGCGCGAGCACGACCTCGCCTTCGGCGATCGCGCCGGCGAACACGATCGGATAGCCGTATTGCGCGAGGATCTCGCCGAGCGTCATCGCGGGCCGCGCGGCGTCAGGCCTCCTCGCGCCAGAGGTCGAGCGCCTCCTGCACGGGCCGGTCGGAGAAGCTGAAGAGCACCGTCTCCTCGTCGGCTTCCAGCGAGCAGGCGTGCCACGAGGGCACGACGAAGAGGTCGCGGGGCCCGAACGCGAACGCGCGGTCGCCGACCACCGCGCGGCCGCGCCCTTCGACCACCGAGAAGCAGGCGCCGTCGGTCGAGCGGTAGCGGCCGCCCCGGAAACCCTTCGGCAGGAGCTGGATGAACGTGCCGATGGTGGGCATCGGCCAGCCGCCGGTCGCAGGGTTCACGAAGCGCATCTTGTGGCCGTGCGCCGGATGCGGCGCTCCGGCGCGGGCGAGCTCGGCGAGCGCCGCGCGCGTGCGCGCGTACGGATACCAGAAGAGCGGCGAGGTGCGCGACTTCGGGCGGAAGTCGAGGGGCGCGAGGTTCGAGCCGAAGCGCGCGAGCGACTCGCCCTCGGTGCGCGCGACCGGCTGCTGCTCCTCGGGATAGTTCTCGGCGAACTGCGCGTCGAGGAACTGCACGATCGGGATGTCGAGGCCGTCGAGCCAGACGACCGGCTCCGCGCCCGGATTGCCGTGGTCGTGCCAGGTCCACGACGGCGTGATGATGAAGTCCCCGGGGTGCATCGTCACCCGCTCGCCGTCCACCGCGGTGAACGCGCCGGTGCCCTCGACCACGAAACGCAGCGCCGACTGCGTGTGGCGGTGGCTCGGCGCCACCTCGCCGGGGAGGATGAGCTGCAGCCCCGCGTAGAGCGTGTGCGTCACCGAGGAATGGCCGCGCAGCCCGGGATTCTCCAGGATGAGGACGCGGCGCACCGCCTCTTTGGCGCTGATGAGGCGGCCGGACTCCATGAGCCAGGGGCGCACCTCGTCGTAGCGCCACAGGTGCGGCACGCATGGGGTGCGGGGGGCGGGCGGCACGAGCGCGTGTAGCACCTCCCACAGGGGCGTGACGCAGGCGCGGTCGATCCTCTCGTAGAAGGCCCTGCGCTCGGCGGCGACGGCGTCCTGCGGAACGGCGGACATGGCTCCTCCTGTGCAGGCCGGCGGCCCGGTCTCTCGCGCGGCATTCTCGCGCTCCCGCGCGGGGCGGTCAACGCGCGCCGGTCAGCCGAGGAGCCGCGGCAGCGCGAGCGAGATCGCCGGGAACGCCGCCAGGATCGCGAGGCGCACGAGGTCCGAGGCGATGAAGGGCAGCGTGCCGCGGTAGATCCTCACCAGGCTGATGTCGCGCGCGATCGAGTTGATGACGAAGACGTTCATCCCGACCGGCGGGCAGACGAGCCCGAGCGTCACCGCCATCACGATGATGACGCCGAACCAGACCGGGTCGAACCCGAGCTGCACGATCACCGGGAACACGATCGGTACGGTGAGGAGGATCATCGCGAGCTCGTCCATCACCGCGCCGAGGATGAAGTAGCCGACGAGGATCAGGGCGAGCACCCCGTAGGGCCCGATCGGCAGCCCCACCATGAACGCGACGATCTTCTGCGTGGCCTGGGTGATGGTGAGGAAATAGCCGAAGAGGTAGGCGCCGATCACGATCACCATGATCGCGGCCGAGACGCGCAGGGAGTCGACCAGGCAGGCGACGATCGCTTCGCGGGTGAGCCGCCCGCGCGCCACGCCGAGGACGAGCGCGCCGATCGCCCCCATCGCCGCGGCCTCGTCCACGAGGAACCAGCCGCCGTAGATCCCGCCGAGCACGAAGGCGAAGAGCAGCACCGTGTCCCAGATGTTGCGCAGGCTCGCGAAGCGCTCGGCCCAGGTGTGGACCCGCCCGCGCGGCATCGCCGCGGGGTTGCGGCGCGCCACGAGCTGGACCGTCGCGGCGTACATGAGGATGCCGAGCAGGCCCGGCAGGATGCCGGCGGCGAAGAGCCGCGAAATGTCGGTCTCGGTCATGATCCCGTAGAGCACGAAGATCACCGAGGGCGGGATCATGATGCCGAGCGTCCCGCCCGCCGCGATCACGCCGGCGGCGAGCCCCGGCTCGTAGCCCGCGCGGCGCATCTCGGGCAGCGCGACCTTGCTCATGGTGGCGGCGGTCGCGACCGACGAGCCGTTGATCGCGGCGAAGCCGCCGCACGCGGCGATCGCGCCCATCGCCACCCCGCCGCGCCAATGGCCGAACCACGCGTCCCCGGCGCGGAAGAGCTCCCGGCTCATGCCGGCGGCGGCCGCGAACGACCCCATCAGCACGAACATCGGGATCACGGCGAGCTTGTAGTCGGTGACGGTGGAGAGCGGCACCTTGCCGAGCAGCGCGAGCGCCGGCCCCCAGCCGCCGAGGAGGCCGTAGCCGAGGACGCCGGCGATGCCCATCGCGATGCCGATCGGCACGCGCACGAGCATCAGCGCGAACATCAGCACGAAGCCGAGGATCGCGATCAGATCGCGGTCGATTCCCATGCGCGCTACGTGTCGAGGCCCGTGCCGCGCCAGAGGCGGACGAGACGGACGCAGGTGAGGACGAAGCCCGCGGCGAGCCCGGCCGCCGCGACGGCGTGGAAGGGCCAGACCAGCCAGCGGAGCTCGGTGGTGCGCACCGTCGCCGTCATCGTCTTGGCGACGTCGGCACCGGTGACCCAGGCGAGCACGCCCATGAACACGGCGAGGATCGCGGTGGCGACGAGGTCGATGCGGCGCTTCCAGGTCGGGCTCGCGAGCTCGTGCACGAGGTCCACGAGGATGTGCCGGTTGCCGTAGCAGGCCGCGCCGATGCCCCAGAAGAGCGCGATGCCGAGCGCGAGCCGCGCGAAGTCGAAGTAGTCGGGCGGCGACCAGCCGAAGAACTTGCGCCCGGCCACCGCGAGGAGCGTGAACGCGGCGACGAAGAAGAGCGACGCGGCGGCGAGCCCGTCGACGAGTCGGATGAAGCGGTTCATCGGACGGCGCGGGGGCGGCGGGGGCCTGCGCGCCGGGCCGCGCCGGGCCGCCGGGTGCGCGCACCCGGCGGCGGACCGGTTCGCGGGCGGTCAAGACGCGACCGGCGCTCGTACACGGGGACGGCGACCCGCGCGCTCACGGGGAAGCGCCTCCCGCCGGCCGCGGACCCGGGAATCGAGGGGGACGCATCCCCCTTGTCGCCAACCCGGTCAGAGGCCGGCCTTGTTCTTCGCGAGCGTCGCCTTGAGCTCGTTCAGGACCGCGTCGGGGTCGTAGCCGGCTTTCTTCACCTCCGCCGCCCAGGTCGCGTACACCGGCTCGGCCGACTTCTTCCATGCGGCGAGCTCGGCCGGGGTGAGCGCCGTCACGGTGTGCGACTTGTCGGCCTTCATCCGTTCGCGCCCGGCGGCTTCGTAGTCGCCCCACTCCTTCCCGACGCGGAAGGCCCACTCGCCGTTGCAGTGGTCGTCGATCACCTTCTTCTGCGCCGGCGACATCGCGTCGTACTTCGCCTGGTTCATGATCCAGGCGAAGCCGGTGGCGTAGAGCTTCTCGTCGATGTGGAACTTCGTCACCTTGTCGATCCCGAAGAGGTAGATCGACTCCCACGGGAAGGTGATCGCGTCGGCGACGCCGCGCTCGAGCGCCTCGCGCGACTCGGGGGCCGACAGGGTCACGGTGGTAGCGCCGAGCGACTTCATCCAGTCGGCCATGATCGCGTGCGCCGGCCGCACCTTCATGCCCTTCAGCTGGTCGGGCGAGGTGATCTTCACCTTCGAGTGCAGCGTGCCCGGATCGTGGATGAACATGAGGCACAGCTTCACGCCGGGCATGTCCTTCGCCGCGTACTTGCGATACCACTCGTCGAACGCCCGCGAGCCGTTGCCGGCCTCCGCGACCAGGAACGGGAGCTGGATCGCATTGGCGACCGGCAGGCGCCCCGCCTGGTAACCGACGTTGATGTAGGCGACGTCCGCGATGCCGCTCTGCGTCATGTCGTAGTGGTCGAAGGCCTTGCCGAGCTGCTGCGCGGGGAAGATCGCGACCTTGATCGTGCCGTTCGAGGCCTTGTTGATCGACGCCGCCCAGGCTTCGATGGTCTTGTGCATCGCGTGGGTGGCCGGGACCCAGTGCGAGAACTTGAGCTCGACCGGCTTCTCCTGCGCGACGGCGGCGCCGGCGCACGCGAGCGCGAGCGCGGCGGCGAGGGTGGTGAGATGCTTCATCGGTTGTCTCCTCCTTGGGGTGGCTCGGGAAGCCGCGGTGCCGCTTCTTCCGGCGGCTGGCCCCGGCAGCTTAAAGGGTTCGCGCGCTTTCGGCTACAGGAGCTCCTCGACGCGCAGGTGCACGGCGCGCGCGGCGCGCCGGCCGAACGCGATCGCGAGGATCGTGTTGAGGAACGCGAGCGCGCGCGACCCGGTCTCGAAGCGCATCGCGGTGCGGAAGTAGTACTCGGCCGGATCGACGTCCTCGCCGCGCGCAAGGCGCGCCATCACCTCCGGCGGCCCGCGCCGCAGGCCCTGGCTCGTCACCTGCACCAGCGCGCCGTCGTCCGTGGCGAGCGTGTATCGGGCGTCGAGCACCGCGACGCCGTCGGGCCGGATGATCTGCCAGTCCGCGCCGCCGGGGAGCACGCGCCCGCGCAGGCGCTCGCCGCCGAACTCGCCGCCGACGATGTTGATGACGCGCCGGTGGCCGGCTGGCGTCTGGCCGAAGTCGAGCGGCTCGGCGAGGTCGGCGCGCAGCTCGAAGAGGGGGCGGGTGTTCATGCCAAGGCTTCAACGCACAGGATGCAGAGGGAACGCCCGCGGGCGTTCCGGCGGGATCCGCGCCCTCTTGGCAGGGACCGGACGGGGCAACGGAGCTTCGCCGGCGGCGGGCATTCCGTGTGGCGGCATCCGTGTCGCATTTTTCCGCGGCCCTCCAGGTCCTCAGCGGCCTCTGCCTCGAAGGGCTCAGGCCGGCGCCAGGCAGCCGATCACCGCCTGCCGCACGCGGTGCTTCGCGCGGTCCCACCCGGTCGGGTTCTGCACGATCTCGGCGCGATAGAACGACGGGCACAGGATCGCGGCGTGCGCGACCTCGCCGCAGTGCCCGCAGCCCACGCAGCTCGCGTCCACGTGCGCGACCGGATCGGCCTTGAGCGGGTCGGCGGCGTCCTTCACGGTGAGCGAGGGGCAGCCCGAGAGCCGGATGCAGGAGTGGTCGCCCGAGCACACGTCCTCGTCCACGCCAAAGCGCGTGCGCACCACGCGCTCGCCACGCGCGAGCGCGGCGGCGCGGAGCGGACGGATGCGGCGCTGGCGCTCGAGCTGGCACTCGCCCTCGGCGACGATCACCTTGAGGCCGGGCTCGGGCGTGCGGAACGCCTCCTCGAGCGCCGCCTTCATTTCCGCGACGCGGTAGGTGTGCACGGTGCGCAGCCAGCGCACGCCCGCGCCGGCGAGGGTCTCCTCGATCTTCGTGTCCGCGGCGGCCGCGCTCGCCTCGCGCGCCTCGCGCCGCGCCGCCTGCGGCGGCGAGGAGACGAGCTCCTGCGTGCCGGTGGCCGAGGTGTAGCCGTTCTTCATGACCACGAGCACTGCGTCGTCGCCGTTCATCAGCGCCGAGGACACGCCCGAGAGAAGCCCGTTGTGCCAGAAGCCGCCGTCGCCCATGATCGCGATCGGCCGCCGCTCGAGCATCGGCCCGACCCCCGCCGCGGCGGCGAGGCTCATGCCGTAGCCGAGGATCGAGTTGCCGAGCGAGAAGGGCGGGAAGGTCGCGAACGAGTGGCAGCCGATGTCGGTGGAGACGTGGGGGCGGCCGACCTCGCGCTCGGCGAGCTTGAGCGCCGCGAACACCGGCCGCTCGGGGCAGCCGACGCAGAAACCCGGCGGGCGCGGCGGGAC
>JAOAEA010000030.1:22307-45790 GCA_026417035.1 Burkholderiales bacterium
GCCTCCTCGCGCAACCGCCGCATGCGCTCGAGCGCCGCGGCGCCCGGCCCTTCGCCGAGCGCCGGCGCCTCGGCGGCGAGGAACGCGAGCAGCCCGCGCAGCATCGCCTCGGTCGTGTACTCGCCCGCCATCGGCAGGACGTCCTTGCCGTGGAGCCGCGTCGCGAGCTCGCCGCGCCGCAGGTGCGTCGCGATCTCCTGCTCGATGAACTCCGGCTGGCCCTCCTCGACGACCAGCACCGCGCGCTTGCCGGCGCAGAAATCGCGGATCTCGTCCGGCACGAGCGGATAGACCACGTTCAGCACGAGCATCGGGATGCGCGTGGCGCCGAACGCATCGGCGAGCCCCGCCTGCGCGAGCGCGCGCACGAGGTTGTTGTGGAGCCCCCCCTGCACGATGATCCCGAGCTCGGCGGCCGGGTCGCCGGGGGTGCCTTCGAAGCGCTCGTTGAGGCCGCGCTCGACGATGAAGCGGCGCGCCGCGGGGATGCGCACCTCGACCTTCAGCTTCTCGTGCATGAACGTCGAGGGCGGGTGCGAGAGCCGGTCGTAGTTGAACGGCGCCGCAGCCGAGAGCAGATTGCGCCGCGAGATCGGCGGCGCCCGGTTCGCGCGGGCGACGAAGCTGCCCTGGACGTGGCAGGCGCGGATCCTGAGGTCGAGCATCACCGGCATGCTGGAGGCCTCGGAGAGCTCGAAGCCCTGCTCGACCATGCGCACGATGTTCGCGAGCGTCGGGCGCGGATCGAGGAGGCACATCGCCGACTTCATCGCGAACGCGTGCGTGCGCTCCTGGATCACGCTCGCGCCCTCGCCGTAGTCCTCGCCGATGACGATGAGCGCGCCGCCGACGACGCCCGCCGAGGCGAGGTTCGAGAGCGCGTCCGAGGCGACGTTGGTGCCGACGATCGATTTCCACGTGACCGCGCCGCGCAGCGGGTAGTTGATCGACGCGCCGAGCATCGCCGCGGCCGAGGCCTCGTTCGTGCACGCCTCGACGTGCACGCCGAGCCCGTCGAGGAGCTCGCGCGCCTGCACCATCACGTCGAGCAGGTGCGAGACCGGCGCGCCCTGGTAGCCGCCGACGTAGGCGACGCCCGACTGCAGGAGCGCCTTGGTGACCGCGAGGATGCCCTCGCCGTGGAAGGTCTCGCCCTCGCCGAGGCCGAGCGAGCGGATCTCTTCGTGGAAGGAGCGTTCCATCGCGGGCCCTCAGGCGGCCTCGCGCTCGCGGCGCGGCGCGCGCCGGAAGAACCGGACCGGCTGCGGCCGCGGCGCGAGCGGCGCGACGCCCGCCGACGCGAGCGCGGCTTCGAGCGCCCGGCCGTCGGGGTCCGCGAGCGCCGCCTCGCGTGCCTTGCGGACCGCGGCCGCGCGGCCCGCCGCGCTCTCGTGCGCCGAGGTCGCGATCGTGTCCATGATGCGCACGAAACTCGCCTTGCCGCGGCGGTTGGTGTCGCCGTAACCCTTGATGAGCCGCCCGCACAGGGCGATCTCGAGCGCGGCCGCGCGGTCGCTCGCCGCGGCCTCGCGGATCGCCGCGAGCCAGCGTTCGATGAGCGCCTGCTCCTCGGCGTAGCGGGACGTGCGGCGCCGGAGCGGCGCGAGCGCCGCGAGCAGGCGCAGCTGCAGGAAGCCGCCGATGCCGGTCGTGCACACGTAGAGGCCGCGGTTGAGCGGCTTCGCGTCCCCGCGGCGCGCGGCCCACGCCTCGAGGCGGCGCGCGAGGGCCGGTGGCAGCAGCGCCGCGACCTCCTCGACGCCCGGCTTCAGGTATTCGACGACGCGCACCGGCTCGTCGGGCTTCGCGCCGACTTCCTCGCGGATGCGCGCGAAGCGAGCGCGGCGGGTCTTCAGGTCGGCGACGCGGATCACGTCCTCGTAGCTCATCCACAACGCGAGGAAGCGCGCGGTCTCGCGGGTCAGCCGATGGCCGTCGGCCGCGCCGCCGGCCGCCGCGTCGAGCCTCGCGATCCCGGCCATGCGGTCGAGATAGAGCTCGGCGTAGGCCGCGTCCAGATAATCGGTGAGACGCGCCACGCCGTGCTCGAGCGTCGCGTGCGTCTCCGGCGGGAACTCGCGCCGCACCCGCTCGACCCGAGGCGCCGCGGGCCCGGCCGGCTCGGCGCGGGCGGGGGGCGTCGCCTCGCCGGAGGCGACGGCGAAGCCGGCCGCGAACCCCGCGAGCGAGGCCTCCGCGCCGCGGCCGCCGGCGCGGATCGCCTGCTCGCAGTCCGCGCGCGACAGGGGCAGCACGCCGGCGCCCGCGAGCGCGCCGAACATCACCGCGTTGATCACCGTCCCCTCGGCGCGGGCGAGCGACGCCATGTCGAAGAGCACCGCGCGCTTCGCCAGGGTCCGGGCCGCCGCGAGGATGCGCGCCGCGTCCGCGCGGCCATCGCCCATCGGGATCTTCTCGGCGGTGGCGTAGACGCGGTGGGTCGAGGCGACGAGCGTCGTGCGGTCGGGCGCGACGTAGCCCGCCTGCATCGCGCGGCCGGCCTCGACGAGCTCCGAGGCGAGCATCACGTCGATGTTGCCCGGCGAGGGCGTGAGCGCGAGCACCGGGCGGCGGTCGCCGAGGGACGCGAGGCTCGCCGGATAGATCTCGACGTAGTAGGTGGTCGCGCCGGTGCGCTGCGCCACGCCCGGGATCGAGGTGGCCTGCACCGGGAAGCCGCGCGCGGTCGCGGCGCGCACGATCCAGTCGGCGAGGACCCCGCCGCCCTCGCCGCCGAGCGCGGCGACGAGGATCGTGAGCGGACGCTCCGGGAGCCCGGCTGCCGGGACTGTGCCGACGGGGTTCACGCCTGTCGCCTCCTCCACGCGCCGTGCGGGCGGCGCTTCTCCGTCGCGGGGGCGCGCGCTCCCCGCTTGTCCGGCGCAGGGTAGGAGGCCATACTCCATCTGTCAAATTGATGCGACGCATAGCCCGAATTGCCGCCATGAATGTCGCCGCGATCGACCTCAACCTGCTGCGCGCCTTCGACGCGATCCTCGTCGAGCGCAGCGTGACCGCCGCCGGCGCGCGCCTCGGGCTCACGCAGCCGGCGATGTCGAACGCGCTCGCGCGGCTGCGGGCGGTGTGCGGCGATCCGCTCTTCCTGCGCACGCGCGACGGGATGCAGCCGACTCCGTTCGCCCGCGCCATCGCCGACCCGGTGCGCCAGGCGCTGGGGCTGATCGACGCGGCGCTCGCGAGCCGCGGCCGGTTCGACCCGGTCACATCCGAGCGGACGTTCCGCTTCAACATGTCCGATATCGGCGAGATGGTCTTCCTCCCGCCGCTCCTCGAGCGCCTGCACCGCGTCGCGCCCGGGGTGAAGGTGGAGGCGCTGTCGTTCCCGCACGAGGCGGTCGAGGAGGCGCTCGCCTCCGGCGAGGCGGACCTCGCGCTCGGCGCGGTGCCCGGCCTCGGGCCGGCGGTCCGCTCGCGACGGCTCTTCCGCGATCCCTACCTCGCGATCATGCGTGCCGACCATCCGGCGATCGGGCGGCGCATCACGCGGCGGCAGTTCGCGCAGGCCGCGCACGCGGTCGTGTCCTCGGTGGGGACGGGGCACCAGGCCGTGGAGAGCGCGCTCCTCGCCGCGGGGCTCCACGGCCGCATCGCGCTGCGCGTGCCGCACTTCATGGTGGTGCCGATGATCGTCGCGCGCACCGACCTCATCGCGACGCTGCCCGGGCGCATCGCGCGCATCTTCGTCGCGCAGGCGGGAAACCTCAAGGCGCTCGCGCCGCCGCTCGCGATCCCGGCCGCGGACGTGAAAGTCCACTGGCACGAGCGCGCCGCCGAGGACGGCGGCAACCGCTGGATGCGCGAGCTCCTCTTCGAGCTCTTCGCGGAGGCCTGAGCGCCCGGGGGGCACCGCAGAGGGCGCGGAGCACGCGGAGAGCCGCAGCGGAAGCTCTCGGGGGTCCTCACGGGAGGCGCGCTGCCGGGCAGCCGGTGTGCGCCGCGCACCGGCTTTGCATGGACCGACCGGACCTCCGTGTTCCTTCGGGTCGCTCGCGTTCAACGTCGTCTCACCGCTGCGCCGGAAGCTCGAACCCAGAGGACGCGGAGCGCCGCAGAGGCCGCACAGAGAGAGGTTCGCGTGGCCTGCCGCCGCGGATCACCTTGCGCGCCGCCGCTGCGGGACACACGCGGCGGGCACCCGTGAGTCGTTCCCTCCGCGTTCCTCCGCGCTCCCTGCGTGGAAGCGCTGTCCACCGCTGCTGCGTCGAGCCCTGCCGCTTCGCCGCGGACACGCGGTTAGAATCGCAGCCGCGGAGGCGACATGTCGGATCGGGACACGCACGGGCTCGCGCGCGGGCTCACGCACTATGGCGACGCGGACTTTTCGCTCTACCTGCGCCGCTCGTTCGCGCGCTCGATGGGCTACTCGGCCGAGATGCTCGCGCGGCCGGTGGTCGGCATCGCGCAGACCGCGAGCGGCTTCAACAACTGCCACCGCGCGCTGCCGGAGCTCGCCGAGGCGGTGAAGCGCGGCGTGGTCGCGGCGGGCGGCCTCGCGCTCGAGTTCCCGACGGTGTCGCTCGGCGAGGTGTTCCTGCACCCGACGAGCCTCGTCTACCGCAACCTCATGGCGATGGACACCGAGGAGATGCTCGCGGCGCAGCCGATGGACGCGGCGGTGCTGCTCGGCGGCTGCGACAAGACGGTGCCGGCGCAGCTGATGGGCGCGGCCTCGGCCGGCGTCCCCGCGGTGATGCTCGCCGCCGGCCCGATGATGCCCGCGTCGTTCCGCGGCGAGCGCCTCGGCGCCTGCACCGACTGCCGGCGCTTCTGGGCGCAGTTCCGCGCCGGCCGGCTCGCGCGCGAGGACATCGACGCGGTCGAGGGCAGCCTCGCCACCACCGCCGGCACCTGCGCGGTGATGGGCACCGCGAGCACCATGGCCGCGATCGCCGAAGCGCTCGGGATGTCGCTCCCGGGCACGGCCGCGATCCCGGCGGTGCACGCCGACCGCCTGCGCGCCGGCGAAGCGAGCGGACGGCTCGCGGTGGCGCTCGCGGCGAGGCCGATCCGGCCGAGCGAGGTGATCACGGCGAAATCGGTGGAGAACGCGCTGCGCGTGCTTCTCGCGATCGGCGGCTCGACCAATGCGGTGATCCATCTCACCGCGATCGCCGGGCGGCTCGGCCTCGAGGTGCCGCTCGCGCGGCTGAACGAGCTCTCCGACTCGACGCCGGTGCTGGTGGACCTCAAGCCGACCGGGCAGCACTACATGGCGGACCTGCACGCTGCGGGCGGCATCGGCGCGGTGATGCGCGAGCTCGCCGGGCTCCTGCATCTCGACGCGCGCACCGTGACCGGCGAGACGCTCGGCGAGCGGCTCGCGGCGCCGCTTCCCTGGGTGGACCGCGACGTCGTGCGGCCCTTCGAGGATCCGTACCAGCCCTGCGGCGGGCTCGTGGCGCTCTTCGGCTCGCTCGCGCCGCGCGGCGCGGTCCTCAAGCGCTCGGCCGCCGATCCGGCGCTGTTCGAGCGCGAGGGCCGGGCGGTGGTGTTCGACTCGCTCGAGGACCTCGCCGCGCGCATCGACGCGCCCGACCTCGACGTGCGCCCCGACGACTTCCTCGTGCTGAGGAATGCCGGGCCGAAGTCGCCCGCGGGGATGCCGGAGGCGGGCTACCTGCCGATCCCGGCGAAGCTCGCGCGCGAGGGCGTGAAGGACATGGTGCGCATTTCCGATGCCCGCATGAGCGGCACCGCGTTCGGCACCGTCGTGCTGCACGTCGCGCCGGAAGCCGCGGTGGGCGGGCCGCTCGCGCTCGTGCGCCCGGGCGACCGCATCCGGCTCTCCGTGCGCGAGCGCCGCCTCGACCTGCTGGTGGACGAGCAGGAGCTCGCGCGGCGGCGCGCCGCGTGGCAGCCCCCCGCGGACGCGCCGCGGCGCGGCTACCGCAAGCTCTGGTTCGACCACGTCCTGCAGGCGGACGAGGGCTGTGATTTCGATTTCCTGCGGGGGAGGGCTTGAGGATCGAGGACTCGGGATTCGGGATGGGCGATCCGGGATTCGGGATCCCGGGGCGAGGCGTGAGCGTCGAGAGCGGCGGTCCGGTCGAGGGTCGGATGTTGCGGATGAAGGGCTGTCGTGAGGCCCACGCCGTGGGGCCCGCGACCCGCCGGATCCGCGGCGCCCGAAGCGTACGCCCCGGCTTGCGAGCACCGCACGCTCCGCCGTCACCGCCGAAAAAGCCGATCCTCAACTCTCAATCCTGAATCCTGAAAAGATGCGCCTCTACGGCTGCCACAACACCCGCTCGCTGCGCGCCGCCTGGGCCCTGGAAGAGGCGGGCGCGCCATACGAGTACGCCTTCGTGAATCTCTTCAAGGGCGAGGGCCGCAGGCCCGAGTTCCTCGCGCTGAACCCCGGCGGCAAGCTGCCGGTGTTGGTGGACGAGGGCTTCGCGCTCACCGAGTCGGGCGCGATCGTCGCCTACGTCGCCGACCGCTTTCCGGCGAGCGGGCTCCTGCCGGCGGACGCGCGGCGCCGCGCCGAGTGTCTGCGCTGGATGTTCTTCGCCATCGGCGAGCTCGAGCAGCCGCTCTGGACGATCGCCAAGCACCGCTTCGCGCTGCCCGCCGAGCGCCGCGTCCCGGCGATCGAGCCGACCGCGGCGTGGGAGTTCGGGGTCGCCGCGGGGCTCGTCGCGGACGCGCTCGGCGCGCGAGCCTTCCTCGTCGGCGACGCGTTCACCGCCGCCGACATCCTCGTCGCGCACTGCCTCTCGTGGGGCGCGTCGCTGAAACTCCCGCTCGCGCCGGCGCTCGAGTCTTACCGTGTGGCGCAGCTCGCGCGCCCGGCGGCCCGGCGGGCGGTGGAGCGCGAGAAGGCCGCGGCCGAGGCGGCGAAACGGATGGAGGCGGGCTCATGAGCCAGGGGAACCCGGCGCCGCGGCTGCGCGGCGTCCTCGCGCCGGTCGTCACGCCGTTCACGCCCGACCTCGCGCCCGATGCGCGCCGCTTCGTGCGCCACTGCAAGTGGCTGCTCGCGAATGGCTGCGCGGGGCTCGCCGTATTCGGCACCAACAGCGAAGCGAACTCCCTCTCCGCGGAGGAGCGGATGGTGCTCCTCGAGGAGCTCGTGCAGGCGGGCGTGCCCGCGGCGCGGCTCATGCCCGGCACCGGTTGTTGCGCGCTCACCGACTCGGTGCGCCTCTCCGCCCACGCCGTCGCGCTCGGCTGCGCCGGGGTGCTGATGCTGCCGCCCTTCTACTACAAAGGCGTCTCCGACGAGGGCGTCTACCGCGCCTTCGCCGAGACGATCGAGCGCGTCGGCGACGCGCGGCTCGCCGTCTACCTCTACCACATCCCGCCGGTGTCACAGGTGCCGGTGAGTTTCGCCGTCATCGAGCGCCTGCTCGACCGCTATCCGGGCACGGTCGCCGGCATCAAGGACTCCTCCGGGGACTGGGCGAACACGCAGGCGCTCAACGAGCGCTTCGGCAAGCGCGGCTTCGACGTGTTTGCCGGGAGCGAGACCTTCCTGCTGCGCAACCTGCGCGCGGGCGGTGCCGGCTGCATCACCGCCGGCGCGAACGTCAACCCGGCCGCGATCGACCGCCTCTACCGCACCTGGCAGGCGCCCGACGCCGACGCGCAGCAGCAGGCGATCGACGCGGTGCGGGCGGCGCTGCAGAAGTTCCCGATGATCGCGGCGCTCAAGGCGACCATCGCGCACCATGCCCGCGATCCCGAATGGCGCACGGTGCGCCCGCCGCTCGTCGAGCTCACGCCGGCCGAGGACGCAGCGCTCGCGGCTTCGCTCGCGGCGCTCGGTTTCGCGATGCCGGGGATCGCGGCGGACTGACGCGCGTCGCGGCCGCTCAGCCGCGGTCGAGCGAACGCTCGAGGATCCGGAGCGCGTCGGCGAGGTCGCGCTCGTAGCGTTCGCGCGCGGCGCGCGCCGACGCGGGCGTCCACTTCCAGAAGCCTTCGCCGGTCTTCAGCCCGAGCTTGCCCGCCGCGACGAGCCCGGTGAGCGTCGCGCCGGGCTCCTTGTTGCACGCGAGGTCGGGATACATCGTCGCGGCCGCGGCGGCGTGGATGTCGAGCCCCGCTAGCTCCTTCTGCAGGATGGGGCCGGCCGCGACGTAGCGGAAGCCGAAGCCGTAGCGAACGGCATTGTCGATGTCCTCCGGCGTCGCGAGCCCCGCGTCGATGAGCGCGAACGCCTCGCGCATCAGCGCGTGCTGGATGCGGTTCGCGAGGAAGCCGGGGATGTCCTTGCGCACCATCACCGGCACCTTGCCGCACGCGCGCATGAGCTCGGCCGCGCGGTGCCAGACGGCCTCGTCGGTCGCGGCGCCGCGGATCACTTCGACCGCCGGCACCAGGTGCGCGGGCAGGAAGAAGTGCAGGCCGACCATCCGCCGCGCGGTCGCGAGCCCGGCGGCGATGGCGGAGATCGGGAAGCTCGACGAGTTCGAGCCGAGGATGGCGTCGGCGGGCGCGAGGCGCTCGAGCTCGGCGAAGATCGCGCGCTTCAGCTCGAGGCGCTCGGGCGCGCACTCGATCACGAGGGAAACACCGGTCCAGTCGGCCTCGGCGTTCGTGGCGGCGAGGTCGATCGCCGCGCCCGCCGCGCCGAGCGAGCGGGCGGAGCCCGCGACGCGCTCCGCGAGGGCCGGCCAGCGCGCGCGGTCGGGCTCGACGACGCCGACGCGCCAGCCGTGCGCCGCGAGGATCGCGGCGATGTCGGCGCCCATGCTGCCGCCGCCCACGACGACGGCGCGCTGAGTGTCCATGTCCGGGGCTCGCTGGGGAACGCGGGCCCCCGATGATACCCGCGCTCTAGCTGCCGCCGGCGATCGGCAGGTCCTTCTGCTTCCACTCGGGGAAGCCGCCGCGGAACCAGTAGACGTTCTTGTAGCCGGCGCGCACGGCGACGGTGGCGGCCTTGTAGCTCTTCCAGCACTCCGCGCCGTTGCACGCGAAGATCACCGGCGCGGCCTTGTCGGGCAGCGCCGCCTGGAGCTCGAAGCTGTCGGCCTTCGCGTCGAAATCGATCTCCTTCCTGCTCTTCTCGTGGTAAGGGACGAGCTTCGCGCCGCGGATGTGCGCGTCGCGGTACTCGTCGGCCGAGCGGGTGTCGACGAGCGTCGCGCCCCGCTTCATGAGCTCGACGACCTCCTCCGCGCCGACCCGCTGCGCGCCGCCGATCACCGTCGGCGTGAAATAGCCGAGGGTGGAAACGTACTTGTAGTCGCCCGCCGCGATCGGCTTGACACCCGCGAGCGACACGTCGCCTTTGGCGAGCTCGGGGACGAACTTCGGGCTCGGGCTGAGGAACGCGGCGCGGATGCGCTCCTTCGCGGCCGTGTCGAGCTGCTTGTTGACCGCGACGCCGGTCGCGGGGGCGGTCCTGGTCTCGTGCAGGACGTGGCCGCCATTCGCCTTCATCCACGCTTCGGCGAGGCGCCGGTCCGCCACCGCGATGTCGGCCTGGCCCATCTCGAGCGCGAGGAGCGCGACCTCGTGGTAACGGAACTCCTTCACCTCGCGGAAGAACGACTTCGCCGGGAAGCCCATCGCGTTCAGCTCGCCGAGCGCGAGGTAGGTGGCGAGCGCGTCGCCGGGCGGCAGCGCCAGCACCTTGCCGCGGGCGCCGGCGAGCGACTTCACCCCGCTCGCCTTCGAGGCGACGAACACCGCCTGCTCCTCGCCGGGGAACTGCGCGATCGGCTCGTAGCCGTAGCGCATCGCGCTGCCGATCACGTGCGCCGGCCCCACCATCAGGTCGTAGTAGCCGGTGCGGGTGCGCTGCAGCTCGGTCGTGAGGTCGCGCCCGAAGGTGAGCTTCATCTCCGCTCCGGTGCTCGCGGCGAGATAGGCCGCGAGGGCGGCGTAGCGGTCCTGGAACGCCGCGGACTTGATTTCCTCGCGCGCTTCGCCGGAGACGCCGAGCTTCATCTGCGCGAATGCGCCCGGCGCCTGGGCGGCGAGCCCCAGTGCGGCGAGCACGATGATCAGCCTGCGCATGACCTTTCCTCCTCGGTTGGCGCCCCAGCCGGGGCCGCTCGTCGGGTTCCCTCAACCCGTCCTGGCCGCAAGCAAGGATCGTGCGGCGGCGGCCGCGACGCCGTGACGGATTCCCGGTCCGTGCAGCCGGATGCCTCCGTGCGATCGCAGGACAGGCCGCAAGTCACGTCGCGGCAGGCGGGCCATGGGGCGCGCCGCCCCCTCGCGGGCGCTTTGCCCACGGTCAACGGCCCCGTGCCGCGGCGCGCCTAGAATGAAGGCGCAGCGCTCTTCCCCATGCCCTCCGAACCCACCCTTGCCGAAGCCGCGCGGCTCGTCGAGCGCCTGCGCGAAGCGCGCCGCTACCCGCACCCCGTCGCCGACGTCGAGCTCGTCGAGACGCACATCTCGTGGGTGCTGCTCGCGGGCGGCTACGCCTATAAGCTCAAGAAGCCGCTCGACCTCGGGTTCCTCGACTTCTCGACGCTCGCGAAGCGCCGCGCCGCCTGCGAGGAGGAGGTGCGGCTGAACCGCCGGCTCGCACCGGAACTCTATCTCGACGTGGTCGCGGTGACCGGCTCGCCGGACGATCCGGCGATGGGAGGGACGGGCCTCGCGGTCGAGTACGCCGTGCGCATGCGCCGGTTCGACCGCGCGCTCGAGCTCGACCGCCTGCTCGCCCGCGGCGAGCTCCCCGACGAGCGCATCGACGAGCTGGCGGCTCTCGTCGCGCGCTTCCACGCGGCCGTCCCGGCCGCGCCGCCCGATGGACCCTACGGCACGCCCGGGGCGGTGTACGCCGCCGCCGCCGCGAATTTCGAGCACCTCGCCGCGCTCGAGCACGACGCCGCGACCGCCGCGCGCATCGCGGCGCTCGCGCGCTGGACCGAGGCGGCGCACTCGCGCCTCGCGCCCGTGATGCGCGAGCGCCTGGCAGGCGGATTCGTGCGCGAGTGCCATGGCGACCTGCACCTCGCCAACATGGTGCTGCACGAGGGCCGCGTCGTCGTGTTCGACTGCATCGAGTTCAACCCGGCGCTGCGCTGGACCGACGTCGCTGCCGAGATCGCGTTCACGGTGATGGACCTCCGGCGTCGCGGCCGGCCCGACCTCGCGCAACGCTTCCTGAACGGCTACCTCGATGCGTCGGGCGACTACGCGGGCCTGCGCCTGCTGCCCTATTACCTCGTCTACCGCGCGATGGTGCGGGCGAAGGTCGCCGCCATTCGCGCGTCGCAGGAAACGGACGCGGCGGCGCGCGAGCGCGACGCGGCGGACGTGCGCGCGCATCTCGCGCTCGCAGAATCGTTCGCGGCCGAGCGGCAGCCGGCGCTCGTGATCACCTGCGGCGCGTCGGGCTCGGGCAAGAGCTTCGTCGCCGGTCGTCTCGCCGCCACCGGGGACTGGATCCGCATCCGCTCGGACGTCGAGCGCAAGCGGCTCGCCGGCCTCGACGCGGCCGCGCGCACCGGGTCGGGCGTCGGCGCCGGGCTCTATACGCCGGACATGACCGAGCGGACCTATGCGCGGCTCGCGGCGCTCGCGCGCACGGTCGTCGCGGCCGGCTATCCGGCGCTCGTCGATGCGACGTTCCTCGAGCGCACGCGGCGCGAGGCGTTCCGCGCGCTCGCGGGCGGGCTCGGCGTGCCCTTCCTGATCCTCGCGCCCGCGGCGCCCGCGGACGTGATGCGCGAGCGCGTCGCCGCGCGCGAGCGCGCCGCCGCCGACCCTTCGGAGGCGACGCTCGCGGTCCTCGAACGTCAGCTCGCGACCGCGGAGCCGCTCGCTGCCGAGGAAACGGCGCACGCGCTCGTCATCGACGCGGCCGGGCCGGTCGAAGCGGATGCGCTCGCGACGGCCGTCGCGGCCCGGCTGGGCACGCATCCGCCACGGCCGCGGGGCGACGCAGACACGCGTGGCGCGTAACGGTACCGTGTGGAGGCCATGCCGTGCGGCGAGGTCGTCCCGCGCCGGCGACGTGACGCGAAGGGCCGGTGCCTCGTCCCGCCCTTCGTGCCGTCGGGGTGAACGGAAACGCGCGGCGAGCGGGCGCGCTCAGGCGAGCAGCCAAACGAGCAGCGGGAAGAGGGCGGCGGTGGCTACGCCGTTCAGCCCCATGCCGAGCCCCGCGAACGCGCCCGCTTCCTCGCTCACCTGGAACGCGCGCGCGGTGCCGATGCCGTGCGCCGCGACACCCACGGCGAAGCCGCGCACCGCGTGGTCGCGGATGCCGAGCGCGTCGAGGACGTATTTCGCGCTCACCGCGCCGACGATCCCGGTCGAGACCACGAGCACCGCGGTGAGGGAGGGCAAGCCGCCGAGCTGCTCGGCGACGCCCATTGCGATCGGCGTCGTGGCGGACTTCGGCGCGAGCGACACCAGCGTCGTCGGGCTCGCGCCGAGCGCCCACGCGATGCCCACGGCGGAACCGATCGCGGTGACCGATCCGACGAACAAGCCGCCCAGGACCGGCAGCCAAGCGCGGCGCAGCTTGCCGAGCTGCGCGAAGAGCGGGATCGCGAGCGCCACCGTCGCCGGGCCGAGCAGGAAGTGGACGAACTGCGCCCCGTCGAAGTAGGCGGCGTAGGGCGTGCCGGAGACGTCGAGCACCACCACCAGCACCCCGATCGAGATCGCCACGGGGTTCGCGAGCGGATGGAAGCCGGCGCGCCGGTAGAGCCAGTAGGCGCCCTGGTACACGACGAGCGTTACCGTGAGCCACAGGAGCGGTGTCGCCGCGAGATAGACCCAGACGTCGGCGAGCCGCGGCGTCACGGGGCCTCCTCGCGCACGTAGCGCGCGAGCCACCGCATGGTGAGCGCGGTCGCGGCGATCGTGAGGACGGTGCTCGCGACCAGCGCGACGGCGATCGGCACGAGCTCGGCGCCGATGCGGTCGAGATGCACGAGCACGCCCGTGCCGGCGGGCACGAAGAGCAGCGACAGGTGCGACAGCAACCCGTTCGCCGTCTCGCGCACCTCCGTCGCCACGCGTCCGCGGAGGGCGAGCACGGCGAAGAGGGCTGCGAGCCCGATCACCGGACCGGGCACCGGCAGGCCGAGCGCGCGAGCGAGCACCTCGCCGGCGAGCTGGAAGACGAGGAAGAGGGTGAGGGCGGCGAGCATGGCCCGCGGGAGGCTACACCGGCGCGGGCGATGCTTCAACGCAGAGGTCGCGGAGGACGCAGAGGGCCGCAGCGTTCCTGGTTCGAGGGGCGGGCTTGGCTGGCAGTGGCGCGACCGGCGGCCGTGCTGCTCTCCGCGGATGACGCGCACGCCGGACCTTGGTCCCTTCCGCCGCGTTCCTCTACGCACTCTGCGGCCCGATCGCTGCGGGGCACGATGCGCCCGGACGGCTGCAATGCGGAGGCCGCGGAGGGTCGCAGAGCTTTCGAAGGCGCCGGCACGCCGGTCCCATCCGCGTCGCGGGGACCGGCGATCAGCACCGCCGCCGGCGGTCAGGCGGCCGGACGCCATCCGTGCTCTGCGTTACTCTGCGCTCTCTGCGTCCTCTGCGTTGCAGCTCGAACAGAGGGAAGACACGATGTCCGACCGCCACTTCGCCTTCTGGCCCAAGGGCCTGCCGCGCCATCTCACGATCCCGGCGACCAACCTCTTCTACAACGTCGAGGTGTCGGCGACGCGTTATCCGGCGAAGCCCTGCCTCGTCTTCTACGACACGCCGATCACGTACGCCGAGGTCCGCGACGAGTGCGAGCGGCTCGCCGGCTTCCTCGAGCGCGAGTGCGGCGTCGCGAAGGGCGACCGCGTGATCCTCTTCGCGCAGAACAGCCCGCAGTTCGTGATCGGCTACTACGCGATCCTGCGCGCCAATGCGGTGGTCGTCCCGGTGAACCCGATGAACCTCACCGAGGAGCTCGCCCATCATGTCGCCGACAGCGGCGCGAAGGTCGCGATCGTCGCCCAGGAGCTTTATGCCCGGACCAAGCCGCTCCTCGGCAACGGCCTCGACCGAATCGTCGTCGCGGCCTACTCGGACTACCTCCGGCAGCCGACCGACCTCGCCGTGCCCGACTTCGTCCGCGCGCCGCGGCTGCCCGTCGCCGAGCCCGGCGTGACCGCCTGGGCGGATGCGCTGGCGGCGAACCTCGCGCCCGGGCCGCTCATCGCGGGGCCGGACGACCTCTGCGTGATGCCTTACACCTCCGGCACGACCGGGCAGCCGAAGGGTTGCATGCACACCCACCGGAGCGCGATGCACACGCTCGTGGCCGGGGCGCAGTGGTTCGGGACCACCCAGGACGCCGTGTTCCTCGCAGTGCTGCCGTTCTTCCACGTGACCGGCATGCAGGGCGGGATGAGCGGCCCGCTCTGGCTCGGCGCGACGGTGGTCCTGCTCGCGCGCTGGGACCGCGACGCCGCCGCGCGGCTGATCGAGCGCTACCGCGTGACCGCCTGGACCGCGATCACGACGATGGTCGTGGACTTCCTCGCGAACCCGCGGGTGGGCGAATACGATCTCTCGAGCCTCGCGCGCATGAGCGGCGGCGGGGCGGCGATGCCCGAGGCGGTGGCGCAGGCCATGCAGGAGCGGTTCGGCATCACCTACGTCGAGGGTTACGGGCTCACCGAGACGATCGCGCCGTCGCACATCAACCCGCCCGAGCGCGCCAAGAAGCAGTGCCTCGGCATCCCCATCTTCGACACCGACTCGCGTGTCGTCGACCCGGAGACGCTCGCCGAGCTCGGCCCCGGCGAGGTCGGCGAGATCGTGACGCACGGCCCGCAGGTCTTCCGCGGCTACTGGAACGACCCGGAGAAGACCGCCGCGGCCTTCGTCGAGATCGACGGCAGGCGGTTCTTCCGCACCGGCGACCTCGGCCGCGTCGACGAAGACGGCTACTTCTTCATCACCGACCGGCTCAAGCGCATGATCAACGCCGCCGGGTTCAAGGTGTGGCCGGCCGAGGTCGAGGCGATGCTCTACGGCCATCCGGCGGTCCAGGAAGCGTGCGTGATCGCCGCGGCGGACCCGCGGCGCGGCGAGACGGTGAAGGCGGTCGTGGTGCTGCGCGAAGCGCACCGCGGCAAGGTCGGCGAGCAGGAGATCATCGACTGGGCGCACGCGCGCATGGCCGCCTACAAGGCGCCACGGATCGTCGAGTTCGTGGACGCGCTGCCGAAGTCGGGGACGGGGAAGGTGATGTGGCGCGCGCTGCAGGAGGCGGAGCGCTCGCGGGCACAGACCTGAATCGCGAGATCGCGAAGGACGCCAAGGTTCACCCGAGGATCGTCGCGGGGAAACGTGCGGCGCCGAGCGCGCCGTGAGCCGCAGCCGAATGGCCGATCGCCGCGGATGCCCGGCCGCCGAGGGAGCGCTTCGCTCGACTTCGCGCCCTGCGCGCTTTTGCGGTTCCCGCTCTGGCGTTTGCTACACTCCCGCGGCCCATGACAGCCCGCCCCCTGGAGCTCGCACGCGACGCGGCCGACGCGCTCGCATCCGACCTCCGCCGCGTGATCGAAGGCGAGGTGCGCTTCGACGCCGGTGCGCGCGCGGCGTACGCGCACGACGCCTCCAACTACCGGCAGGTGCCGATCGCCGTCGTGGTGCCGCGCACCGTCGCCGACGTCGTGTGGGCGGTCAAGGTCTGCGGGCGCCATGGCGTGCCGATCCTGCCGCGCGGCGGCGGCACGTCGCAGAACGGCCAGTGCGTCAACGTGGCGGTGGTCATCGACGCTTCGAAGCATCTCAACCGCGTGCTCGCGATCGACCCGGCGAGCCGCACTGCGCTCGTCGAGCCGGGCGTGGTCTGCGACGCGCTGCGCGACGCTGCGCAGGCGCACGGCCTCACCTTCGCGCCCGACCCGGCGACGCACAGCCGCTGCACGCTCGGCGGCATGATCGGCAACAACTCCTGCGGCCCGCACTCGGTGATGGCCGGCAAGACCGTCGAGAACGTGGAAGCCCTCGAGGTGCTCACCGCGGACGGCGCCCGCTTCTGGGTCGGGGCCACCTCGGATGCCGAGCGCGACGCGATCGTCCGCGCTGGCGGCCGCCGCGGCGAGATCTATGCGGCGCTCGCGCGGCTCGCCGCGCGCTACGCCGATCCGATCCGCGCGAAGTTCCCGAAGATCAAGCGGCGGGTCTCCGGCTACAACCTCGACCAGCTCCTGCCGGAAGCGGGGTTCAACGTCGCGCGCGCGCTGGTCGGCTCCGAGGGATCGTGCGCGGTCACGCTCGCGGCGCGCGTGAAGCTCGTGCCGAGCCCGCCGCACCGGGTGATCGCGGTGCTCGGCTGGCCGGACATCTACACTGCCGGCGACCACGCCGTCGAGGTGCTCTCGTTCGGGCCGATCGCGTGCGAAGGGCTCGACACCGCCATCATCGGGGGCCTGCGGGCGCGCGGGCTGCGGCGCGAGGAGATCGCGATGCTCCCCGCGGGCCGCGCCTGGCTGATGGTCGAGTTCGGCGGCGACTCGCCGGTCCAGGCGGAAGCGCGCGCGGCGCGGCTCGCCGAGCATCATGCGAAGCGGTGGGGGCGGGACACGGTCCTCGTCGCGGCCGACGCGCGGCTGCAGGCGCGCATCTGGTCGATCCGCGAGACCGGGGCTTCGGCGACCGCGCTCTCGCTCGAGCGCGGCGTTCCCGATCCGGTGGTGGGCTGGGAGGACGCCGCGGTGGATCCCGCGCGCCTCGGCGACTACCTGCGCGCGTTCCAGGCGCTCGTGGACCGCCACGGCTACCGCACCTCGCTCTACGGCCACTTCGGCGACGGCTGCATCCACGCGCGCATCACCTTCGACCTCGCCACGCCCGAGGGGCTGCGGATCTGGCGCGGCTTCCTCGAGGAGGCGGCGCATCTCGTCGTGAAGTTCGGCGGCTCGCTCTCCGGCGAGCACGGCGACGGGCAGGCGAAAGCGGAGTTCCTGCCGATCATGTACGGCCCGGAGCTCATGCAGGCGTTCCGCGAGTTCAAGGCGATCTGGGATCCGCGCGGGCTCATGAACCCGGGCAAGCTCGTCGATCCCTACCGCGCCGACGAGAACCTGCGCCTCGGGCCGGAATACCGGCCGGTGACGCCCGCGACGCGCATGAGCTTCCTCTCGGCCGAGGGCGACGGCTTCACGCGCGCGGTGGAGCGCTGCATCGGCATGGGGAAGTGCCGCGCGGCGGCGGGCGGGACGATGTGCCCGAGCTACCGCGCCACCGGCGAGGAGCGTTACTCCACGCGCGGCCGGGCGCGGCTGCTCCACGAGATGCTGCGCGGCGGAGTGATCGAAGACGGCTGGCGGAGCGACGCGGTGCGCGAGGCGCTCGAGCTCTGCCTCTCGTGCAAGGGCTGCCGGGCCGACTGCCCGACCCACGTCGACATGGCCGCCTACAAGGCCGAGTTCCTCTCGCACTACTACGAAGGCCGGCTGCGGCCGCGCCACGCCTACGCAACCGGCCTCATCGGCCGCTGGGCCGGGATCGCCGGCGCGTTGCCCGCGCTCGCGAACTTCGCGACGCAGACGCCGGGCCTCGAGCGGCTCGCGAAGAAGCTCGCGGGAATAGCGTCGGAGCGGCGACTGCCGAGGTTCGCGCGCGAAACCTTCCGGGCGTGGTTCCGCCGCAGGGCCCCCACCCCGGCCCTCGCCCTGGCAGGCGGAGGCAGAGGAGGAGCCGTGCGTCCCGGGGGTGCGCGCGGCCGGCCGGCGGTCGACGAGCCGCGAAGCGCCGGGCAGCGGGTGCTCTACTGGCCCGACACGTTCGCGAACTTCTTCCATCCCGAGATCGCGCGCGCCGCGGTGGAAGTGCTCGAGGCGGCGGGCTGCGAGGTCGTGATTCCCGCGAGGCGCCTGTGCTGCGGCCGGCCGCTCTACGACCACGGCTTCCTCGACCTCGCGCGGCGCGAGCTCGCGGCGATCCTCGATGCGCTCGCGCCCGAGATCGAGGCAGGAACGCCGCTCGTGGGCACCGAGCCGACCTGTGTCGCCGTGTTCCGCGACGAGCTGGCGCGGCTCTTCCCGCACGACGGGCGCGCCCGGAAGCTCTCGGCGCAGACGTTCACCTTCGCGGAATTCCTTGAGCGCAGCGGCTACGCGCCGCCGCGCATCGCGCACGGCCGCGCGCTGCTGCACGGCCACTGCCACCAGAGGTCGCTGTGGGGCCTCGGCGCCGACACGAAGCTCCTCGAGCGCATGGGCTACGAGGTCGCCGCGCCCGACTCGGGCTGCTGCGGCATGGCGGGCTCGTTCGGCTTCCATCCCCAGCGTCACGCCCTTTCCGTCGGCATCGGCGAGCTCGCGGTGTTCCCGGCGATCCGCGCGGCCGGCGCGGAAACGGCAATCGTCAACAACGCCTATTCGTGCCGCGAGCACATCGCCGCCGGCACCGGGCGCGAGCCGGTCCACCTCGCCGAGCTCCTGCGGCGGAGCCTCGGCTGATGGCGGGGATGGAGAATCTTCCGGCCTGGGCCCTCGTGTGGATCGGGCTCGTGATGCTGGTCTCGGGCTTCACCCACGGCGTGATCGGCTTCGGGTTCCCGATCGTGGCCACCCCGCTCGTCGCCCTCGCCACCGACATCAAGACGGCGATCCTCGTGATCCTCGTGCCCACGCTCGCGATGACCGTGATCTCGGTCTTCCGCGGCGGGAACCTGCGCGCGTCCATCGGCCGCTGGTGGTACATGCCGCTCCTGCTCGCCACCGGAAGCTGGGCGGGGACGCGGCTCCTGATCGGCGCCGACCCGGCGCCCTTCTCGCTCGTGCTCGCGCTCATCATGCTCGCGTGGCTCAACCTCGACCGGCTCGGCAAGGCCGAGGTCGCCGTGGTGAAGCGCTGGCCCCACACGGCGGCCGTGCTGTTCGGCCTCGCCGCCGGCGTCTTCGAGGCCACCGCGAACGTGGCAGGACCGCTCCTCATCATCTACTTCATGCTCGTCGGCGTCGCGCCGCAGGGCATGATCCAGGTCCTGAACTTCTGCTTCACCTTCGGCAAGGGCGCCCAGCTCGCCACCTGGACCGTCGCCGGCGGCGTCACCGCCGCGCAGTGGGCTTCCACCCTGCCGTGGGCGGGGCTCGCCATCGTCACGCTGGTCGCGGGCCAGCACGTGCGCGGGCGCGTGAGCCCGGCGACTTACGTCGCGTGGCTGCGGAAGTTCCTGTGGGCGATGGCGATCCTGCTCATCGGCCAGTTCCTCTGGGGGGTGCTCGCGCGATGAGCGACGCCGCCGCCCCCGCGCCGCTCGCCGGGGGGCTGCTCGGGCGCGTCGTCGCCGTCCGCCGCGACGAGATCGGGTCGCTCCTCTGGTCGTTCCTCTACTTCTTCTGCCTCCTCGCGGCCTACTACACGATCCGTCCGGTGCGCGACGAGATGGCGGTGCAGTTCGGCCACGAGCGCCTGCAATGGCTCTTCACCGCCACGTTCCTCACCATGGTCGCGCTGATCCCGGCCTTCGGCTGGCTCGCCTCGCGCCTGCCAGTGGCGCGGCTGCTACCCTCGGTGTACGGCTTCTTCGCCGCGTGCCTCGTGGCTTTCCATCTCGCCATGGACGCGGGCGTCGAAGCGCGCCGTGTCGCGCCGGTGTTCTTCGTGTGGGTGAGCGTGTTCAACCTCTTCGTCGTGTCGGTGTTCTGGAGCTTCATGGCCGACCTCTTCCGGGTGGACGCGGCGAAGCGCCTCTTCGGCTTCATCAGCGCCGGCGGCAGCCTCGGCGCCGTCGCCGGGCCGGGGCTCACCGCGCTCGTCGCGCCGCGAATCGGGGTGGCCAACCTGCCGCTCCTCTCGGCGGCGCTCCTCGGCGGCGCGCTCGTTTGCATCGCCATGCTCCTTCGCCTCGCGCGGGCGCGGGGCGCGGGCGCCCGGTTCCTGAAGGCGGGCGACGGCGGCGAGCGGCCGGGCCTGTGGATCGGCGTCGTGCGCATCGCGCGCTCGCCCTACCTCGCCGCGGTCGCGGTCTATCTCGTCTGCTACACGCTCCTCTCGACACTGCTCTACTTCGAGCAGACGCGCCTCGTGCCGGCGGCGATCGCGGACCCGGCCGAGCGCACGCGCCTCTTCGCTACGGTGGACCTCGCCGTCAACGTGCTCACGCTCGGGATCCAGTTCTTCCTCACCGGGCGGCTGCTCACGCGGCTCGGCGTGACCGCGATGCTCGTCGCGCTGCCGGTCCTGAACCTCGCCGGGTTCGCGGCGTTCGGGCTGGCGACGACGCTGCCGGTGCTGGTCGCGTTCGGCGTGCTGCGCCGCGCGGGCGAGTTCGCCATCACCAAGCCGACGCGCGAGACGCTCTTCACGGTGGTGCCGAAGGAAGAGAAATACCAGGCGAAGAACGTCATCGACACCGTGGTCCACCGGGGCGGTGACGCCGCGTCCGGCTGGGTGGTCGCGGGGCTGCAGGCCGCGGGGCTCTCGCTCTCGGGCATGGCGTTCGCCGGCGTGCCGGTGGCGGCGCTCTGGGTGGCGATCGCGGTCTATCTCGGCAGGCGGAACGAAGCGATGCAGCGGGCGCAGGCGGAGGCGCGCGCATGAGGCGCTTCGCGGCGCTGTTCCTCCTGCTCGCGGCCACGGCAGCGGCCGCCCAGACGCGCAACCCCGACGAGCTCGTCACCGCGGCGGCGCTCGGCGAGACGGCGCGCGTCGCCGGGCTCCTCGACTCCGGCTTCGACGTGAACGGCCGCAACAGCGTCGGCCGCACCGCGCTCCTCGCCGCCGCCGCCGAAGGCAGGGCCGACACGGTGCGGCTCCTCCTCGCGCGCCGCGCCGACCTCGGCGCGCGCGACCGCGCCGGCAACACCGCGCTGCACGCCGCCGCGAAGGAGGGCCACGCGGGCGTGGTGGTCCTGCTCGCGGAAGCAGGCGCCGACCTCGGCGTGCGCAACGACGCCGGCGAGACGCCGCTCTTCGTCGCCGCCGAGTACGGCCGCCTCGATGCGGCGCGCGCCCTGCTCGAGCGGCGCGCCGACCCGAACGCGCGCGCCGCGCACGGCGAGACGCCGCTCTTCGGCGCCGCGATGCACGGCGATCCCGCGGTGGTGGCGCTGCTCCTCGACCGCGGCGCCGAAGTGAACCTCGCGAACCGGGGCGGCGAGGCGGCGCTCTTCTGGGCCGCGGGCGCCGGGCAGCTCGCCGCGGCACGGGTGCTCATCGAGCGGGGCGCGTTCGTGAACGCGCAGGACGCGAACGGCAACACCGCGCTCATCGCCGCCGCCGACGGCGGCTACGCGGACGTGGTGCGGCTCCTGCTCGAGCGCAAGGCCGATCCCGCGCTCAGGAACCGGGAAGGGCTCGCGCCGGCGGACATCGCGCGCGCACGGGGCTACGACGAGGTCGTGAAGCTGCTCGCGGGGAAATAGCCGCGCGCGGCAGGGGAGGAGCGATGACGGAAGCGAACCGCAAGGCGGCCCTCGTCACGGGCGGCGCGCAGGGCATCGGCAAGGGCATCGCGACGGCGTTCCTGGACGCAGGGTGGGCGGTCGTGCTCGCCGACCTCGACGCCGAGGCGGGCGAGGAGACCGCGGCGGAGCTCGCGCCGCGCGGCGCGGTCGCCTTCGTGCGCTGCGACGTCGGGCGGGAGGAAGACGCGTGCGCCGCGGTGGCGGCGACGGCGGCGCGCTACGGCCGGATCGACGCGCTCGTGAACGACGCCGGCATCGCGGGCGCGCCGCGCACGCCGGTGACGGCGCTCGCCCTCGACGACTGGGAGCGGATGCTGCGCACGAACCTCACGGGCGCCTTCCTGATGACGAAGCACGCCGCGGCGCACCTGCGCACGGCGCGCGGCGCGATCGTCAACATCGCCTCGACCCGGGCGCTGCAGTCCGAGCCGCACACCGAGGCCTACTCGGCGTCCAAGGGCGGCCTCGTCGCGCTCACCCACGCGCTCGCCGTGAGCCTCGGGCCCGAGGTGAGGGTGAACTGCGTGAGCCCGGGCTGGATCGACACGACCGGCTGGAAGAAGAGGAGCCGCCGCAAGCCCGAGGCGCTGCGGCCCGAGGACCACGCACAGCACCCCGCGGGCCGCGTGGGCACGCCGCGGGACATCGCGGCGATGGTCCTCTTCCTGGTGTCGGATGCCTCGGGCTTCATCACCGGCCAGAACTTCGTCGTCGATGGCGGGATGACGCGGAAGATGGTGTACGTGGCGTGAGGATCGAGGGTCGAGCGGGAGGCTCCGTCTCCTGTCCTCCGTCTTGTGTCCTCTGGGCTCTCAAGCCCTCGCCACCGCCCACGCGAACAGCGCCCAGGCCGCGATGAAGGCAGTGCCGCCGAAGGGCGTGACCGCGCCGAGCGCGCGCGCCCCGGTGACGGCGAGCAGATAGAGGCTCCCCGAGAAGAGCACGATCCCCGCGAGCATCAGCCAGCCCGCCCACGGGAGGAGCGGCGAATCGCGCAGGTGCCACGCCGCGAGCCCGATGGCGAGCAGCCCGAGCGCGTGCCAGAAGTGGTACTGCACGCCGGTGTTGTACACGGCGAGCAGATCGGCGGGGATCTTCGCCCGCAGCGCGTGCGCGCCGAAGGCGCCGAGGATCACGGCGAGCATCGCGGCGACGGCGCCGAGCGTGAGGAAGAGCTTCGCGGTGGAGGGCATGGCCGGTGCGGTCCGCTTGGGGGTGCGCCGATGTTACTTCCGCGCGAGGACGAAGGGCATGACCGCGAAGAGCGCCAGCATCGCGCCATAGGCGGTCCCCGAGACCGGATCGCGCGCGGCGACGGACTCGGCGAGCGTCAGGCCGCGAAGCCACAGCACGACGGTGAGCTCCATGGCGAGGAGCAGGCCGAGCCCGATGAGCCCGATCGCGAGGCGCTCGCGCGCGACCCACGGCATCGCGTAGCGGCGGGAAACCCAGGCGGCGGCCGCGATCGTCACCGCGAGCATGAGGGGCATCTCGGCGAGCTCGGCGATGCGCTCGCCCGTGCGCGGCGCGACGACCAGGACGCGGACGGCGCCGAGCGCGAATCCCGCGGCGAAGACGATCAGGAAATACGCGCCGCCCGCCGCCACGATCCGCCGCAGGGTCATGGCGCGGCCACCCATCGAGGCGCGCGGCCCGGAGCGAGCGCGGAACCGGCCGCTTTCGCCATGGGGTCCCGGGTCTGCTCGAGCGTGGGGCGGCTGGCGGCGAGCTACCGCACCGGCAGCAGCGCTCCTTGCTCGGGCGAGCCCGGTATGGCCTGCATCTCGGACAGCCACGGCATCGCGGAGCGCTGCCAAATCTGGGCGGCAGGCCGCAGCTGGGCCCGCTCATCCACGCACCCGAGGCGGATGCTGACGGAGGTCGGGTTCTCGGGCGCCGTGGCGTACAGGGGCGTGCCGCACTCGGGGCAGAAGACCTGCGCCCTGCGATTGCCGCTTTGCGCCACCTTGACGTAGCGCTTCGTTTCCCCGCGGACGGCGAAGGTCTCGATCGGCGCCAGGACGACCATGCGAAAGGCCGAGCCCGACATCACCTGGCAGTCGGTGCAATGGCAAAGCACGACCCGCGCCGGGTCGATCTCGGCGGTGAAGGACACCGCGCCGCAGTGGCAGGCGCCGTTGATCTGCATGGTTCTCTCCCGGTGGGGTGTGGGGG